>JAYEJA010000028.1:0-4187 GCA_034660395.1 Actinomycetota bacterium
TAATGCTTTTTTATTATTTGGACATATAAATAAAAATTCTTCTTCTTTCTGATTGGGATTTCTCCATTGACCCCTTTTACCGTATCCCCGGGCCCCATCATAGTTGAGAGTCAGATCTTCTTTTGAAATAGTATAGCCGGGAATATCTGATAAGACAGGAAACCACAGATATGATTCAATTTCGAACTCTCTACAAATTTTTATAAAGTTTTCATACATATTAAAATCATTATTTGCCCATAGCATCAGGCTGCTTAATTTCAAATATTTCTTCCCATTAAAAATAATCTTTCTTAAATCTTCAATGGACAAATTGCTATTTCTATTTATAAATATTTGTGTTCCAACCCAAACTTTTTTCATAGCTAAAAATAATAATATTTTACCCGGCCGGTTCCTTAATTATTAAGGAGCCGGCCGGGTATGATTACGCCTGAAAACGTCTATTACTTTTTATTAAGTTACATTTCAATATTAGTAGTATCAACATTTTCCACTGTAACAATTTCATGGAGAACTTCTATAAATTCTGGAATTGTTTCTCCATTTAGATATTTAACCGTATTTTCTATGGTTATATATCCTGTTTGTTCAACAGAATAATTTGAAAGCATATCAACATCACCACTTTTTACATATGGTACACATTCTTTTGATATTTCTACACCGGTTACATATGCTTGATCAATTATTCCTGCTTCTTCCATTGCCTGGGCAGCAGCTACTGCACCTGTAGACCACTGAGCACTGACAAAGTTAAAATCCTGACCTGTCTGGATGAAGTCTTCCATCATCGCAAGAGCTCCTTCTTTTGTCCATCCTTCGATACTCTGGCTATAGACTATTTCCCAGTTATCATGCTCTGCCATAACATCCTCAAAACCCTGTCTTCTAAATCTTTGTGGTGCTGTCCCTGGATTACCTTCTATCATAACTATTTTACCATCTTCATCACCAAGCAGTTGCTCGGCCATTTCACCCAGTAGCTTTCCGACAGAAATCTCATTTGTCCCGATAAAAGTAACTATTCCTTCATATGTACCATCCGGATTTGGGCCTACTGTGTTTGTAAAGGTAATCAGTGGAATACCTGCATCATTACATATTGGCACTGCAGCAGTTAAAGCTTCATTGTCAGCTGCACACAAAAGAATTGCATCAACACCTGAAGCTACGTAATTTTCAACTTGGGAAAGCTGATTTCCTGCATCCCACTCTGCATCAGCATATGTTATTTCTACACCAAAATCTTCTGCTGCTGCATCTATTCCCTTTCTCTCAATATTAAAGAATTCGACAGTTCCCGGAAGTAGAACTGCTAAACTATAAGGTTCTGCTGCTTCTTCTACGGCTTCTTCTTCCTCTTCCGCTGCTGCTTCTTCCTCTACAGCTTCTTCCTTACATCCTGCAAGAGAGAAGGATGCTATAATTGAAATAGTTAGAACTAGTACTAACAACAACCATAATGTTCTTTTCATTTTCTTTCACACTCCCCAAAAATCATTTAATATAAATTAATAAACCTTGAGATTTATTTGCATACAAGCTTAGAATATCTAATTGTATTTAAACAAATCTCATTTATTTTGACATATAACCTCCTTTCATATATCTACAACTTTAATAATATATTTATATTGATTCTAATAGATTTTATACTCATAAAAATATTATTTTATATTCTAAATTTAAATTAACACGATAAATTTATTACTGCCTATCAGTATTTTTATATTTTATATGGAAACCTCCTGACAACTTGTGAGTTTATAGCAAAGTCAGCTGCACCTATTATGCAAGCATCTTCATCCAGAGAAGAAAAATCAATAGCTGGAATCTCGAAAGGTATTATGTTTTTTACGTTTTCTATGATTGGCTTCAAAATATAGTCTTCTTTCATAGGTAATTTTAGGATATCTCCTCCCAATACAATTATTTCCGGATCAAAATTCAATATTAAATCAATCAAACTTATTGATAATAAATCAACTTCCTTTTTTAAAAAGTTTTTTGAAAGTTTATCTCCTTTCTTTGCTGCCTCTACTATCATATAAGGTTCTATTTTCTCTAACTTACCTCTAACCCTACTCTTCACAATTGATTCCATCCCATTTCTAACTTCATCAACAAATCTTTTTTTGAAACCTTCCATTGAAGCGTAACTTTCAAAAAATCCTTTATCTTCTATATTAAAACTTAAGTTTTCTATACCTATTATTTTATATGCTATTTCTCCTGCTGTGCCTCTTGAACCCCTGTATATGAAGTCATCTATAATTATTCCAACACCAATTCCATTACTAATTTCCATAAAAATAATATTTTTAGAGTTCTTACCTTTTCCGAACCTTTTTTCAGCTATTGCCGAAAGGTTTACATCATTTTCCAAATAAATCGGTACTTTGAACTCTCTACCCAACACGGTTTCAAAAGCCAAACCTTCCCAATTTCTGGAAAGAACACTGTTTATAATCTTTCCGCTTCTGATATCTATACTGGCGGAAAATCCTATACAAATTCCTTTTATATCATTTAACCTTACAGGTTTTTTAGAATCATCCTCCTTTAAAAACTTTTTTATCTCATTTGCAATTTTGATATCCAGATTTTTTATATTTTTAATCATTTTAAAACCCTGGTATTTCTTTATTATCTTTCCGTTAAAATTAGCCAATACTATTATCAGCTCTTCTTTTCCCATATCAATCCCGATAACAAAATTATTATCTCCTTTTATTTCAAGCATCATCGGCCTCTTCCCGCTCCGTGTCTTTAGCTTCCCTTTCTCTACTACAAAACCTTTTTTTATAAAGCCTTCTATTACTTTGGATACAACCGGTGCGCTTATTCCTAATTCCCTTGAAATCTGTTTCCTTGATAAGGTTGTTTTTTCTCGAAGATAATTATAGATTATGGATGAATTTATATTATATTGTTCACTGGAACTGACTATTTTTCTAACTCTTATATCTTTCATATAAAAAAAAATTAATATAATAAATGATATGAACTAAACCCAAGTACTACAATTACTTAGTTAAATAAACTAACAAATTAAGATGCTGATCACCCAATACTTTAAATAATTATTATTCTCAAGCTTGTGAATTATATAATCCCAAGTACAATCCTTAAAGAAACTTGTATATTTTTTAAAGCAACTCATAGTTCTTGCTCTCCTTTTAGCTTCCCTGAAAGTCTCTTCATAATATTAGTAGTTCTAATCTCTTTCCAGATATATAGCTACCACTGACTTTTTATTCTTAGTTTTATATATAACCTCTTCTTCCTTCCCCAGAGTCTTATTTCCATCTATAGTTACCAAACTAAGATACTTTTTCTTTAGAAAAATGTGTTTCTATTAAAAGTTAACTGGGTAAAAGGATCTGCAAACATAGTTATGCCACCCCGGTTATCATCGATACCACCTTATTTGGATTCGTCTTATCTTTAGTTACATCACCAACTTTTTTACCATTTCTTAAAACTACAATTCTATCTACAAGCTCGAATACGTGCTTTATATTATGACTGATTATAATAATTGAAACATTATATTCATTTCTTATTTTCTTTATTAAATCCATTACCTTTCTCTCTTGTTTTACCCCAAGATTATTAGTTGGTTCATCGAATATTAAAATTTTTCCTCCCCAGTAGATTGCTTTCCCTACTACTATTGATTGTCTTTGACCTCCAGATAGATCCTTTATCGCTAGATTTATATTCATAAGTTTTATCCCCAGCTTTTTTAGTAATTTTACTGCTTCTTTTCTCATATAATTTTCATCTAAAATTCTAATAAATCTACCAAATACATTGTTGTGCACTTTTTCTCTTCCCAAAAATAAATTTGCGGGAGCATTAAAATTTGATATCAATCCCTGCTCCTGATAAACAGTTTCGATACCATACATTCTCGCATCAGCTGGTTTATTCATACTTACTTTTTCTCCATCTATATAAATTTCACCACCATTTTTTTTATATACGCCAGAAATAGTTTTTATAATAGTCGACTTCCCGGCTCCATTATCTCCAACAATTGCTATAATTTCTCCCTCATGAAGTTTCATATTTACTTTATCAATAGCTTTTACACCACCAAAAGATTTGCATAAATCTTTTGTTTCCAAAACTATCTTTTCCCCTTCCACTTTTTTAAACCTCTCTTTAGTAGTAATTAT
>JAYEJA010000029.1:0-4112 GCA_034660395.1 Actinomycetota bacterium
CTTTCAAAGCAAGTTTTTAATGTTATAATAAACGCTAAATTTTAATTGGCACAAGGATTTTAAAGTTTTATGTTTGCAAATTTTAAAACACTTTTTTCATACAGGGAGCTTCTGAGCAGTCTTACCAGAAAGGAGCTCAAGGTAAAGTACAGGGGTTCCGCGCTTGGATTCCTGTGGTCGCTTCTTAACCCGATTTTAACCATGCTGGTATATTCCTTTGTATTTTCAATTGTTCTTAAAAATCGCGAAATTGAGCAGTTTGCCATTTTTTTGATATGCGCCCTCCTTCCCTTTAATTTCCTATCAAACTCGGTAAATTACGGCACAGGCAGCATTATCGGAAACAACAACCTCATAAATAAAATATATTTTCCAAGGGAAATTATTCCCCTTTCCATAGTTATGGCAAATCTTATTAATTTCTTTTTTGAGCTTGCAGCATTGTTTATAGTCCTTGCTATTATGGGCTACGATTTTTATATATATCTTTATCTCCTTCCGGTAGTAATATTTTTCCAGTTTTTCCTTGTTGTGGGGATGACGCTTCTGGTTTCTGCGTTAAATGTATTTTTCAGGGACCTCCAGCATCTTATAACTGTTGTTATGATGGTGTGGTTTTTTGGAACCCCTATTATTTACCCCTTAAGTATGGTTCCTGAAAAATATCTGTTTTTTATAAAGATTAATCCCATGACCATATATTCAGCATATTACCGCAGTATTTTTTATTTCGTGAAGTATCCTGAAGCCGGAGGATTCCCCTCGCTGCAGGATACTTTGATAGCTGTTGCCATTACTTTTATAATATTTTTCGCAGGATATTTAATATTTAAGAAACTGGAATACAGGTTTGCAGAGGAAATTTAAGTAAAATTTTACCAGTTTAATAATTTATGATTATGAAAAAAGATAATATAAATTACAGGGAAAAAAGAATTAAAGCTTCAGGAAATGATATAGCAGTAGAGGTAGATTCAGTATCAAAAAGATACAGGATTTATCATGAGAAGGTTCCCAGCCTGAAGCAGACCATACTTACCCTGAGGCGGACTACGTACGAAGAATTTTCTGCGCTTAACGATATATCGTTTTCCGTAAAACACGGGGAAACCTGCGGGATAATCGGACCAAACGGCTCGGGTAAGAGCACCCTTTTAAAGCTGATGGCGGGGATTATCCGTCCTAATTCAGGCAGGGTAACCATAAACGGACCTCTTTCAGCACTTCTGGAACTGGGAGCCGGTTTCCATCCCGACCTTACAGGCAGGGAGAATATTTATATAAATGCGGCAATACTGGGAATGAAAAAAAGAGATGTGGACAGGAAACTGGATGATATTATTGAATTTTCAGAGCTTGAAAGGTTTATAGACACGCCCGTAAAAAATTATTCATCGGGCATGTATATGCGGCTCGGCTTTTCGGTGGCAATTAATGTCAATCCGGATATTTTGCTTGTAGATGAGGTTCTGGCTGTGGGTGACCAGGCATTTCAGGCAAAATGTTATAAAGTCATATATGACTTTATGAAAAAGGGAAAGACGATAATTATTGTTTCCCATGACCTCGATACGATTTCTGACCTTTGCAGCAAGGTTATATTCTTAAAAGACGGCAATGTAATGGATTCCGGGAAACCTCTGGATATGGTATCAAAATACAGGGCTTATGTTGAGGAGCTTGAGAAAAAAAGAATAGTAGAGCAGCAGAAAGAAGAAAGGAAGAAAATTTTTAAGACTGTAATTGAAGGAAACCGGAAAGTAGTTGATGGCGAGGAAATAAGCAGATTATCCAGGTTAAGCATTGACGGGGAAACTTTAAACCGTTTTGGTTCGGGTGATGCGGAGATTACAGATGTGGAGCTGTATGATAAAAAAGGAAAAAAGATAGATTACTGTAAGTACGGGGATGATGTAAAAGTTACCTGCAGGGTTCTTTTTAAGAATCAGGTGGAGGAGCCGATATTCGGAATAAGGATAACGGATTACCGCGGTAATGTTGTTTTCGGCACCAATACCCGGCTGAACAAGATTAAAACCGCCACTTTTAAAAGCGGGGATAAAGTATCTATTAATTTTTCTTTCAGGATAAACCTGATGGGAGGAGAATATTCCGTATCCCCCGCTGTTGGTTATAATGATAATAAGACCTACTGTGACTGGGTAAATGATATGTTTACCATAAATGTAATTCACAGAAATATAGCAGAAGGCCTGGCGGACCTGAATCCGGAAATAAGCATAGGAAGATAATTCTTTAATTAAACCAATAAGTTTAAAGATTTATTTTTTCAAGCTGTATCTTTCCAATCCATGTATCAAACCAGGCCTTGTGAGCTTATAATATTAAGCTCTCCTTTTTTCCATCAGACTCAGAATGAAAATTAGTATGCCTGCAACTATTAAAATAATAGCCAGCAGCAGTGACGGCATTGGAATTGCAGGAATTAATGTAAGTATTCCCAGAATAGCAAGAATAACCCCAGCAATCATGAGTACGACCTTACTCATAATACCTCCTTTGTTCCAAGATAATGTTAAATACAATCTTAAAGTATGTATTAATATTTATCAAGAAAAAAATTAAATTCTTTTTAAATTTTGTAAATGATTATTTGGTGAATACTTTTTAAATTGTATATAATATAAAAGATTGATTTCAGATATTTTAGAATGATTAAGCACAAGGGGAGGACCATGAGGCAAACTCTCAGACGAAAAAATACTATAGATAATATTTTAAGAGCAGCTGCAATATGTTTTAAAGAAAAAGGTTATGATAAAATCGATGTTGATGAAATCTGCAGGAGAGCTAATCTGACCAAAGGTGCCTTCTATCACCATTTTTCCAGCAAGCAGGAACTCTTTTTAAAAATGCTTGAACAATGGGTAAAAAGAGTGGCCGGACAGCTGGATTTGGATGAAGTTAGATCCGGAAACACTCTGGAACTTCTTCTCAGCATTCCTGAAAAATTTAAACCGGAATTTGAAGAAGCTGATAAGCAATTGCCAATTTTCTTACAGTTATTTATTAAGGCCATAGATGATAAAGAATTAAATAAAATGGCGCTGAAATCATATAATGAATTTATAGCTTTTTTTACGGGTATAATAAAAAAAGGTGTTAAAGAAGGTTCTATAAAAAAAGTTAATCCAGATGATGCAGCCAGAGTTCTTTTCTCCTTAACCATAGGCATGTTAATGCAGGGCTTGCTTACTCCTGAGGATAAGGACTGGGTTGAGCTGGTAAAAAAAAGTATATTGATGGTTTTAAAATAATGTGAAAGGCAGAATAGAATCCGGGGGATTGATAGTTTCTCTATATAATCCTTCTGTTATCCGGGCGGTTTTCTCCCAGCTGAAGCTTTTTGCCCGATTAAGTGATTTATCTCTTAACTTTTCTTTTACATCCTCATTTTTTATAAGATTTAAAATCTCTCTGCCGAAATCCTTCTCATCCGCGTCTTCTAAAAGCAAGCCGCTGTCTCTGATAACTTCTTTAAGGGAAGAGGTGTCCCGTGCTATTACCGGAAGGCCGCAGCTCATGGCCTCAAGCGGAGGCATACCAAATCCTTCAAAAATGGATGGATATACAAAAAATTCTGCCTGGTTGTATATCTGGTTAAGGTCGCTGTCCGGAACTCTTCCGGTAAATATAATATCTTTTTTAAAAGGACTGTTTTTTCTTTCCGAATAGGTGGCCTCGCTTTTCCAGCCGGTTCTTCCAGCTATGACCAGCTTATAATCTGAGCCGGCACCGGGTTGTTTTATATGGTTAAAAGCTTTAATTAAGGTAATAAAATCCTTTCGCGGCTCAATGGTACCGACCGAGAGTATATATTTTTTATCTATTCCGTATTTTTTAAGTATGCTGCTATCTTTTTCTTTAGGGAGTAATTTTTTAAATGTACTGTCCGAGGCAAGATAGATGACGTTAATTTTTTTGGGGTCAACATTGAAGAACTTTACGATATCATTTCTTGTACTTATAGAGTCAGCGATTATTTTTTTAGAACGGAGTATACTTTTTTTAACTTCCAGGGTGTATTTTTTTATAAACCACTCAAAATTAAACTGGGGGTATCTTATAAATGAAAGGTCGTGAACAGTTAT
>JAYEJA010000030.1:0-4088 GCA_034660395.1 Actinomycetota bacterium
GAGATTACTAGTTCAGATTATAACAAGTATTATAATAAGTTTTTTCATTACTTCCAAACAAAATTTAGAATAATTTTTGCCTACCTCTCAACTTTTCTTAACAAAAATATTATATCAGCTTTCATCTATCATTCAACCGGTATTAATAAATGCTGCAAAATTACCTCTTTTAGCAACACTTATATTCTATTTTTAATCTTTTGAATAATGTATATATTGTTTTGTTTATATTTATCTTTACGTCATAAAAATACCACAAATATGCATATTTTCAAATTAGCTGTCCGGCAGTTATAATTAATGAATCTTATGTAATAAAAATGCACATATGTAACTTAATAACATACGTGCATTTTTATTTAATTTATATTAAAAACTGTTAAAAGTGAAACATTTTCCCATACAGGTCGACTACCAGTACTGCCGTCTGTATGGACACAACACTTATAAGCTTTATCAGTATATTCATGGACGGTCCTGCCGTATCTTTCATGGGGTCACCTACTGTATCACCCACCACTGAAGCCGAGTGTTCCGGAGTCCCGCTCTTGCCTTCCTCCTCGATTGCTTTTTTGGCATTATCCATGGCACCTCCCGAGTTAGACATAAATATTGCCATGGCAAAACCTGAGAGAAGTGTACCTATAATCAGGGCTATTACTCCGCCCGGCCCCAGGAATATACCAACAAGTGTCGGTATTACGAATACTGCGATTCCCGGTATCAGTATTCCTCTCTGGGCAGACCTGGTAACTATGGTAATAAATTCCTTGGGGTTTCCCTTTTCTTTTCCTGCAAGTATTCCCTTTATCTGCTTCCTTGCTACCTGTACTACCTTGTTAGCGGCTTTGGCCACTGCGCCAAGCAATATGGACGTAAAGAAGAACGGCATAATAACCCCTATAAACAATCCAACAAGAACTTTAGGGTCTTTTATGAAATCTAAAACCATATTTGATGTAAGAAGTTCTACCTTTGAGAAATATGCCTGTCCAAGTGCAAGTGCCGTCACAGCTGCGCTTCCGATAAGTATTCCCTTACCAATTGCAGCAGTCGTGTTTCCAACCGAATCAAGCTTGTCTGTTGTTTTCCTGACTTCAGGCGGAAGTTCTGCCATTTCTGCTATACCGCCTGCATTATCAGATATCGGCCCGTAAACATCAATTGTGACAACGAAAGGCGCCGTTGCAAGCATACCTACAGCTGACATAGCCACGCCGTAAAGTCCCATTTTGAAATCAACAGTTCCGTGTGAAATATAGAAGCTAAAAAGCATTGCTGCTATTACTGTTATAGCCGGAAGTATGGATGATTCCATACCGTAGGCAAGACCATTTACCACATAAGTTGCCGGTCCGCTCTTTGCGCTTTCCTTTATTCCCCTGGTTGGCCTGTATCTTGAATCTGTATAAAGAAGTGTAAACAGACCTATTAAAAATCCTGCAACTATTCCACCGGTTGAAGCTAAAAACAGGAAATTATATTCCGCACCTATCGTATATCTAACTATGAAATATGATATCGCTATAATCACTGCAACAGTTATAAGAAGGCCGGACAGGGTTGTTGCTGTGAGTAAACTTACTGTCGCCTCTTCCCTGTATTTCCTTATCATAAGTTTAATAACAAATATGGCAACAACAGAAGCTATAGTACCTGCTGTAGCAATAAGCATTGGAAGAAGCACACTATTTACAAGCGGCTCCAGATTCCTGAAAGCTAAAAACCCCAGAAACTGAGCTGCAACTATTGCGCCCAGCCATGACTCAAGGCTGTCTGCCTTCATTCCGCCTACATCGCCTACATTGTCCCCTACATTATCGGCAATGGTAGCGGGGTTCCTGTAGTCATCTTCCTTAAGACCGGATTCTACCTTTCCAACATAATCCGCTCCCATATCCGCAGCCTTGGTAAATATTCCACCGCCTGTTCTCATAAAGAAAGCAGCAAAGCTTGCACCTATGGTGAACGTAACAGATACATTTACCACACTTGAAAGATTGGCTACAATATCAGCTGCTCCCCTTCCATACCACCAGAAAAGCATATTAAACCAGAAACCTGTAAAGAAAAGAACAACCGCTGCCAGAATAAGACCCGACGCGGAAGCTGCCGTTAGTGCTATGTTCATCGCTTCACCCAGACCTTTTTCCTTCGCAGCATTGGTAACCCTTGCGTTCGAAGTGGTGGATATCCACATACCTACATAACCTATAAGGATGCTGAAACCCATACCTGTTGCAAAAGCCGGTATTGAAGCAAATTCCAGGTATTCATAATAAACCATTACACCTAAAATAGCAGTAAGAACCGCAAAAAATATAAGCATTATTTTTGCCTGCTGGTTCAGGTACGCCCTGCTCCCGACAAAAATAGAATGGGAAATGTCTGCCATCCTCTTTGAACCCCTGCTCTTTTTATTAACCAGAGCTGCAAAGATAATTGCAAGTATCAGTGATAAAGCAGAGCCAATAAAAGGGATGATTCTCAGTAACATTTGGCCTGACACAAAATACCTCCTCCTAAAAAAATAAATAATTTTACCTGCCGGAATCTACCGGCATATAATTTAAAGCTCTACAGCTAAAAAACACTTCAAAGTATTTTATTAAAAATATGCTTATTAAGCAATTAAAAAACTTTAAAAAACCATTATTTATTAAATTATTATTTTTCCCCCATAACCTGTATAAAAACTTCACGGGAGCGCGGCCTGTTATCATGGTCTATGACCACAATCTGCTGCCATGTCCCCAGAATAAGATTTCCTCCTGACACAGGTACTGTTATACCCGGTCCCATAAATGTAGCCCTCAGGTGGGAGAACCCGTTATCGTCCCCCCAGGTCTGCGAGTGTCTGGTATGCTTGTTTCTTGAAATAAATTCTTCCAGCTGGTCACGCATATCTTCTACCAGCGCAGGTTCATATTCAATGGTTGAAACTGACGCAGTAGAGCCGATTACAGAGACATTTACCAGCCCATCTTTTATTCCTGACTGCCCGGTAATATCTTTTATATCTTCAGTAATATTTTTGATATCCGAGAAACCTTTTGTTGATAAGGTAATTTTTTTGCCGTATACCATAGCAATACCTCCCTAATTCCAGATTAAAAACTATTCAATATATTTTCATCCCTGATATATTTTGTTATAGATCTAAAAACTCTCCCTGCAACTACATCGGACCCCGAATAACTATAATGAATACCATCTGCAAGATAATTTTCTACATCTCTCATAAGCGGTGTATGTATATCTATAATCCCAACACCGTAATCATATGATATTATCTTTAATATATCATTATATTTTACATATTCTTCTTTACATGCATAGGGCTCAAAGGGTCCAATAAAATTTACAAATACCCCCGCCCCGTATTTTTCTGATTTCTCAACCATATTCTCCATGGCTTCCCGGTATCTTTTTAATTCAGTGACATTTACATCATTTGTCCCGAAAGCAATTATTACTATATCCGGATGGTACTCAATGAGGTCTAAAACGATTCTTTTATCACCATATTCAGCCAGTGCTCCCGATTTACAACTTTTGTATATATTGAATTCGGTAAACTTATATTTTTCCTTTAATAAATTATCAAATCTTTCTACCCAGTCCGTTTTTATTACCAGTGAATCACCTATTATTAAAATATTTATTTCCGGCGCATCTTCCAGACTAAAACTTGCTGCTGCCAGGCCCATAATCTCATAACCCCGGTCAATACAATTAAGAAATAAAAGTGGTAAAATAATCAGGCAGATAATTAGCAGCAGGCATAATAAAAACCTGGCTGCTTTCCATTTCATATCCGTAACAATATACTTTTTTAATATCTTTTTTACAGTTGAAATAAAATTTTTTGGGGCCTCTTGCAAATTCCTGCCTTCCTGACTAAAAGCCAGGTTATGATTAATTTTTACCCGGACATATTAATTATTAGTTAAACAATATAATAATCAGCAATTAATCATCTAAAAATAATTTCCTAAATAATTGCACCATATCGGCCTAAAACGGTCTGCTTTTCAAAAAAGCAAATTCGATTTCGAGCATCTTTTGACTTTTACCTCAAAATATGA
>JAYEJA010000031.1:0-20290 GCA_034660395.1 Actinomycetota bacterium
CATGATATAGGAAAAGATCCCGATGATCCAAGAGGTTCAAAAAAGAACAGGATATTAAATCCATTGATCAAAAAACTGCATGAAAGATTTATGAAAGAATATGGAAGCATTATATGCCACCAGATACAGAGGAAAATATATGGGAGGCCTTTTTATATAGTGGATAAACAGGAACTTGAAAAATTTGAAAAGGCAGGCGGCCATAATTTCGGATGCACATCAGTATGCGGAAACGGCGCTAAATGGACTGTTGAGATATTTGAGGAAGCAAAAAAAACCAAAGATAAGCCCTAAAAATTGCTTGAAGCATATAGATTAATAATAAAAAGGGACAAAATAATTATAAAATAATATTGCTTACATATAGTATATCAGGTTTCAATGGAAACAATCTTTATATTTTCCCCATCATCTTTTTTAATTACTCTTGTATCATCACTTGAGCAATAAATACATCTGGAATTAAAATCTTCTGTTTTAAATGTCTTTCCGCATGACATGCACTTCATTATTACTTCTTTTTTTGAAAAATTAAGAACCGCACTTTTTAAAGAATAAACGTCCCTGGTAAGAAAGTCGTAATAAAACTCTACTGATTCCGGTTCTATATAAGCAAGCGGGTTTACTTCAAAATTTATTTTTTTTACTTTTTTAATATCATGTTCTTCAATTTTTTCTTTCAATATTTCTACAACAGAACATGTTATTGAATATTCATGCATGATTATCCTTTTACAATTATTTTTCTAAAATGCCTTTTGCCCTTCTGCACTACCTTATTATCCAGGTTATTTAAATCTAAATCAATAGCCGGGTCATCTATCTTTTTACCATCAATCTTTACCCCGCCCTGTATTACCATCCTTCTTGCTTCGCTATTGGAAGACACGAGACCGGAATCTTTTAATATTCTTATTATACTAATTTTATAATCTTTTGTATCTCTTCCGTATATTACAAAATTTTTAATATTTTCAGGAACTTTCTTTTTTTTGAATACCAGATCAAATTTTTCCTCAGATTTAATTGCTTCTTTCTCTGAATATAAATCTCCTGTTATTATTTTAGCAAGTTTTCTTTTTGCAATAGAAGGATTTAATTTCCCTTTTTTTATATCATCTTCAATCTTTTTAATTTCATCCTTCTCCAGCCTTGTTAAAAGCCTGAAGTAGTCAATCATTACATCATCGGGTATTGACATAACCTTTCCGAATATTTCATCCGGGGATTCATATATTCCAACATAGTTGCCGAGACTCTTACTCATTTTTTCAATACCGTCAGTGCCCACAAGCAGGGGCATGGTCACAGCCACCTGCGGTTTCTGGTCTAACTCCTTCTGAAGCTCTCTTCCCATTAATAAATTAAACCTCTGGTCGGTACCTCCCAGTTCCACGTCTGCTTCAATAGAAACAGAGTCATATGCCTGCATTATCGGATATAGAAATTCCATAATAGCTATGGGCATGTTATTTTTATATCTTTTCTTGAAATCTTCCCTTTCAAGCATTCTTGCAACCGTAAATCTTGAAGTCAGGTTCAGAATATCACCGAATTGAAGTCTTGACAGCCATTTAGAATTTTTAGTTACTTCAGTTTTTTCGGGAATAAGAATTTTAAACGCCTGCTCCACATATGTTTTTGCATTTTTTTCAATTTCTGATTCAGACAATTTCGGCCTTAAAGCAGACCTTCCTGAAGGATCCCCTATCCTTGCCGTATAATCTCCTATTATCAGAACGGCTTTATGTCCCATGTCCTGAAACTGACGCAGTTTTTGCAGCACTACGGTATGCCCCAGGTGTATATCGGGAGCAGTCGGGTCAAGACCCAGTTTAACTTTTAACGGTTTATTATTTGAAATAGATTTGTCTATTAACGATTTTAGCTCTTCTATTACTAAAATCTCCTCGGTGCCCGAAGTTATAACATCAATCTGCCTTTTTAGACTCTTTTCCATTTAATTCTTTCCAGAGAAATTTTATAATTAAAAATTAGATTAAATATTAACATAATAATCGTATTTATGTCTATTTAAAGGGGTCTCAAAGCTTCTTCATTATTCACCGGGAAAAACACCTTAAATATTTTCTTTTTAATAGTTACAAGTTATATTGTTATCTGATAAAATTTTGAATATAATTTCCTGACAGGTTTTTTAGTAGCGTAAATTTTATTATAATTTATTAAACGGAAACTTTTTATGAGAAGTAAGAGTAAAAAATTAGGAGGATGCCTGAAATTCTTCCTGGCAGCACTTGCATTCTGCATTTCCTCTTTTTTAATAATAGGTGTTTTTTTAACATTTTACTATATTAACACTCTTCCCACCCTTGAAGAGCTAACCCCCTCCCCCGTTGCCCAGACATCTAAAGTATATGCCATTGACGGAAGCCTCTTAACCGAATTTCATGCCGAAGAAAACAGGGAAATTATTTCTTTTAACGACATGTCACAAAACATAATAAATGCTACGGTAGCAATAGAAGATAAAAGATTTTTTGAGCATCAGGGAGTGGATTATATAAGAATAATTGGCGCTTTTATAGCAGATGTAAAGGCAGGTGAACTTGCACAGGGAGCAAGCACTATAACACAGCAATATGTTAAAAATGTTTATTTTACACCCGAAAAAACCTTCCGTAGAAAAATAAATGAGGCATTAATTGCCATTCAGATTGAAAGATATTACACAAAAAATAAAATACTCGAAATGTATCTTAATACTGTAAATTTTGGTTCCGGAGCATATGGGATAGAAAAAGCTTCTGAAACTTATTTTGGTGTAGACACAAAAGACCTTACGATTCCGCAGGCCGCTTTACTGGCAGGTCTGGTAAATGCTCCTGAAATATACTCTCCGTTTAATGATATTGAAAAGGCAAAATCAAGAAGAGACCTGGTTTTGCAGCTTATGTATGAGCAGGAACTAATTGATTCTGATGAATATATCAATGCTCTTTCCCGGCCGGTTGAGGTAAGCAAATCTTCTTCAGATTCCATAGCAGTTCAATCTACCTCAAGAATTGCTCCATATTTTATTGATTATGTAAAACGTAGCCTGTACGATAAAAAATTTACCGATTATGATGTATTCAAGGGAGGCCTTCGAATATATACAACTCTTGACACAAACCTCCAGGAAAAGGCAGAAAATGCAATAAATAAAGTATTTCCAGAGGATATAGGGCCAGCTTATTCACTTATATCTGTTGACCCTGAAAATGGATATATTTACGCTCTTATTGGAGGAAAAGATTACAATAGTTCCAAGTTTAATATAGCCATACAGGGAAAAAGGCTACCCGGTTCCGTATTTAAGGTCCCGGTACTAATGGAGTCAATAAGGCAGCGTATATCATCAAAAAATACTTATAATCCTAATGGACCCATTATTATAGAAATGGATGAAGGCCCGGACTGGGAAATTGATAACTACGCAAACCAGAAGTTCGATACCGATGAAATGAAAGTAGCAGATGCTACCATACATTCCGTTAATGTAGTATACAGCCAGTTTGTGATGGATGTCGGGGCAAAAAATGTAGAAAATTTATGCAGCGAAATGGAAATATATGATATCGGAAGCAATCCGGCAATTGCCCTGGGGGGAATTAAAAACGGAATAACTCCGCTTGATGTAAGTAAAATTTTTTCAACTCTCGCTTCAGGCGGATATTACCGCCAGCCCACATGTATTTTAAAAATAGAAGATCCTGAGGGAAACGTTTTATATGAATATGATGCTGATAAAAATGAATATAATAAAAGAATTATGGAAGAATCGGAAGCATATTATGTTACATCCATATTAAAAAATGTTATAGAAAGCGGAACAGGCACTGGCGCTAATATAGGAAGACCCGCGGCAGGTAAAACAGGGACAACCAGTGATTTAAAAGATGCCTGGTTCGCCGGTTATACTCCCGAACTGACAACTGTGGTATGGATGGGTTATTCCGACTCCAGCAAGCCCATGGAACCCATAGACAATAGAATCATTGTAGGAGGCTCTTTTCCTGCAGATATATGGAGAGAGTATATGTCCTCAGCACTTGAGAATTTGCCTGAATCCGATTTTAAAAAGCCCGATGAAGAACTCATTGATATTGAGATCTGTACCGAATCCAGTCTGCTCCCAACATTCTGGTGTCCCGAAGATACTATAAAATGGAAAGTGTTTGTTGATGACGAACAACCTGAAGAAATATGCGATATACACAATAAGGTCGAGGTTCTTGATGCAATCGGCCTGTCAGGTGAAGAAGCTAAGACTTTATTTGAAGAATTAAATTTCGTTGTTGAAGAGATACATGAATTTGACGAGGTTTATAATCAGGGCATTATTTTTAAACAAAACCCTGAAGCCGGAACCATGCTTGAATCACTTGAAGGCGAGAAATTAAGCGTAAGCCTTTACGTAAGCAAAGGTAAAAAAACCTTCAGTATGCCTGACCTTACCGGAATGAATGTGGATGATGCAGTAAAACTCCTTGAAGATATGGGGCTTGTAGCAAGTAAAATATTATACGAATACAGCGATACACAATCTATTGATAATGTAACCGGACAGAATCCTGTTCCTGATTCAAAGGTTTACAAATCAACAGCAGTTGCTTTATATGTAAGCAAGGGCGAAAACCCGCAGTCAGAGATACCTGATGTGACAGGTATGACAGAGGAAGAAGCACTTGAAACATTAAATGAAGCTGGATTCGAAAATATTAATTCAATATATGAAGAAAGCGAAGAGGAAATAGACCTTGTATTTTCCCAGACACCTGTCGGCGGAATCCTTTATGATAAAATTCAGGAAATAATAATAAAAATTAGCCTTGGTGTTGAAGTACCTGACGTCACAGGTATGGAAAAATCGGAAGCCGTAGAAGAGCTTGAAAATCTTGGATTCATCGTGGAAATATCTCCTGAATCAGCCGATGAAGGAACTGTTATAAACCAGATTCCATTAAGCGGCGAGTTTCTTGATTCTGGTTCCACCGTAATTATAGAAATAGAATAACAGCAAATCTAACAAGTACCCTACTCTACTCCCCGAAAAAGGTGCCCTTTCGAATAATTTGAGAAAAGACTATTATTTTTGAGATACGGTATTAAATTTTTATATTCCTTAATCCCTTCGTCAAAAAGTATATTTACCGATTCCCTGTAACTCTTCAGTATTTTCCCAAAATCGCTTTTATTATAAAATTTACTATCTATAATAAGACTTTCTACTTTATTTTCACTTATCTTATCCAGATTAAATATCGTACAAAATTTTTTAGAATTAAAAATTATCATATTTCCGCTATAATCAGAGGTAACCGGGAACCTGTAACCTTTTCTATCCTCTATGAAGAACCTGCCGCCTTTTTTCTTTCCCGTTATAAATTCCAGTTTATACCTTGAATTCATAATTTTAATATAACCATGGGCAAAAATTGAAAACTCGGGTTTTTTACCTTTCAAAACTTCCCTTCCGGTCGATATATTCGATATTATTCCGCAAATCTCTTTTAGATTCAGTTCCGGAGAGAGCTCTATTCCCATCAGTATCAAAAATTCATTTATTAAATCATCAAAAAATTCTACAGCTATTGTATTAAATAAATTAAGGCCCGCTCCAAGATAAACTCCTATGTCCTGTTTTTTATCCCTGTTTATTTCCATCAAAAATTCAAGAACGCCCGGATTTGATACCCTGAAGTTTTTAATTCCTTCATCAATAAATTCCATTATTATTTTTTTAATCGATTTGAAATTATCATCATATATAATCTGTGGGGTATCTACACAGATTTTTATGTCTTCTTCTTTATCATATTTTTTAATTGATTTTATAACATTACTTTTTAAACTGTTTTTATTAATTAATTCACTAATACCGGAGTATATTATATTTTTTACCCCGTTTCTTATTGAACAATCCAGAAAATCCTTATTGTAAATACGCGATTTAAGAATTAATTTTTTCTTAAATTGTTCTGAAGTTTTACATGCATCTCCAGCCAAGAACCTGTCCGTGTACTTTCTTAGTACATCCTCATTTATTTTAATACGATTTTTTTTAATTTCTCTTCCGTCTATTTTTTTTATATCATATTTGAACAGTTCGGAAGCTTCATCATTAAGACTTTTATCAAGGTACTTGAATACTCTGTCTTTTTTTAATATATTGCTTGAGCTATCAACTTCAACGCTGTATATGTACTTTTTATCCCGTCTTTCAACTTCTTCTATTTTTCCAATATTTTTCCTGTAGTTTCCCTTTTTGGTCCATATCTCAATAATATCACCCTTATTTATTTTCCTTTTACTTCTAATATAAATAGTTTTTCTTATTTTCCCCTTATTTTTATAATTAAATACCTTATAAACCCTTCCAATAAAATTACCAATACTCCCGGACTTTTCCGCAGATATTATTTCCCCGGGGTGTTTTTCCTTTATATAACCTTTTCCAAGCTCTCTTGAGAATATCTGGGCAAGTTTATAGATATCATTCTCCTCTACGCTATACTCCCGGGGATTACTGTAATAAAGGTCAATGTATTTCCGGTAAATCTTCGTTACGATACCAACGTATTCCCTGGACTTCATTCTCCCCTCTATTTTAAGAGCATCTACTCCTGACTCAGCTATCTCCGGTAAAAATTTTATCAGGCATAAATCACTCTTGCTTAATATATAACCTGAATTTGTTATATATCTGCTATTTCCATCTGTCTTTTCCAGCATTCTGTATTTCATTCTGCAGGGCTGGGTACATCTTCCCCTGTTACCGCTTCTGCCGCCAATAAATGAACTGAAATAACAATTTCCGGAATAAGAGTAGCATTGTGAGCCATGGACAAATATTTCTACTTCCGGCATATTCTCCCCGCATAGAGTTTTTATTTCATCAAGAGTCAGCTCTCTTGCAGGAATAACTCTTTTAAATCCAAGGCGTTTTATAAATCTTAATGAATCAAGATTATGAAGATTAATCTGTGTACTTGCATGAAGCGGTATTCCGTGAAAAATATCTTTTACTATTTTATATATACAAAAATCCTGAATTATGAGTCCATCGGTACATATACCCGCGTATTCTCTTAAAAAATCCAGTAATTCCCTTATTTCGCAGTCTTTTATAAGCGTATTGATAGTCAGGTATATTTTTACACCATTACCATGAGCATATTTGACTGCCCTTTTTAACTGGTTCATGTCAAAATTATCCGCATATGCTCTTGCTCCGAATTTTTTATACCCCATATAAACAGAATCTGCACCGGCATTTACTGCAGTTATTAACTGCTCCATTCCACCCGCAGGTGCAGTTAGTTCTAATTTTTCCTTGATTTTTCTCATTTAAACTAAACCAGAAGACTCAATTATTTCATGAATTAAAACAGTATAAAAACTATTTTTTAATATAGCTGAATATATTATCCGCGGAAGGTATCCTTTTTTGAAGGTCTTTTAATTTCTTCTTATCGCTGTCTGCTTTTTCCCCTGCATAACTGATGCTTGAAGCAACGCTGCTCTTTCCGGTACCGCAGTCAACTTTTTTATGCGATATACAGGATTTAATATCTGCATAATCATAAACATCATTATCAAAATAAGACGAGTACTTCTTAAGCTCTTCTAATTTTAGATCCCCGAAAGATATTTTTTTACTTATACAATAGCTTATTATCTCACCCGTGATGTTATGGGCTTTCCTGAAACTTTCACCTTTCTTTACGAGGTAGTCCGCTATATCCGTAGCTTCCATAAATCCTTCTTTCAGTGAACTCTCCACTTTTATTTTATTAATTTTTATCTTACCTGTTAACCTGGAGAATATACTTATACTTGATATCGTTTCTTTATATGCATTGAACAAAATCGTCTTATCTTCCTGAATATCCCTGTTGTAAGTTGATGGAAGACCTTTAATCAGCGTCATTAACTGCATAAGATTTCCGGTAACCACTGAACTCTTGCCCCTTATTAATTCCAGAACATCAGGATTTTTTTTCTGGGGCATAATACTGCTGCCCGTGCAGAATGATTCGTCAATATCAATCATTGAAAATTCATTGCTGCCGTATATTATCAAATCCTCACATATCCTGCTTAGATGAATCATTATCTTGCTGCATGTATAAACGAAATCCATAATAAAATCCCTGCTTCCAACAGTATCCATACTGTTTTTATCAATACTTTTAAATTTAAGAAGATTTTTCAGCATTTTAATGTCAAGTTCATATCCGCTTCCCGAACACGCAGCAGCACCTGCCGGCAGTGAATCAGTTCCTTCAAAGTTATAAAAAAGACTATCAATATCCCTTTCAAATTTATAAAAATAAGACATGAGATAATGTGAAAAAAGTACCGGCTGCGCTTTCTGCAGATGAGTATATGCCGGAATAATCACATCCATCGCGCTCTTTGCCCTTTTTATAATGTTCTCCTGCATAATTAATAAATTATCCAGTACAATCGATATTATATCCTTTAAAAACAATTTTTCATCCAGGACAATCTGGTCATTCCTGCTCCTTCCCGTATGAATTTTATTAGCAGTATCCCCTATTATTTTTCCAAGCTCTTTCTCAACAAGACTATGAATGTCTTCATACCCCGATATATCGATTGAATTATCTTTTTCTATATCAAGTTTAATCTTTTTTAGCCCGTAAAATACTTTTTCCAGCTCTTTTTTTGTAATTATCCCTATTTTAAAAAGCCCTGCCGAGTATGCAGCCGTTCCGGTTATATCATAACTGTAAAGAATGACATCCGACTTTATAGAAGAAGTAAAATCTTCCACTTCTTTATCCGTATTCCTTTTTATCCTGCCGTTCCATATTTTATTCTTCATTGGTTCCCCTTTTTTTGCTTAAAATTTCATAAGGGTAACCCCACAACTTTATAAAACTTTCCGAATGTTTTTGTTCAAACTTATCTGCTTTATCATAAGTCGCAAGGTTAATATCATACAAAGAAAATTTTGATTTCCTCCCAACAACACTAAAATTTTTATACCCTAATTTAATCTTAACCGTTCCAGTTATAAATTTCTGGCTCTCTTCCATAAAAGATTGTACACATTCTCTTAAAGGTGTATGCCAGTACCCGTAATATACAAGTTCCGCCAGTTTCTCCTCAAGGAGGTATTTGTAATGAACAAGCTCCCTGTCAAGTATCATAGACTCCAGCTGCCTGTGCGCTTCAATTATTACCTCGGCTGCCGGAGATTCATAAATCTCCCTTGACTTTATACCTACAAGCCTGTTTTCAATCATATCGACTCTTCCAATTCCATATGAGCCGGCTATCCTATTAACTTTATTTATAATATCAAAAGCAGGAATATTCTTACCGTTTAGAGATATGGGAATTCCTTTTAAAAATCCTATTTCCATATATTCCGACCCTTTTTTATCACTGGTAACCTCCGTCCATTGATATATATTTTCAGGCGGTTCCCTCCATGGATCTTCAAGTACGCCGCATTCTATACTCCTTCCCCATAAATTCTCATCAATACTATATGGAGTTTTTTTAGTCACGGGTATCTTGATATTGCTGTCCGCTGCATACTTTATTGCTTCCTCCCTTGACAATGCCCACTCCCTCAAAGGCGCTATTATTTTCAGGTCCGGTGCAAGACTCCTTATGCCGACATCAAAACGAACCTGGTCATTTCCCTTAGCGGTGCAGCCGTGGGCTACAGCTTTTGCTCCCTGGTTTTTTGCAATATCAACCAGTTTTTCAACTATTAACGGCCTTGCCAGAGCAGTAGCCAGAGGGTATTTCTTTTCGTACTTTAAATTTGCCTTTATTGAAGGAAAAATATATTTATCTATAAATTCCTCCTTCGCATCTATAATTACAGATTTGCATGCTCCAATATCAAGCGCCCTCTGATAGGCTTTCTTTAAATCGCCCGGTTGCCCGCAGTCTATCAGCGCTGCCACTACATCCATATTATATTTTTCTTTTATCCATTTTACGGAGATAGAAGTATCAAGACCTCCTGAATATGCCAGAACTACTTTATCATTCATCTTTTTCCTTTCTTTTAATTAGCAAAATTCAAGTTTTAAGCACGTTTTTTATCTAGAATTGTTCCTGCATTAAATTAAGTACCTTTTCCGCATCGGCTGAACTATTGATAACGCAGATTACAGTATCATCACCTGCTACAGTCCCTAAAATTTCTATAAAATTCATACCATCTATTACTGCAGCCGTACCCTGAGCTTCACCGGCAAAAGTCTTCACTACGATTATGTTATTAGCTCTTTTTACGGATATGACACTTTCATTAAATTTTGATTTGAATTTTCCGGGATCTATGAACTTGCCTTCATATGAACCCTTATCAATGGTGTAATACTCCTCACCCAGATAATTCCTGACTTTTGCAACCCTTAAATAATTCAAATCTCTTGAAATCGTCGATTGTGTTATATTATACCCCTTTTTTATAAGTTCATTTAATAAATCCCCCTGCGAAGAGATTTTTTTTGAACTTATTATTTCTTTTATTAGTTTAAGTCTTTTAGACCTTTTCATTTTTTGCTCTGTCTTTAAACTTTATTATAAATGCTTTAAATTTCGTATAAATAAGCCATTAGTCCCTTCTGCGCATGCAGACGGTTTTCTGCCTGCTCAAACACGATTGAATTTTTTCCGTACAATACTTCCGATGATATCTCCTGTCCGACATGAGCCGGCAGACAATGCATTACTTTTACATCCTTCTTTGAATATTTTAATAGACCGGAATTAACCTGATACTTTTTTAGTCCATCAAGTTTACTCTCACTGGTTTCCTGCCCCATGCTAAGCCATACATCCGTATATACTACATCTGCATCTTTTACTGCTTCAACTGGATTGTGAATTATATTAATACTGCTTCCACTATTTTGTTTTTCTGCATAATTCATTATATCCTCCGGAGGAGTATAATTTTCAGGACATGCTATATTTATATCAATACCGATTTTAGAAAAACCTATAATAAGGCTGTTTGTCACATTATTACTATCTCCTATATATGCAAATTTCAGACCCTTATTTAACAACCCCATTCCTTTAAGGGTCAGCATATCAGCCAGTACCTGGCATGGATGGTAATCGTCGGTAAGCCCGTTTATAACCGGAATATCCCCAAATTTTGCAAAAATTTCAAGAGTCTCCTGCCTGAGTGTCCTTATAACTACCCCGTCTACATACAAGGAAAATATTTTTGCCGTATCCTCATATGATTCTCCGCGACCGAGCTGGAGAGTTTTTGAATCAATAACCAGGGAGTTCCCTCCAAGCTGGTTTATGCCAACTTCAAATGACAGCCTTGTCCTTGTAGAACGCTTATCAAAAAGAAGTGCTATACTCTTCCCTTTCAGGATACTGCTGTACTTATTTTCTGCTTTTTTTATTTTTTCTGAAATATTGAGTATATACTCAATTTCATCCTTTGAATAATCCTTTAAAGTCAAAAAATCTTTCTTCATTTTAAAACTCCTTTATTTTTCCATCCAGCCACCTTATAAGTACATTTAGATTCTTTTTCGTTATTATCAGCGGCGGCAGAAACCTTAAAGTATTATCTGAAACTTTATTTATTACCAGTTTATCTTTAAGCGCAGCAAGTGTTATTTTCCCGGCAATCGGCTCGTTAAATTCCATTCCAATCATAAGCCCCAGTCCCCTTACCTCTTTTATTACTGAGTACTTATCCTTTAATTTCTTTAAATTACTAGTAAAGTAACTTCCCAATCCGACTGCCTTTTCCGCCAGCCCATTATCAAGAATATAATTAACCACTGCCAGGCCTGCTGCACATGATGCAGCATTCCCTCCAAATGTTGAACCATGTGCCCCGGGACCAAAACTTTTTGTTATTTTATCCGTAGAGACTATTGCTCCTATCGGCATACCTCCTCCCAGGCTTTTTGCAACCACTAGAATATCTGGGTAAATACCATAATTCTGGTATGCAAACATTTTCCCCGTCCTGCCGAAACCGGTCTGTATTTCATCTAAAATAAGAAGTATATTTTTTTCACTGCATATATTCCTCAATTCTTCCAGAAATCCCCTTTCCGCAGAGTAAATGCCTCCTTCACCCTGTACCGGTTCCAGCATTATTGCACATGTATTATCATTTATTAATTTTGTTACCGAGTCTATATCATTAAGTTCCGCATATTTAAAACCCTGGAGCAGAGGCTCATACAATTTCTGCTTCTTCATCTGCGCAGTGGCAGCAAGCGCTCCCAGCGTCCTGCCGTGAAAAGACCTCCTGAAAGTAATTATTTCATATCTATCCTGGTTATAATTATCAGTAGAATATTTCCTTGCCAGCTTTATGGCTCCTTCAATCGATTCCGTACCGCTGTTTGCAAAAAACACTTTTTCTCCAAATCCGGTAACTTCACATAATTTTTTAGCAAGCATGACCTGCGGCGCATTATAATATATATTTGAAGATTGTATTATTTTTTTTACCTGATTTATTAACACCCCAACAACAAATTTATTGGAATGTCCTACATTCAGGCAGCCGTATCCCGCTATATAGTCAATATATTTATTCCCTTCTACATCCCACAGGTACTGCATTTTAGCTTTTTCGAACACTACGGGAGACCTCTTGTACGTAGGCATTAAATATTTACTTCCGATATTAAATATTTCCTCATCCTTAAATAAAGTCATTTCAACTCCTCTTCATTCCTAACCGGTTATCATTGTACCGATGCCCTTATCGGTAAATATTTCCAGAAGTATAGAATGTTTCTTAACTCCATTAAGTATATGGGTCTTTTCTGCACCATTCTCAAGCGCATTTATACATGCTTTTACTTTTGGAATCATACCTGAGCTTATTTTTTTAGTATTTATCAATTTATTGCATTCATCTATATTTAACCTTGATATTAAATTCTTTTCCTTTTCATTATCCTTCATAATCCCATCTACATCCGTTAGAAGTATCATCTTTTTTGCACTGAGTGAAACTGCAATTTCGGCAGCGCATGTATCTGCATTAATATTGTAAACATTGCCTTCATCATCAGAACCAAGCGTAGCAATAACTGGCATATAATCATCATCCAGGATATTTACCAGAAATTTGGAATTTATGCTCTCTATTTTTCCAACAAAACCCAGGTCTATATCCCTGCCGTCTTTTTTATAAATCTTTTTGCTGCATTTTATAAAACCTGCATCATTGCCGGAAACCCCTATAGCAATTTCATCATGCTTGTTTAAAAAAGATACTATTTTTGTATTTATATCTCCTATGAGAACCATTTTTGCAATTTCTATAGAATCCTTATCTGTTATTCTTAAACCATCAACAAATTCAGGTTTTATTCCCCTTTCTTCCGATAACACGCTAATCTGTTTACCTCCTCCATGCACCAGCACTACTTTAATTCCTACATACTTCATAAGAATCAAATCATTAATAACACTTTGGAGAACAGCATCGCTTTCCATCGTGCTGCCGCCTATTTTAACCACCACCACTTTATTAAAATACTCTTTTATATAGGGAAGAGATTCAAGAAGCACTTCTACTTTTCCCGTATAGTTTATGTTTTCATCTCCCTTATCTGTATTTTTTTCGTTTTCCTTATCAAATTCCATATCTTTTACCTTCTTTTAATATGACTTAAAAAATTCTTATTTCTTTTAGCTATGTCTTATACAGAGCTCTTATACAGAGCATTTATTTTTATATAATCAAGAGAAAGATCCGTAGTTAAAACTTCAAATTCTCCATCCCCCTGATTCATATCAACAGTAAATCCAATTTTTCTTTTTTTCATAAGTTTTTTAGTTTTAACCTTATCAAAATCTGCACCTACTCCACCTGCCACGATCAAAATATCATTTAAGTATATGTCCACTTTAGCCGGGTCAAAATCACACTCCGCGGAGCCAAGTGCCGCATTTATTCTTCCCCAGTTAATATCCTGGCCAAACATTGCTGTTTTAAAAAGGTTCGAATCTGCCACTTTTAGCGCCAGCTTTTTCGCAGTTAACTTATCTTTTGCCCCTGTAACCTTTATTTTTACGAATTTGGTTGCACCTTCCCCATCCATAATTATTTTCTCTGCCAGGTCCTTCATTACAAAAGAAAAGGCATTTTTAAATGCTTTATAGTATTCACTATCTTCGTTCTCAATACAAATACCGCTTTTTGAATTAGTCATCACCAGCACCATATCATTTGTGCTCTGGCAGCCATCAATAGTTATACTGTTAAAGCTTGAATCCGCTTCCTCATGGAGGATTTTATCAAGCAGATTTTTTGAAATTCCGGCACTGGTAGTTATAAAAACAAGCAGTGTTGCCATCCCCGGTTTTACCATTCCCGAACCTTTTGCAATGCCTCCTATAACGATTTCCCTTCCACTTCCGGCTTTAATACTTACCGCTACTTCCTTTGTTTTTGAATCTGTTGTTATTATTGCTTCGGCTGCATCATGCCCTCCCCGGGGATTTAACATTTCGTAACACTTCTTTATTCCCTTTTCAATCTTATCCATAGGAAGCTGTTTCCCGATTATTCCCGTTGAAGAAACAGCAATTTCTTCACTGCTTACCTTTAAATATTCAGAAGCAATATCAACTGTATTTTTTGCATTCACATAACCCTGTTTTCCCGTACAGGAATTTGCAATTCCGCTGTTTACGACAACTGCCTTTAAAGTGCAATCATTTTTTATTTTTTCCATGGTTACAATAACCGGTGCCGCAAGGAAATTATTAGTGGTGAAAATACCGCTGCATGTCCCGCCCTCCGGAGCATAGATAATGCCGATATCCGGTTTTTTTGATTTTTTGATACCGCAGTGGAATCCGGAAGCATAAAAACCAGGAACAGTGGTTATTGTTCCATTTTTTACTATATTAAAATCTTTTTTATCTTTCTTATTTTTTAAAGCCATAATATTTAAAATACCCCTTCATCAATTAAGAAAATAATCCATTAAAATTCAGTCCTTCTGCTTCATCAAAGCCCATCATCAAGTTCATATTCTGCACAGCCTGTCCTGCAGCTCCTTTTATAAGATTATCAATAACACTGAAAATCTTAAGAGTGCCTGTCCTGCCGTCGAAACTGCAGCTTACAAGACACATATTCGTTCCTATGACATCTTTAAGCTGCGGTATATCGTTACCCACGAATTTAACAAAGGGAAGTTCGCTGCAAAAGTCATCAAATAAGCCGTATACCTCACCTCCTATATCGCTTTCTTTAGAATCTTTTTCCAAACTGCAGTATACAGATGTAAAAATACCCCTGTTTACAGGTAAAATATGCGGTGTAAAACTAACCTTAAATTTTTTTCCGGACATATTTTCCATTTCCTGCTCTATTTCCCCGGTATGCCTGTGCCCCTCCGGGGAATAAGCATAAAAATTATTTTCAATATTCGTAAAAAGGTACTTATCCGAAAGCTTCCTGCCTGCACCCGTAACCCCTGATTTGGAATCTATATATATATCCTTAATATCAATACCCCCTTTTATAACCGGTGCGATACTTAATAAAACCGATGTCGGGTAACATCCGGGATTTGATACGTATCTGCTTTTTTTTATATCCTCCTTATTTACTTCAGGAAGACCATAAACAAATTCGGAAAGTTTATTCTTCATTAAATGCTTAACTCCATACCAGTACCTGTAATCATCGGGATTTTTAAGCCTGAAATCAGATCCTACATCTATAACCTTAAAATCATAACTTCCCTTGATATTTTTCAGGTATTCCATGGACTTATGCGGGGGTAAACAGAGAAATAATATATCAATCTCCCTGTAATTCTCCTCCAACGGTTTTTCAATAAAAGCAATACTCGTCTCCCCACCGGCATCCTTATACGACGGAAATACTTTGGTTACATCCATATTCTTATATTTTCTTGATGTAGCAAAGCTTAACTCCGTGTTTTTATGCCTGCTTAATATTTTAATCATCTCAAGCCCGGTAAATCCCGAGCCGCCTATAATTCCCGCTTTAATCACTTTCTTCATGCATACCTCCATAATTATTTTGCATATTATACATAAATATTAGAAAATATGCAAATTATTTCTATTCTGATTTTCTTTTTATTGTGGAAGTTTTTTTAAGATATATAGATACAAGATAAGCTATGGTTACCAGAGATATGATAGAAAAGTAAATAAACATAATCATATTTCCAAATTTTGAGTAAAAAGTTTTTTTATCATTAAGGTATATGCTTTCATAGATAACTTTTTTCTCTGAAAGGTCAGAAATGACCATAATCTCCCCTGCAGGCGATATTACTGCAGATATCCCCACATTAGCGCAGTGAACCGCATAACACCCATTTTCTATAGCTCTTACCTTTGAAAATATGATATGGTGCCACGGCGCCATACTGTTATCAAGACTCGAACTATCAGATACGATAATCAACGCTTCGGCGCCGTTTTTTCTCATATTCCCGGCAATTGAAGGGATAGTTGACTCATAACAGATATTAATACCCAGCTTACCCTTTCCATCATATTCGACAGCATTATATTCACTACCCGTAATAAGGTCTACTTCAGAAAAATCCAGGAATTTCAAAAAACCGAGAAACTTCCTGTAAGGAATATACTGGCTGAAAGGTACAGGATTTATTTCATCATATCTTCCTGCAATCTCCAGATCAGGATTATATAAAAAAGCCGAGTTGTAATATCCTTCACTATCTTCATCCTGTACGTACTGACCTATAAGAAAATAGACTTTTTCTTCTTCTGCGAATTTTTTCATCCAGTTTTTAAAATCTTTATTTTCATCTATAGTCCCCCATATCATACTTTCCGGAAATATAACCAGGTCAGTACCTTCTTTAAAATAGCTTCCGCCGCCATATTCATCAGGAATTATTTCAAGTCCTCCTTCTTTGTATTTATCTCCAAGTTTTATATCGGGAAGAACTGCTGCCACATTAATTTCATTGTTATTTTTATTTTTTATAACCCGGTTAAGGTTATTATTTACACTGATAATTCCATAGCCGGAAAACATTACCAGTATGGATATACTTATAATTAGAAATTTAAAATTAACTTTCCTTTTCTCAGCAAATAATTTAATTGTTTCAAATATAGCCACATTAAAAAGCAGGATTATGAAGCTTACTCCATATATACCGGTAAATCTTGTAATCTGCATCAGTGGAAGGAAACTATGCTGGCTGTACCCAAGAATACCGATGGTAAAGGCGAGACGTGTCTGCGACCTTAAGAACTCAATCAGTATCCAGGCGGCAGGTATTAGAAACATCCTTATATACGGCTGGCGTATCCTGGTGTAAATAAAATATACTTTTATTCCAAAAATCACGAAACCGATACTTAGAATCGGCGTAAGCAGCAGCCAGGTATATCTAACCGGCAGAACATTCATCCAGTATGTTACACCCGCAAAAAAAGCTATCCCGCATATGACGCCTGCTATAACTGCCTGTTTAAGATTGGATTTATATACAACAAATAAGAAAGGCAGCAATGCAAACCAGGCAAAAAATCCCAGCTCTTTGAAACTGAGGAACAAAAATAACGCTGAAAGAAGCGTTAATATTAATCTCTGATAATTCCTCATAAAAATAATCGGTAATATTTTAATATCAAGAATTATACAGGGTTAATACTATTTAATGAATGCTATCATCTCTTTATTTCTATTTATAACCGGGAAAGTAATCTTTTTTAATCAGGTTTTTAGCAACATTCAAGTTTGACAGGACATCTTCCGCTGCTTTAACCATACTAAAGGGTCCCGAAATATAAAAGTTTCTTTCTTTAAAGTCACTGACTTTTTCTTTTATTATATTCTTATCTATACGATGCGGCTCATTTATATAATATACTTTAAGCCGCCTGTTTTTCCCCTCTACCTCATTAAAAATATCTTTGAATATAATTTCTCTTTTTTTGCAAAAATATAACAGGTTGGTATCTGTATCAATATTTCTCTTTTCCATATCAAGAATTATTGAACGGTATGGAGTCACACCGATACCCCCTGCAATAAAGGCATATTTTGCTCCGGGGTTTTTTATTATAAATTCTCCTTCGGGACCTGACGCCTTAATAGAGTCAGCTTTTTTTAATTTTATCAGAGCCCTCTTGAATGAACTGCCATTTTTAAAATCAAATTTCGTCGTTACTGCTATATTTTCTTCATGAGGCGCTGAGGATATTGTAAAATGCCTTTTTTCTCCCCTGTCATCAGGTTCCGGATGAGGTATTTTTAAAAATATATATTGTCCTGCTTTCCAGGTTACCTTTTCTTCAGGTTTAAAAATAAATGAATAGATATTTTCGTTTTCCCTGTTTTTCTTGATAAGAGTAATTTTCATATTTTTATTATATTAATTTTTATTGTCCCACCCTGAAAATAATATAACTAGCATATTAGATTCCAGAGTATTTATCAATAAATGAGTATATTCATCGTTTCTCCATAAAATCTCCATTATCTTCTGTTAAAATAAAGATGGTAAATTTAAAAAAGTTTGTCTGGATTCTTAATATCCACCACATATATACCTTATAAATGATTTAATATCGTAGATTAAGGAGGTGGTATAGGAAATATAAACTAAAAACGAAAAACTTAAAGTAATGCAGCATGAAAAAAACGGGTAGGAAAATCCTGCCCGTTTTGTTTTATTACTTTTTCTGTATTCCAGGTATTTCTTACATATTTATTACATTTATATTACACCCTGCCAATTTTATTCTGCTTCTTATGCATGAACCGCAGGAACTTAAATCCTGATGACTTTACAGATAATTTCCAATAATACTCTCATAAATTTTTAATAAAATCTTTAAATATCAATTATATAATTATCATATGCAACCTTCACATCGACTTTCCCTTCTGCGTATTTATTTATTTTTTCTTTCAGTTCACCTTCATCCATTGTAACCACCTGCTTTCCGCAGTGAGTGACAATCAATTTTTTCAGGCCGTATTTCTTACACCATCCTATTACTGTCTTTATCCTGGTATGGCCAAAAATTTTATCATCTCTTCTTCTTACCATATTTATATTAAGACTTGAGCCGTCAGCTATAAGTAAGTCAACATCATTCAGCACAACCGATTTATCTTCCTTAAAGTCGAGAATATCCGGCGCATAAATTATAGTCCTGTCCCCTTTTATCCTGTAAGCCACGGCAGGGCACCTTAGTGAATGAAGTACATCAAATGCAGTAACTTCAAGGTCTTCTAACGTGTATTCAGCCCCGCTTTTTATAACTCTGTAATCTGCCGGTTTATACTTGCCATAGTCTAAGGTAACACCTGTCATATATACAGGTACCTTTACATTCTCCATATCTTCGACCGTCCATGAATAATGGTCGGGATGCGCATGCGTAATTAACAAATAATCAAAATTGTTAATTTCTTCCAATAGCAGTGGATTACGTTTCAATCCAAGGTCTATAAGGGTCCTGGTATTTTTGTAATTTATGATGAGAGATGAATGATATTTGTGTATGGCACTACTTTCTTCAATTTCTCCTTTTGTGCCCGGGAATTCTATTTTCATTTATATTATTCCCTTATCGCCGCATTTAAATTCCTGCCCAGGTTTTCAAGTATCCTTTTTTTTATTATTTCTATTTCAGTATCCTTTAAAGTTCTTGAATCATCCCTGAAGCTCAGGGAATACGCCATGCTCTTTTTGTCCCTGTCTATCTGCTCTCCCCTGTATATATCAAAAAGCCTTACCTGCTTTAAAAGCTCGGTACCGCTCTTTTTTATTTCACTCATAATTTCCTCGTTTTTTACTTTTTCGTCAACTACAATAGCCAGGTCAATATCTATTGAAGGAAATACAGGTATGGCTTTATATTTTATTATCTCTGCCATATTATTTATAAAATCATCCATGTCAATTTCCATGTAATATATATCCTGGTCTATTTCTGCCTCCTCAACTATCAGGGGATGAACTTTCCCTATTATTCCCATGGTCTTTCCGCCAATATCTATTTTGCCATTTATCCTTGGATGGAAAAATCCATACTGCGCTTCCGTTATTTTAAGTTCATTTCCCGGATAATACATCCCTGTTAAAAACTCAAGAAAGCCTTTTAAATCATAAAAATCTACATTTCTTTCCGGTCTGTCCCACCTTTTCTTTGATGCCCTTCCAGTAAGTGCAATGCCTAGCTTGTTTTTTTCAAGCGGCAGTTCTTTGTTTTCCTGCTTTTTAAAAACTTTTGATAATTCAAA
>JAYEJA010000032.1:0-20143 GCA_034660395.1 Actinomycetota bacterium
TATGTGATACTGTGTATTGTATATTGCATGGGTACTTTTTCTAAATCTCATTTGTACCCATTATACTATGTCTGGACAGCCTATCCATCACCAGACTGAAGTCTGGTGGTTTAACGGCAGACTAAAATAAGGCGTCAGTGGTACTTTATACCAGTTTCAGCTCTCTTTTCCTGCTAATAACCTTTACAGGCGTCTTAACAGCTAATCAAAATTTGAATAAACAGCCTTGATTAATAATATAGAATTTCTGGTGGTAGTATTTTCTTAAGCTTTCTGTCCAGTGTCCATAATGTAAATTTATTTCTTATTGCAAGAACAACCAGCGCACTATCAATAAGACCAACACCCTTTTCTGTAAGCCTATTTCTATTGGAATAGATACCCGCATTTATCCATACATTATATTCATTAACTTTTGGTAAATATTCCCAGTATCCTAAAATAATTTCTTCTTCGCGCTTTGTCTTTACTCCCTGAAGTAGTTCTCCAAAAATGCACTCCACAGCTATTATATAATTCTTCTCCATGAGTTTTTCCATTAAAGGGAAAATATTTTGTTTCCCTTTTAAAAACTCAATCCAAACACTGGTGTCTGTTATTATCCTCTTATCCGGTACATTTTTCATTTTCTGTTAATATCCCTTGTTTTCTCTGCAGAAAAATCCTCATTAAACTCCAGGGGAGTTTCCCTGACCATAGTGTTTAGTTCCTTTATCTTTTTTACTGCCAGCCATTCTTTCAGAGCAATAGTCAATGATTCGGTAAGATTTTTACCCTTTGCATGTTTTCTTACTTCTAAGACCAGCTCATCCGATATTATTGCCGTTACTTTCATACGATTTATTATACGATAGCATATCTTATAATTCAATATTATTTTATACCTAACACTATTTTAAAAACCAGAATTGCATAGTATAAAATTCTATCATTATTTATTATCTAATTATGATAAAAGGATAATAATTATTCCAGCTCTTTTGCCTGATTGCAGACACTCATAATCTTCCAGCATAAACTTTAATATAGAGTAATCCTTTTGGGCCATGGGTCCGTAAGGGATGACCTCCAGGTTTTATCTATATACTGTCGTGTATAGGTCTGCTCTACAAGATGAAAGGTATAGGCGCCCTTTTCCGTCAACCTGTAACCTCCGCTGCATTTTTCCAGGTATCCAAGCTTTTTCCCGATATATAGCTCCCTGCCAAACATATCTTCAAGCTTTCTCCCAAAAAGCTTATAAAAATTGTCTGCGTCTATATAAAGCCGGTATGCCGACCAGAAAAGCCAGTAAAGCGCCCTCTGCCTCAGGGTAAATTTAAAAGTAAGGGCGGTAGGCATTTTATTATTATTTAGTTTTTTTATATATTCCCTGACAGAAAATGTATTTACCTTGAATATATCCTCAAGTAGAGTGGCTGCGCTTGGACCAAAGCCGATATAATTATCCCTTGTAACAGAAGAATATTGAAGTTTCTCTCCTTTAGAAAACGTCCAGATAGAGCTTCTCCTGTAACCCAGTTTTTTACCTGTATCCGCCAGGTCGCCAAGCATCTTCTTCTTCTCTTTTTTCCCAAGCGGCTTATTTTTAAGTTCTGAATAGGTAAACTCTATAAAGGGATAGGTAGAAATTTGAGTTGCCCCATTCTCTGCTGCAGTCTTAAAATCACCGGTAAGCTCCTCGCTGCTCTGGCCGGGTATCCCGAATATAAGGTCAACATCTATTACTTCAAAATTAAAATCTTTAAGCATTCTAAGCTTTGCTTTATTGTCAATCCTTTCCCTTTCAAGTTCAGACAGTGAAGTATCATGAAAAGACTGGATTCCTATGCTTATCATATTAAAACCGCAATTTTTCAGCCTGCCGAGAAGCTCCCTGTTTACATCCCTTGGGTGAAGCTCTATACCCATATCCCCTCTTAATTTAAATAAGTCCTTTGTGAGATTTATTATTTCAGGAATATAATCTATTGCCAGCGCAGGAGTGCCCCCGCCGAAATATATACTTTCTATTTCTTTCTTGCTTTCAGTAAGAGAAGCAATTAATTTAATCTCTCTTTTTAGGGAGTGGATAAATTCTTTCATCAGCTCCCTGTCATACTTCACCTTATAATACGGACAAAAAGGACACAACATCTTACAAAACGGTATATGAAAGTACAATCCCGTATTTTTAATGCTCAGGTCAAGTTTACCATTATAAGGCCTGTTAAAAATAAACGGCTTAATAGACCTTGCCATAAAAGTTCTTAAAATGCTTGTAATCATATCTAAAGATAATTTTAAAACCTATGGATTATATTTTTATCGTTTCTCTGTTCAATAGCTCCACATCAGACCTCTCCAATTTCCATCCTAGTGCTCCGAGGTTTTCTTTTAGGTGGTTGATATCTCTTGATTTTGATATGGTGGCCACATTTTCCTGGGAAATCAGCCAGTTAATAGCTATCTGGTTTCCCGATTTCCCGTACTTTTTACATAAATTTTTAAGTGTACTGTCTTCTGTCCTGGAAAAACTTCCTTTTTCAATCGGTCTCCAGGCAACAAGCATTACGTCATTATCCAGAGCATATTCAAGGAATCCATCTTTTTCCGGTTCTCTGTTTGCCAGATTGTAATAAAGCTGGTTGCAGACTATCTTATTTTCAGTATGCTTCTGTGCCTGACTGAACTGCTCAACACTGAAATTGCTCAGCCCTATATTTTTTATATAACCCTTCTCAACCAGATAATCCATTGCTTTCATGCTTTCTCCAATATCAATAGAAGGGTTTGGGTAATGTATGATATAGATATCTACGTAATCGGTATGTAGTCTTTTTAAGCTCTGCCTGAAGGAATTTATGAGGTCGCTGTAATGAAGATTTGTATGCCAGACTTTTGTGGCTATTATAAGGGAGGACCTGTCAAAACCATTTATTGCCTCACCCACAAGTTTTTCTGCATGCCCACCTGCATAAAATTCTGCTGTGTCAATATGGGTTATGCCCATATCAATCGCAGTTTTTATAGCATTGATATCCACCCTGTCGTTATTATAAGGGTCTCTTGTTACCCTGCCTCCTACTGCCCATGTGCCAAAACCAAATACCGGAAGCTCGAAACCGCTTTTTAATCTCTTTTTTTCTATCTGCATGCTTTTTATTTTAACTAAAAAGTATAAATTAAACTATATGAACATTGATACTCTTTCCTAAAGATTCTGCTACTCTAAAACTCCTGCATTCTCAATTAAATTTTTTTACTTTGACAACATCTCAGGGAGCACAAGTAATGCATATAGAGGTATATTAATAAGCCATTTCTCGTCCCTGTAATCTGACGTGGAAAGGCGAATACTTATTTCGGGCAAGTACTTTTTTCTGTATACCTTAAGGCTTTTTGCTCTAAGGTTTTCTGAGGCCTTTACCTCAACAGGAATAACTCTGTTTTTTAATTGTATTATAAAATCAATCTCCGAAGTCCCCGTCTCTGCAGACCAGTAAAATACAGGTACCATCCCTTCACATTTAAATTGCTGTAGAACATATTGTTCCGTTAAAGCTCCCTTAAATTCATTAAAAATTTTATTTCCACTTATGAGTATTTTAGAACCAAGTCCGGATAAGGCCGAGAGTAAACCAATATCAAGTAGGTAAAGCTTGAAAGCTTTAGCGTCTTCATAGCTTCTTAATGGTAATCCAGGTTTTGTTATCCGGTTTACTTTATGAATAAGTCCGCAATCAGCAAGCCACATCATTGCAAGCTCATAATACCTGGCGCGTGCACCCTTTCGTATAAGACCATATACAAATTTTCTATTTTCCCTTGCAAGTTGGGAAGGGATAGAATTCCAGAGCATTCGTATCCTGGGCACTGTTTCATTTGGAGCATGCTTTGAGAAATCCTGCTCATAAGCAGTAAGAATACGAAACTGTATTTCCCGCACCTCTTTATAATCCTGTCTCTGAATAAATGCAGCAACTGCTTCCGGCATCCCCCCTATAAAAAAATACTGCTTTAATAATTCAATATACCGGTCTTTAAAATCTGCTATTAAATTCCAGTCCCGGTTCAATAAAAGACCAAGATACTTCTGCATCCCCATAGCAAGCATAAACTCTGCAAACGATAAAGGATATAAATCAAGAAATGATACTTTTCCTACTGGAAAAGAGACCTCAGGATGAAAAGCAACCCCCAGAATAGATCCTGCAGCAATTATATGATATTGCGGCTCATTTTCTCTAAAATATTTCAGGCTGGTCAGGGCACGCGGTACTTCCTGGACTTCATCAAATATAATAAGTGTATTTCCAGGTTCAATATTACATTCAGCTTCCAGACTTAGACCTCTTATAATACGGGGAATCTCAAGGTCGCCTTCAAAAAAGTTCTTCATACGATCATTCCCCTCAAAATTAATATAAGCAACTTTCTGATATGAGGTTTCCCCAAAATATTTCATTAGCCACGTTTTACCAACCTGCCGTGCACCTCTTATAATAAGAGGTATCCTGGTACTACTTTCCTTCCATTCTTTTAGTTTATCCAATGCCTGTCTGTACAAAAGTTTCACTCCTTTTTATTTACTTTAAGATATTACTTATGATAAACATAAATCCATTAATATTATAAATGATAAAACACATAAATCAAAGGATATTTTGTTGTCATATACACATTTTTACAAGGAACTTTTGTATACTTAACCTTATATGGAAAAGAAATCTTGAAGGAGCCCACACTTATGCATTTGATATTGAATTATCCGGAATGGTTGATTAAAATCTGTTATCATGTATATTATATATTATATTTTGCGTGTTAAACCGCAGGTAGTCCTGAATTACTGTTCTCTTTTTGTACAGGCATACCCTTCATGGGCTTTACGCCCGAAAACCATAATATCAAACAATAATTGTTTTTAATTACCTGTGTTAACTTATGGAAATTTAAAAAGAGCATAATAAAAAAAGGAGCTTTTTAAAAGTGAAAAAAGAAAAAGCCATTGCGATTATGGCCTGGTATAAAGAATCTCTTGTTAAATTTGCTGTTATCCTTCTTGCAGCAAGTCTTATTTTTATGGTCACCTCCTGCAGCCGGGCTGCGGGAGCCGGTGAGGCTGAATATCCCCCGCCGCAGAATCTTTCTATTACAGGATTTACGGGAAGCGGAGCGGACAGGACGGTTAATCTTACCTGGGACGAGCCGGATACTGAAGAGGAAATTATTGAATATATAGTATATAGAGATGATGGTGAATTATCCAGAACTGACACTACAAATTATCAGGACGTAATAGGAGATATCAATTATGATTTCTATATAACAGCTATTTATAAAGACGGAATCGAGAGCGGCCCAGGCAATATTGTAAATACCGGAAATCCCGCAGATATGCCTCCCGTCGGCCCCGGGGATACCGGAGAAGAAGACCAGGAAGACGATGGAGATTCCGGGCTTAGCGGGGATGATGATAAAGATACCGACTCACAGGCATTCAACTGGGATGAGGTACTGAGTGGGCCGTGCGGCAATCCATATTACCCTGTAGTTATGGGAGCTTCGTATACATATAATAGCAGCAACGCGGGATCGTACACCAGTACAATTACCTCTGTAAGCGAGGACGGCTTCACAGTAACACATACCATTGGCGGTTCTACCCAGACACATGAATGGGAATGCCTGCCGGAAGGTCTAGTAGATTTTAGTAACCCTGCCGGTGATGCCCTTAAAGTTATAGGGGAAGGCGCAACTATTACCGGCACCTCAAATGTAACAGGGATAACCATACCATCCTCAATATCAGTCGGGGATTCCTGGTCACAGACATACTCGGGAACTTTAACCGTTCAGGGGTTTGATACTGATTTAGATTTTTCTACAACTGTAAATTATACTGCTATTGGTAAAGAAACTGTAACCGTTGCTGCCGGTACATTTGAAGCAATAAGAGTGGCCAGTTCGTTAAAATCAGATTTTATATTGAAAACACACGGGACTACAATGCCGCTTTATACCTATGAAAGCACATCAAGCGCCTGGTTTGCAGAAAATATCGGCTCCGTGAGATCAGCTACTCAGGGCTTGATAAAAGGATTGGGGTATATGGAAGGACAATTATCACAGGAATTTTCAGATACAACGGAACTGGTTGAATTCAGCCTTCCATAATGATTCGACGTGAGCGCAATACGGTACTGTGCATTAAAATTAAATATTGATTATTTAAAAGATCCAATAAAGTTTAATGATATAGCTGAATTATACTATATACTAATTATCTTCGTAATCTTATCTAAATAACCATTATCTTGAGTATTAATAGCTATTGTGATATAAGCTGAATATAGATAATTTTTTAATACTTTTATTATATAAATTTAATAATACTAATAAAGGTGAGGGAAAATGAGAAAAATATTACTACTTTTATCTGCATTATCAGTCATATTAATTCTTGCTGTGGCAGGATGCAGGTTAGAGAAAAAATATATTTTTAAAGAATATACCAATATCAATAAAGAAAAGCAAGAAATTGTAGAGGCCCTGGATGCTTCGAAGGAGCCCGACAGAGAACTTTTTAAAGAATATTTTTCACATATAGAGCTTGATGATACTACACTTCTAGCGAGTGGTGAAACCTCTTTAGAATGCGGATTTATTAAAGAAGAAGACTTCGAATTTGTGTATACGGTTTTCAATCCTGAAAATGGTGAATTTGTTAAAAGGTGCACCGGCTACTCATCGTCAGAAGGTTCAGCCGGCATGGCTATGGAAGCTCTTGAATGGACACTCCTGAGCCCCGGAGATTACGAGTACCGGATATATGTTGAAGATACACTGGTTAAAGCGATACCTTTTAAGATTATATTCTGTGCTGATTACTTCAGGCAGATACTTGTAATTAAACAGAAAATACTTAATTCTATATATTCCTAAACCATTAAGAAAACTTACAAGGCACTGCGTAAACTCAATATCACTGGATTTTATTCCCGATAAAAAATAATTTTAAGAATCTAAATATCCTGAAGCTCTTCCCTTACAACTGAGTAAAAACTGCCAGTTATGTCTTTCTCAATCCATGGTTTATGCCCGCAATTATCAAGGAGGATAAACTTAAAGTCACTTACTACCTTCCGTAGAGGTTCCTTTATGCCCTGATAGGGATGCGGGTCATAATCCCCGTGTATGGCTACAACCGGACAGCTTATATTCCTGCCCATTTTTAATAACCTTCCGCTTGCGCGAAACTTTTCCATATCCTTCCAGACGCTGCGGAAAACATCGTACCGATATTCAACCACATCACTTTTAAAAGGCGTGGGATTATAAAAGTCAGTTTTATACAATAATTTCTCAAGCTGCAGCATAATCATATCTTTATTTCCAAAACTCGGGTCATACAGGGCCTTCATAGTTTTTTTAAGCTTTACCCTCTCTTCCGGGTCCAGCCGTTTCATCCTTGTCTTTTCAATCTTTGAGGCATATTTTTTCTGAAATACACCGCTTGAAACCAGTATGAGCTTTTTAACCGCCGCAGAGTACTTCGCAGTATATATAAATCCCAGAATAGCACCCCACGACCAACCAATAATTGTAATAGGCCGGCTGCTGTTTTCTTCCAGGATATCATATAATTCCTGTACCTGCCCCTGAAGGGACACTGCTTTCTGAAGCGGCTCCAGTACTCCGTGTAATGAACAGAGCTCCTCCGCTACCGGAGACATCTCGCCGCTTATGCCCGGGCCTCCATGAAGCACAGCTATCTTAAAGGGGGAATCGCCATATTTTCTTAAGTTATCCATAATTTATTTTACTATCTCCGTTATTAATATAAGTATATTATCCCGCTGCTGATTTTACTACTATAATATCAGTAAAATTTAATCCCTGCATTCCTTTACCGCCCGAAAAGCAAGATAACCGTAATGTGCTTCAATATTTCTCGGGTAAACCCCTCCGTTATAGCTTATGATATATGCCCTTCCTTCTTCTGCAATGGTTCCTGTCCAGTAATATATAACCCGGGAGTGTGGATCCCACAGTGGTGTTTCCTTATCAGGAGTCATTTCATATTCAGACACCTTCTTCTCCTCATTCCACACACCTCCTGCATTTTTACCATGAAGCATCTGGAAAACTACAGCTTCTTCTACAGTAGACAGGCGCCAGATATTAACTTCCTCGTCCAGAAGCTCCGTGCCTTCCTCATTAAGCCGTGCGCATATATCCCCGGCCCTCATAGCTTACACCGTTTTCCGGCCAGCCAGGACCTTTTGGCGCCCATACAAGACAGACATCGCCGCTTCCTTCAACCACCCTTACTCCATAATCACTGTCATCTGCCCGTGCATTTATCCTTACCATACCAAAAATACTGGTTACAATTAAAATTAATACGGGCAGTCCAGCCACCAGTACATATGCAATTTTTCTCGGCCTTACCGCACCAAAGAAAAAAAGAAGACCGATTGCGGCAAGCGGGATAACAATCATAACCCATAACACACTGAAAGACGCTCCCGAAAAAAATATTGCTGCTCCAATACCCAGAGCTATATTTAATAAAAGGGATACTTTCGGAAAGCTTACACCTATAAAACCTATTATCATAAACACGATGGGAAGCATCCAGTACTGAACAAGCATCATAACAATATTTTCCCACGAACTTTCGCTGTACCATCCCTCATAGAAATTTTCTATCCCTCCCCAGTATGCCCATAGGGACACGATAACAGCAACAATGGAAACGGCGATCCATCCAAAAATCAATTTCCTTCTGGTTATATTCTTTTTATTCATAATTTCTATACACGATTTAAATAAACCCATTTTAAGCCCTTCTGACCACCAAATAATACTAATTATGGAAATAATTTTTATCTGTTAAAATCTTCTATCCTGTTTCCATTATCGTCATTATATGATTGTTCTGTGCAAACTTTAATGTTTCTTACTTCTGAAAAACTTTCTTTTTTGCAGGCGGAATATCTTTACTGCCATAGGAGAGCAGCATTAAGAGGAGGAAACATCTAAATATTAACCTTGATACTATCACCTTCAATTTTAACTTCATAAACCGGCTCATTTTTTGTCTTCATTCTTAAAGGTCCCATTTTTGGACCTGAAATGCTCTTCCTTGTGGTTACATCGAACTTAGCTCCATGAATTGGGCATGTAACTATCTTTCCTTCAAGCTTACCTTCATAAAGGTCTCCGCCCATGTGGGTGCATTTCCTATTTATTGCATAGTAATTTCCTTCATAGTTCACAACCAGTATTTCTTTGCCCCCGGCATTTACGGGCTTCATTGTACCTTCCTTAACATAGCTTTTTTTGCAGCTTCATTAAAACTCATTTTTAACCTTCTTTCCGTTGGTTAAATTATTTATGTCCTAAGTATAACCAAATCCCCTGACTATTTAAACAAACTGCCCCGTTTAACCTTTTCACTATAAACCCGGACAATCTCAAAAAATTCATTCCTAAAAGGCACATTAAATGATTTATTTTTCATTTCATGTTAACTTTGTAGCAGCAGCTATCCCGGCTGCGAGAAATATGCATAGGCGCTCGCTGAAAAACCTGAAACTATATTTAAAGATAAATGTCCATTTATAATGAAGGATAAGAAGAAATTATCAGAACTTGAAAAATCACTGGGGATAAAAATTAAAAAATAATAAAAGTATAAAAAAAAATTTTTTATTTTTTTTATTGTAATATATAATAATATTCAAGCAGAAATAATTAAAATACTAAATTACTAAAGTGGAGGTAACAAATGAACGACGTTGCTAAAAACGATAGCCCGAGCAGTCTCTCTATTGCTGCACTGGTAACAGGAATTCTTGGATTGGGCATTGTTCCTATTATTCTTGGCGCAGTTGATATGTCAAGAATAAAAAATGGAGCAGCAAACGCCAGGGGAAAGGGCTTTGATATTGCCGGTATAATACTTGGATCATTAGGTATATTAGTCTGGATAATAATAATAATAATAGTTATCATTTCAGCAGTTATCCTACCCCTGCTTTATTCATAATAGTTGCTGGCTGGTATATAAATTTTATGAAGTAAAATAAAAAGGCATTAATATTAATGCCTTTTTATTTTTTATTTCTATATATTTCAACTACCGGCTATTATTTTACAACTTAGAAATATACTATAAGCATAACTTTTATTACCTGCCAAAATTCATTATACGACAGTATGTTGCTATCAAACTCCTAAAAATAGTCTTTTTATCTTTATCTAACTTTTTCCTTTAAACCTTTACCTGCTACAAATTTAGGTACCGTGCATGCCGGGATCTGAATTTTTTCTCTTGTACGGGGATTTAGGCCGACTCTTGCTTTTCTATTTGATACCTGAAAAGTTCCAAAACCTACCAGAGATACTTTGCCTCCTTTTGCCAGTGTGTCTGTAATGGAATCCTGCATAGCATCTACCACACTTCCAACATCTTTCTTAGAAAGACCTGTTTTACTGCTTACATCGCTAACTAATTCCGCTTTATTCATTCCCCTGTCTCCTTTCATTACTAAATAAAAAAATGATTATTTTTTATTCCTTTACAATACTATACCAGAATTACCCCCAACTTACGGTATTAATTTAATCATAATATTTACTAAAAATCCAACAACGAAATACCATTCACTAAACCTATTAAAAGCTACAAATAAAAATATACAACTTTTTTTTTATTTGAAACTATTATATAACTTTTTCCAGGTATTTAGTATATTTTAAGCCAAATTCTGCCAGATATTTAAAATTTTTTTCAGGACTAATCCTTTAAATAAATATCCGTAACTTCCTTTAAGAAATCCAGAGCTTCTGCTTTAGGCCTCTGGAAAGAATTCCTTCCTATTATCGAGCCGAATCCGCCACCTTTCTTTATTTGCTTTATTTCCTCCATTACTTCTTCTCTTCCCTTTGCCGGTCCGCCCGAAAATATCACTATTCTCTTCCCATCAAAAGCACCCTGTATCACATGTCTTATTCTCTCTTCCAGCGTGCCTATCGGAATTTTATATTTCTCGTAAATTTTTCTTGCCTCTTCAAGCTCTATATGATCAGAAGGCGGTTTTACTTTTATTAAATGCGCACCTAACTGAGCCGCTATTTGAACTGCATATGCTACAACATCAACAGCAGTTCCCCCTTTCTTTGATAGACCAGAACCTCTCGGGTATGACCATATAACCACTACCAGGCCATTCCTTTTGGCCTCAAGCGCCATCTCCCTTACTTCTTCATACATTTTCTTAAAATTTATGCTGCCGGGATAAATAGTAAATCCTACTGCAACACAACCAAGTCTTAGTGCATCTTCTACACATGAAGTCAATGCAGGAATAGGGTCGGGACTATCATTTAATACATCATGACTGTTAGCTTTTAAAATAAGTGGAATTTGTGCTGCGTATTCCCTTGCCATCGACTGTATAGAGCCCAGTGGCGCAGCATGCGCATTAAGGCCGGCATCTATTGCAAGTTTTACATGATAATTCGGGTCATAGCCAGGAGGATTCGGGGCAAAACTTCTTGCTGGTCCATGCTCAAATCCCTGGTCAACAGGTAAAATAACTGCTTTACCTGTACCCGCCAGTTTCCCATGCATAAGTATGCTGTAAAGATTTCTAATGATACCGGGGTTCTCACTATCATACCAGGAAAGTATTTCTTTTATTCTCTCGTTCATATTCATCCCCCAAAAAATATTGGTATTTACATTAATCTTTATTATAGGATTTAACATTTAAATAGTAAAATAGATATTGCATGCAGATAAATTCCTTATTTATGTATTTGCATTTTTATACATATACTATATAATATTAAAGTATTATTAAAAATTCTCTTCATTATTATTTCGTGAACAGAAAAAGAAAATTAATTAGTTTTAAATTTAAAAAGAATAATAATAGACTCACTTTTTTTATCTTATTTATCTTATTTCTTTTAATACCATTGTTCACACCCCCACAGATTTACCCCGACAGCAATTATAAAACCCCCTTTGTAACGCCGCTTGAAGGCAAGGTTATAACCGGCTTCAGGGAAAGTTACTTTCATCCGGAGAAAAACAAATATTTTAAGCATACCGGTATTGATATAGATGGCGAATTCGGGCAGAAGTTAACTGCATCAGGAAATGGTATTGTAAGCTATTGCGGTTTTTCACCCATAGGGGGAAGGACGCTTGTAATTAAGCATAATGACAGGATAAGAACTACATATCTTAACCTTCTCCAGACTTATGTCTCCCCGGGTAATTATGTTACACAGGGTGAAACTATTGCCTGCATCGGGGCATCCGATGATCCGTCAAGCTCTAAAATTCATCTACATTTTGGCGTGATTTATAACAATAAATATATAAACCCCTGTGATTTATTAAAAATAGATTACAGCAACATCTCGAAATTCCTTTATCTTGATTACATACCTGGCGACTTTAACCTTGATTATAATAACATGGTTCCAGCAGGGTAATTAAAAGATATGTAAAAATATTAAACTGATAAAAAATCCCTGGTGTCTACTTAGAATTAATCCGGCTAATTATTATTAAAATATTCCTGTATATTTTTTATCTCTTCACTGACTTTATTTTCAACAAGTTCCCTGGCAACGCCAAACTCAATTATATTAAAAGTGAGTTTTATCTTTCCAAAAGTCTTTTTTAGGATACCGTTAATTTGCGGCTTGTCCTTCATATCCAGAACACTCAACTGCAGATAGTCTTCACCATCAGTAGTAGAAATAAACTTTATATGTCCCAATTTACTGCAGCCGTTTTTCTTTAGGAATTTCACTATATTACTGCTAATTTCCCCCATTTTATCAATAAAATCTTCTTTTACTACAGGATTGGGAGAAGTTATAGTTACTCTCTTTGTAAGGATAACTGAGCTTTTTGCATCCATAAATCTTTTATTTTTTATTACTTTTATAATAAAACTATTATTTTAAGAGAGTCAGGTTGCTAATTTTAGCATAACTTTTCTTTATGTCAAAGCCCTTAAAATTTATTTGCCATATATTTTTACCAGAGGTCTTTTAAATATATCAATCCCCATTGCCCATATTACTTGGTTCATCTGCTATTTAAGTGTCGCAATTCCCGAGCAGTCCTCTGCAGCTTCCATTACTATCTCAGAAAGCGTCGGGTGTGCATGTACGGTAGAGGCGATGTCATCAACCAGTAACTCACCGTTCATTGCCACCACCACCTCATGCATAAGGTCGGATGCTCCCGGACCTACTACCTGGCTGCCAAGTATCTCACCGGTACCAGCTCTGGTAACAATCTTCATAAATCCTTCCGTCTCTCCTTCAATGCAGGCCTTACTATTGTGGCTAAAAGTAAAAATACCGGTGCAGACCTCTATATTTCTTTCTTTTGCCTGCCGCTCATTTAATCCAACCGTACCAATCTCGGGAGATGTAAATATCGCCCGGGGTATAGCATCATGCTCCATTTCCTCTTCTTCACCTGCAATATTCCCTGCAGCAATTTTTCCTTCTTTGGAAGCCACATGCGCAAGCTGCAGACCTCCTATGACATCACCAATGGCATATATTCCGCTGACGTTTGTCTCAAGATGTGAATCCACTTTAATATAACCCTTTTCATCAACTTCAACTCCTGCTTTTTCAAGACCCATGCCTTTTGAGTTTGGTCTTCTCCCCACGGATATAAGTATTTTTTCTGCTGATATTTCTTTTCCTCCGCTTACAGTACATTTAAATTTCCCTTCTGCCTTCCTGAGATTCTCCACTTTGGTATCCGTAAATATATCAATCCCCTTTTTCTTAAAGGTATTATGAATCAATTTCGAAACATCCTCATCTTCCGTTGACAGTATTTCAGGAAGTATCTCAACTATTGTTACCTTTGAGCCAAAGGAAGAAAATATATTTGCGAACTCACTTCCTACTACTCCTCCGCCAATAATTAAAAGCGGCTCCGGTAACTTCTCCAGGGATAATATATCTTTATTATCCATTATCCCGTCTTCTGATATATCAAATGGTTCTACATTGGCTGCCGAGGAACCAGTAGCAATTATTATATTTTTTGTCTCAATCTCTGTTTCATTTCCATCAGGACCTTTAACGAGAATCTTTCCTTTTTCCAGTATCTCTCCTTTTCCTTCTATAAACTTTATATCATTTTTCTTGAAATAGGCTCCAACACCCTTCCTCTGCACATCAATTATCTGTTCCTTTACAGCCATCGCTTTTTTAAAGTCAAGCTCGGGAGCTGATGCTTTTATACCAAAAGTTTCAGCTCTTTTTATTTCTTCTATCAAACTGGCAGCATGATAAAGTGATTTTGTAGGCACGCAACCATAATTAAGGCAAACTCCTCCAACCTTATCTTCCTCAACCACTGCCGCTTTCAGTCCCAGCTTAGACGCTCTTATAGCAGCTGCGTATCCTCCGGGTCCTCCGCCAATTACCGATATGTCTACTTTTTCAGAAGACATTTTACCAGGGGCTCCTTTCAATTTTCATTTTAAAATAAGTCAATATATAATTTACATGATAAAATATATCAGTCAATAAGTATTTCGGTCTTCTATGGAAATAAGAAAGCAGAAAATTAAACAGATAAATTATAAAGAACTAATAAAATCCAGCGCCGCAGGAAGCCGGGATGTAATTAATGCTGTTGACCTCGGGCTTATTTCTTACAATAAGGCTTACGGTTTACAGACCAGAATATTCGAAAAAATTAGGCTTACCGGCGGTTTGGGCCCAATACTGCTCCTCGAGCACCGCCCTGCTATAACCATAGGAAACAATAAAAATCTCGGTAACCTGCTGGTAACGGAAGAAGAGCTAACCAGCCAGGGTATAGAACTTGTGCAGTCAAACCGCGGCGGCGATATAACAATGCACACCCCGGGACAGGTTGTCTGTTACATGATTCTTAATCTGGACGTACTCGGGAAGGATTTATCAATTTTTGTCTACAGAGTTGAAGAAGTAATAATAGAAACACTTAAAAAGTTTGGCATTAATTCTTCAAGAGTCAAAAAACACCGGGGCGTGTTTGTTGATAACTGTAAGATAGCATCTGTCGGCCTTAAGGTTAAAAAGTGGATCACACTTCACGGCTTTTCATTAAATGTGAATAATGACCTAAAATATTTTGATAACATAATACCCTGCGGTCTCAAAAATTATCCCCAGACCTCGATTAAGAAAATTTTAGAAAAGCCCATACCCATCGAAAGTGTAAAGGATAAGATAATCGAAAGCTTCAGTGATGTTTTTAATACCCCTGTTAAAAAAACCGGTAAATCTTAAAACATCACTCTTTAGTTCCGCCGCTCCTGCCGTTCCTTTTATTCTCACCATTTTCCTTTTTTAATACGGCGTATATTTCTTTCAGCACAGCCAGCGGTTCTTTAAACAGTCTTTTAGGCAAAAATGGTATTAGAGAGGCGAACGCTTTCTTCATGTCTTCGGTTATCCTGTGCGGCTTTGTCAGAATCCTGTCAATAAAATCCTCTGCAAAAACTGTCCTGAGGTGCCTTCTGTCAATTTCTATCCTCTTTTTACATACATCACATACTACGCTTCTAAGATAACTGCCGATATAATACACTGTATGAGGTGTTTCCCTGTTGCAGCTAATGCAATACAGTACTATTTTTGTTTTCTTATCTTTCAACTTCATGTAATATCCTTATAAAATTTATAAAATCAATCAATAAGCTCTGACGGGTCTTCCAGAAGTTTTACTAGCCCCTGAAGAAACTCCGCTCCTGCCTTGCCATCAACTATCCTGTGATCGCATGATACGGAAATATCCATAAATGACTGCTGCTTTATTTCTTTACCAACCATGGAAGGCTCGGTATATATTTCTCCCACTGCAAGTATAGCTGCCTGCGGAGGATTTATTATTGGAGAAAATGACCTTACTCCATACATTCCCAGATTCGTAACCGTAAACGTACCGCCGGATACATCCTGTCGGGTAATATTACCTTTCCTGGCTTTTTCTACAAGTTCTATCCTTGTTTTTGCAATATCACCTATTTTGAGCCTATCACAATTAAAGAAAGTGGGAACAATTAACCCTCCCCTAATTGAAATCGCCATTCCTACATTTATGTCCTCATATATTATATATTTTCCATCAGAATAAGTTGAATTCAACCCCGGATTGTCCCTGAGAGCAAGTGCCGCAGCTTTTAATATAAGGTCGGTATAAGTTATTTTAATATCAAACTCCTTAAGGAGCTTCTTTTCCAGTCTATTCTTTAATTCTGTAAGCAGGTAAACATTAGCTTTTGCATTAAGTAAAATATGCGGAATACTGGAACTGGAATAACTCATTCTGCCTGCTATTGATTTCCTCATTCCCTTGAGTTCGCTTGATGATTTTATCTTTATCTCTGCTTTAGAATCTATCTCTTTTTTTTCTTCACCTTTTTTCTTTTTCCTGGAGAAACTTATTATATCCTTCTTTTCTATTCTGCCACCTGACCCTGAACCCTTGATTTTCTCAGTCCTGTAATCTATACCAAGTTCCCCGGCAGTTCTTCTTGCCAGAGGTGATATTCTAATTCTTTTTTCAGGAGCACCCTTCTGTGTGCCTTCCTTGTCTTCATCGCCTTTCCTGCCAGCTTCATGCTTCCTGGAAGCCTCCCGGGGTTTTACTTCTTCTTTTTCTACCTTTTTCCCGGCCGGTATTTTTTCATCTTTTTCTCCAATATATGCCACCACGCCGCTGACCGGAACCTCTTCACCTTCTCCTTTTAATATCTTTCTTAAGTATCCTTTATAATATGACTCAACTTCAATAGTCACCTTGTCAGTCATGACCTCAAATAATACATCACCCTTTTTTACCTTATCGCCTTCTTTTTTATGCCACTTTTCGATAGTTCCTGATTCCATGGTAAGACCTAACTTGGGCATAATAACTTCATGCATCTTCCAAACCTTCCATCACGATGATACTTTCGCGAACTTATATAAATTCTTATAAAACCGGGACCCTTATTCTGTGTTCTTTCATAATAGCATACCGGACACCGATATAAAATCCGCCCCTAACCTAGAAGGTCTAAAATTCCCCTTTCAATTCTTTCGACACCGGGTATCGCTTCCTTTTCAAGAACAAGGCTATAAGGTATCGGGCAGTTTCTTCCTGCCACCCTGGTTACCGGCGCATCCAGCCAGTCAAATCCCTTTTCAGAAACTTCTGCGGCAACCTCTCCCATAAATCCTCCGAAAATCGGTGCTTCTTCAACACACAGAAGCCGGCCTGTCCTCTTAACCGAATCAATTATAGTATCAACATCAAGCGGCCTGGGTGTTCTTATATCTATTACCTCACATTCTATGCTTCTTTCTTTTGAAAGTTTTCCTGCAGCTTCAAGAGCTCTCTGCACCATAAAAGAAGTAGCAGCTATACTTATATCAGTTCCCTTCCTTTTAATATCACATTTACCAATAGGCACCTCATACATTTCCTTCGGGACATCCTGAATGCATTTCTTATTTTTATAAAGCAGCTTATGCTCTATGAATATAACCGGATTATTATCGTTTATGGCTGATATAAGAAGACCCTTTGCATCATAAGGGCATGAAGGCATGACAACCTTTAAGCCTGGAATATGTGCAGTAAGGGCTTCGAGGCTCTGCGAATGCTGGGCAGCAGCACCGGTTCCCCCGCCTCCGGGAGTTCTTACGACCATCGGTACTGATGCTTTCCCGCCGAACATATACCTTATCTTGGCTGCCTGATTTGCAATCTGTTCCATCGCTATAGTTATAAAATCTGAGAACATTATCTCTGCTATTGGTCTCATTCCGGTAATCGCACTACCTATTGCCGCTCCAACTATGGCTGCTTCCGAAATTGGAGTATTTCTTATTCTTTCCTTTCCGAATTCCTCAAGCATTCCTACAGTTACTCCAAAAGCTCCACCATACTCTCCTATATCTTCACCTAGAATATACACGTTATTATCCTGTCTCATTTTTTGCTGCATTGCTTCCCTTATTGCTTCGAGATATGTTAATTTACTTGTCATGTTAGAATACCTATATATATATTTTGCAATCTTACCGCCAGATTAATCCAAAAAATTAAAATCCCGCCGTCCTTATTTATTTTTAAGAATAAACATCATCTTCAATTTCTTCAGGATCTGGAAACTGGCTTTCTTTTGCAAATTCTACAGCTTCTTCAATACTTGATTTTACTTCTTTTCCAATCTCCTTATCCCTTTCTTCAGTAAGTACACCCTGCTCAAATAAAATATTTTTATATTTTTTAATAGGATCCTTTTCCTTCCACTTTCTAACTTCCTCTTTTGTCCTGTAAACCTGTACATCACTCTTGGAATGACCCTTCCACCTGTAAGTCAAACTTTCAATTAAAACCGGACCTTCTCCTATCCTGCATCTATCCGCAAAATGGGAAACCACGTTAAATACTTCAACCAGATTATTGCCGTCAATTGTAAGACCGTCTATACCATAGGCGCTCTTCCTATCCGATATTTTTTTTATATTAAACGCCTGCTTTAATGGAGTTGACATTCCGTAAGTGTTATTTTCACATAGATAAATTACCGGGAGGCTCCATACTGAAGCCAGATTTAGTGAGCCATGGAATATGCCCCGGTTGGCTGCTCCGTCTCCAAAGAAACACACCACCATCTTACCGTTTTTCTTCATCCGGCAGGTTAGAGCTGCACCGGTGGCAATTCCAATGCTCCCTCCAACCACCCCGTTTGCACCAAGATTTCCAGAGCTGACATCGGCTATATGCATAGAGCCGCCTTTTCCCTTGCAGTATCCTGTCCTTTTACCAAAAAGCTCTGCCATCATAGTTTTTAGGTCGGCACCCTTACCGATACAGTGACCGTGACCCCTGTGGGTTGAGGTAATATAATCATCTTTATTTATCCCATAGGCTGCACCAATAGCAGTTGCCTCCTCTCCTATATAAAGATGACAGGTACCGTGAATAATCCCCCTTATAATAAATTGCTCTGCCTGGTTCTCAAAATGTCTTATCTCATACATTTTTTTAAGCATCTCTATTTTCTTATCTTTTTTCAGCCCTTCAAATCTATTTTTTATTTTATATCCTTCAATATTCATATATTTCTCTTTTAAATTTTCCCTCATAACCTGCCCCGGCTATAAATATTTATAAAATACCTGCCGCCTATATAGAATTACCCTGCAGGAGATGGTGCAAAACTACCGGTTATTATTTTGCGGTTTAAACCATTAAGATAATAAAGATTTTCCATCCCGGTTAGACTTTTATTTGTGGCAATATTTCCCATAATTTGTTTACACTGCATCCCGCTCTACCTGCTTAAAATGAGGGTGCCTCACTGGTTTTTTTCATGTTATATTAAAAAAAATATAATTTCAAGAAATCATAAAAAAATACAGCAAGAACAAATTACAAAGTCATAAACGAATTCTTTAGCCCTAACTGCAAAGCTTCTTGACTATTAGAATCACCAATAGCTTTATACCGTAGGCTTCCATATAATGAGAAGCGCTCCTATCAAATAATACCCTTACATCCGCTTCAAATTCCTCACTTTTTTCGTCAAGAATCATTAAGACCGGAAGCATTTTAAATAGGTAAATTATTGAGGAATATCTAAACTTGCTGTATTTTACCCCGCCAATTCTAACAGAACTATTTAAAAACCCTTCACCATCACTTCCGTACTTTTTTTTCAGGGGTTCAAGCACACCGGCTATCGTCTTCCAGTAAAAAAGACCGCCCGGCAGCTCCCTGTACGAGATCCAGGTACCATTAATAGGAGTCCCGTCTGCCGCAAGCAAATAATGCAAAATAAGAGTAGAGGAATCCCCGTCAACAACTTTCTCTTTTTCTTTTATTCCCGTACCGCCTTCTACCGGGTAAAAAACTTTCCTTCTGTTTAAATCAACAACAACTTTCTTATTAAAAAAGTCAAGTTTAATGACATTATCACCAGCCAGTTCCGAATTCGTACATCCGGCAACTTTAAACATATCTTTTTTTAAAAGCTTACTAAATAATTTACTATCTTCATCCTCCATACAATTTCTCTCCCTTTTTACATCAATAAAAACCACAATTTTA
>JAYEJA010000033.1:0-4015 GCA_034660395.1 Actinomycetota bacterium
AAGGAAGAAATTACCCGTATATAACTGCATAAACCATTCGACGATAATGTTTAGAAATACCGGCGATGCAGGTTACCGTAAAAAATTCAAATACTCACAGGATTATGATTTTTATCTCAACTTACTGTCAAAAAACCTTATGCCTGTAAATATGAAAGATGTATTGATAAGGGAAAGGATAATACAGCAGTCAATAACTTACCTGAGGAGAGGAGAGCAGGAGTTTTTTAAAAAGCTTGCACAGGATTTTTATTATGAAAGGATAAAGTCAGGTAAAGACAGCTATCCGCTGTTTGATGAAGAAAAAGTAACAGAAATAGAGGATAGAGCCGTAAAAAAAGAAAGCGCAGCAGGTAAAAAATATTTTTATGGGATGCAGAAAATATATTATCTATTGTTTTCAGGAAGAACCAGAAAGGCAAGAAAAGAAATACGGGTTTTGTTAAAGGAGAAATTTAACATAAAGCTGTTTTTATATCTAATAACCAGCTTTTTCCCTTTTGCAGTTAAAATAAGAAATAAAATAAAAGGCCTTGAATTCAGCTGAGATAAAAAATGGATGAAAATGTAAAAATACTTTATATGTCAAGGACATCAAAACTGACCGGTCCGGAAAATATATTAATTGATGTAATAAGAAAGCTTGATAAAAAAAGGTTCTCACCTGCAGTCGTGCTTCCGGACAGTAAAGGCCCATTTTTTAAAAAACTCAAATTAAACGGTATAAAGGTGCTGGTAAAAAGGATGCCTTTTTTAAGGGTAACCTATAACCCCCTTTTAATCCTGTGGTTTCTTATAAACATTGTTATATTAAATATTAATTTTTCTTTCGTGTTAAAAAAGCGGGATATAGACATAGTCGTATGTAATTCAGTGCAGGAAGCCCTTTTATTATTCTTGCCCGTAAAAATCCTAAAGAAAAAACTTCTAATTTGTTTTAAGAATATACTGGACAGAAGGTGGAAAAAGAAATTAAGGGCAGGATTCTGTAATATTTTTGCATCAGGGGTAGTGGCAGTTTCAGATAAGGCGCTTGAGGATTATGTATTGTTTGCTGATAAGAACAGGGCTGAAGGCAGGATTATAGAGACGGTATATGATGGTTTGGACTGCGGACAATTTAAAAAGGATTTTGAGAAGAAGGATGTTATAAAAAAATACAGGGGCAGCGGAGATGAAATTGTTATTTTAAATATCGGGAATTTGACCGAGTTAAAGGGCCAGATTCTCCTTCTGGAAGCGTTAAATTCCGGTAGAATAAAGAATCTGGATGTAAAAGTTCTTTTACTGGGCGATGTCTATCATAAGAGTGAGTTGCCGTATAAAAAAAGAATTAAAAGATACATCCTTGAAAACAACCTTGAGGGAAAAGTTTTTATGCTGGGATACACGGAAGATGTAAGGTCTTATTTAAAAGAATCGGATATCATTGTTCACTGTCCCATCAGGGAGGATGCTTTTCCCAGAGTAATTCTTGAAGCCTTTTGTTTCGAAAAAATTGTAATTGCAACACGGATAGGAGGAATACCGGAGATGGTAAAGGATGGTTATAACGGATTCCTCTGTGATGTGGATGCTGGGAAGCTGGCAGATAAAATATCTTATGTATGCAGCAATATTGACAGGCTGGATTATATTGGAAGTAACGCACTGGATATGGTAAGGAAAAAATTCAGTGTAAAAGGGCAGGTAGTGGAATTGGCAGGGATTTATAATAAAATATTAAAAATTTAGGGTTTTTAAACATAAGATGAAAAAAATTGGCATAATAACCATAAACTTTAATACTGAGGATTTACTTAAGAAGCTTATAGACTGCCTTGAAGAGCAGAGCTACAGGAACTGGGTGCTTCTCATTGTAAATAACAGTCCGGATAATACTGAAATTATAAGGGTGATAGAATCCTTTAATGACAGCAGGATAATACTGGGCGGTAATAACAAAAACCTGGGTTACTCAAGAGGTAATAATCTTGGCTTCAGATATCTTACGGATAATAAAATAATTGGAAGCGGTGACCTGGTATTATTTACCAATGAAGATATCATAATAAGGGACAGCAGTTTCCTTAAGAGAGCAGTAGAGGAAATAGATAAGTTAAAATGCGGCTTCATGGGACCGAAGGTAATAAATAATGACGGGTCGCTTATGCTTCCCCATGTAAAAAAGGCAGGATTTTTAAAATGCCTTCTTCATATGGGAAATAACGGGAAGGTTGATAAGATTTTTAAAATAAACAGGAGCTTAAGAAATGTCAAAAGTCCCAGGAAGGTATTTCTGCTTAACGGCGCATGTTTTTTATGCAGGGCGGGAGATTTTGATAAAATAGGTATGTTTGATACCAATACTTTCATATATTACGAGGAAGAGCTATTGTTCCGCAGGGTTTCCGATGGCGGAATAGATGTTTTTTATAACCCGGGGATCCAGGTTTATCATGAACACTCTGCCTCTGTTAAAAAAAGCTTTTCTATTATAAATAAAAAGAAATTTGTATATGACGGAGAATTATATTTTTTAACCAGGATACTAAAAATAAACAGGTTCCAGTTATTCATGTTTAAGTTCGAGCGTGCAGTAGAGTTTCTGCTCCTGAAAACAGGGCTTTTTATAAGGCCTGTTAAGTAAGTATGGATTTGAAAAGGCTGATTAAAAATTATGGAAAATACGTTTTTAAGTAAAAATAAAATAATGAATATAGAAGCAAAAGAGATGGTTTATATCCTGTTTGCCTTGCTGCCGGCGTTTATTCTTATGAACAAGTACCCTTACTTTACCATATTTTCAATTATCACCATGCTTTTAATGAGTGTCTATTATTTTATTAGAAATAAAGAAATATCCAGGCAGCATTTAAGGGCGGATATATTGCTGGGTATTTTAGCTTTATATCTGCTGTTTAGCTATTTTATATCGGGGCAGCCCTTTATGAATTTATTTGATTACTGGTTTATAAGGTACGATGGTAACTTCTTTTTTAGTTATTCCCCCTTTATAATTCTTGCAGTGCCCTTTATAAGCTACAGGAAAGCTGCAAAAATTTATTTTAAGTTTTTATTTATTGCCTTTACTTTTTTTGCAGTGATTGGCTTTCTGGAATATATAAATGATATTAGCTCTTTTATGGTCAGGATTGATGATATATATGTAGGTCCGATGTTTATTGCCTTAAATAATTCTCATAACGCAACCGGTTCGGTATATTCCATAGCCGGTATATTTGCATTTGCCTTTTTCCTTGAATCACAGAAGAAAGAAAAAATTGCATATGGCTTTATTTCTATACTATTCTTTATTGCTATTATTACTACAAAGAGCAGGGGAAGTATGGTGGCATTTGCCATAGGGATATTTTTCCTTCTCTTATTCGGGAGCGGCTCTCTGGTAAAATTTTTAAGAAACTTTTTTATTATTATATTAGTAGCAGTTCCCTTTGTCTTTATAACCGGAACTTTTGTAAGGGTAATGCAGATATTCCATATTTATGACCTGAGCGCCCTGACAAGGTTCTCGCTGTGGGATAAGGCAATTCTATTATTCAAGCAGAGCCCCATAGCCGGTATTGGTTTTGCAAGATACAATGATGTTCCCTGGAATTTCGATAAGGTTCCCCTCAGCGGAAATCCGGGAATATTTGCCATGTACACTTCAGGCAATTTTATCTTTAATGATACCAATGCGCACAGTTCCTACCTCCACTTTCTGGCAGAAACAGGTATTATCGGGCTGGTACTGGCAATGGCATTCTGGATTTTCTGCCTTGTTATAATATATAAAGCTTACAGAAAGACCGGCGACAGCTTTTCAAGAAAAGTTTATTTATCAGTAGCCGGGGGAATTATAACCCTTTTTATGTTATCGGTGACTGAAAATTACATGACTGCTCCCACGGTTATGGTCTGTCTTTCACTTGCTACTTCACTGGCAATAGGCATGTCGGGAAGAAAAGAGGTGAATGCCGGTGGGATATAAAATTTCCATTGGTTCAAATATAATAAAGGGTCCGTGGGGCGG
>JAYEJA010000034.1:0-1914 GCA_034660395.1 Actinomycetota bacterium
GATCCAAATGTGACGGGTTCGGAAATGTATATGATTTGTCCAGCCTGTAATGGTAGTAAATTGATTACAGTAAATGAAACTATCACGGAATCAGATTCATATATATGATTAACAGAAGGAGAGGAATAAAATGTATTATTGGAAAGCAATAAATACAGAAGCACCAAAACACGATCAGAAGGTTATTGTTTACAATTATAAACTTAATGAGGTATATGAAGGTTATTATTCTGAAGGTCATTTTTATGATGATAACGGGGAAAAGCTTAATGAACTGAATCTATCACACTGGCAACCGAGAAAGATATGAAAAGAAAACCGGGATATTATCACGTACAGGATCATATGGGTCAGTGGCTCATTGCCGAGTGGTATGTTAGCGAGAATCAACCTGATGGCATGTGGCTTATTACAGGGGTGGGATACCCTTTTAGAGATGAAGATTGGTCTGATATAGTAGAGAGGAGGATAAAAAGGGTAGAGCCTTCCTCTTTTGATAATGATGATGAAACAAATTTCTAATAATCAATAATGATGAATTGGAAAGAAATAAATAAAAAATGCCCGAAAGCATTTGATTTGTTTTTCGAATGGTTTAAAGGTGATCCTAAGGCAGGAATAACTAAAAAGAATTTCTTAAAAGTAAATGATATTATTATGATGGGTGGTAATATTAGAGAATTATATGACTTCTTTGATAAGCAGGAAATATTTGGTTGGGTAAGTCCGGAAATACAATATACAAGAGAATTAGATGAAGATGGCATAAACCCACATTATGTACCTGAAGAATGGGGGCATGAGATACATGATACTGCTTATAAATATGAATTAGATATTGATTATTCATTTACAACTCGCACAGAAGCCGAAGATGCAATGTTTGAAGAAGAATTTGAAATACTTGAAGGAAAGCTAAATAAGAGTTAATATTAAATTATCATGATAATATGAAGTAATACTACAGATTATCATACATTTCAATATGAACAAGAAACTAAAATACAACCTGCGTGCAATAAAAAGGCTTATCCTTGGGAGAAACCTTACAGGCAATGACGTTATCAACAGGTGGCTATTGCCCAATTACGGAGTAACCATAGAATATCTATGGGAGATAAGGCCAGAGTTCAGAGAGGATAATTTTCAGTTTTATGTCTCCTATCCCGTTAATCAAAAAGCGCATGACAGGTGGCAGAATTGGCTTATAAGGTATATGCGCAGGGAACACCCTTATTTTACAAGGAAATACATAAAAAGACATATTTGGCCAATATACCTTAACTGTGCGCCAACGATAAAGAAAGAGTAAAATATAACACAAAATAATACCTGTTGAGTATAATATTACACTTAATAAACAAAGAGAAATGGAAATAGTAAAACTAACATGGCAATGTGAATTATGCGGGGATATTGTTGTATCTTACTCGAATAAGAGACACGATATGAATTATTGTAAGTGCGGGGAAAGTGCTGTTGATCTTGAAGAGTGGTATCAGCGCAATATGGGTAAGATTAAGGAAATTAAAAGAGAAACTATTAAGGACGCATAAACATGAAACGTGAAGAAGAAAAAACAAAACAAGATATACGCAAAGCAATAGCAACCACGCTTGTGGTGCAAAATAAAAAGGGGATACCCTATGCGGTAGATAAAATAATGAAAGTGATAGAAAAACATAAAATAAACTAACATGAAACGTGAAGAAGGATATTATTGGGTAAACCGATATGGGGATTGGGAGATAGCCGAATGGTTTATCGACATGAACGGAGTGGGCAGGTGGCTTGTATTAGGAATGATTGAAAAGGTTAATGATAACTTCTGGGCAAAAATAGACGAAAGAAGAATACTCAGACATCCGTCAACCACAGAAGAACTGATAAAGGAAATAGAAAGATGGAGGCAAC
>JAYEJA010000034.1:2014-3950 GCA_034660395.1 Actinomycetota bacterium
TGGCTTGTATTAGGAATGATTGAAAAGGTTAATGATAACTTCTGGGCAAAAATAGACGAAAGAAGAATACTCAGACATCCGTCAACCACAGAAGAACTGATAAAGGAAATAGAAAGATGGAGGCAACGTTTAAGGGAACTTAAAAACAAAGCAGGCAAGAAATAACTAAAATAAGCCATATAGAGCAGCTTTAAGCAACGATCTCTCCTTACATGATATATTATACCACAAAAGGGGAGAAAGTCTCTTTAAATCGCCCCAAAGGTGTTAAAAAAGGAAAATAAAAGGGATATGGATATGACAATAACAGAATTTACAAATAAAATAAATAATCATGGAAATAATACTAATTTTACTGATATCTATACTATTACTGGGAATATCACTTTTGTTGCTAACAAGTGGTAGAGCTCACAGAGTGGGAAATTATATGTACGACCTAATCGGTAGAGAGTATGGAGCCATGTTGAGAAACTTACGCAAATATAAGGATGATAATGCATATATTATACACTTCCTTAAAACAAAAGAGGATATGAAGAGGCAATACGACAAAATGTTCTATATGTTCTGGATACCATTAAAGGATAAATACTGGCTCTCAAAACAGGAAATAGAACAGCTAAATGAAAACAAAAAATGATAAATTTAGACAAAATACAGAAGAAAGTAGATAAACTGTTTGCCGGGGAAACAAAAAAGAGCCTTACTCAATGGCTGAAGAATCACAGGAAAGGGAACAACCCATATGATATCAATCTTAGTTTTAGCACCGATTCAGATTACGGTATAAGAAAGGGAGATAAGATAACTATACCCGGCGGGAACACTTACATGGTGACAAGAGACTATGGCAACAATAAATTCAGAGCAGAAAGAATAAAAAAGAAACTATAATATGTAGAAATGGTAAAAATAGGTGAAACCAATATATATGTAGGAACAAAAGAAGAATACCAGACAGCCCGCCAAAAAGGAATGAAAATAGTCTGTGCACTCAATAGAGCCAAAGGATATGTATCTCACCAGTCAGTAGTAGGGTGGAGTGGCAAGGGGTGTAATAAAAATAATCCCCACTACCTGTTTAAACAACAACAAAATGCCATATACCTCAATATGTTCGATACCAATAACCCGCAACATATAAAACATGAAATGATAAACAAAACATTATCCTTTATGCACAACAACCTGCAAAATAATGAGAAAGTATTTGTCTATTGTAGTAAAGGAGAATCCAGAGCACCATCAATAGCCTTGATGTATATGCTCGAATACAACCTCGTAGATAAAAATAACAAACCATTAACAACATTCAAAAATAAACTCTACCCGGCATATAAACCTAAAAAAGGAATATACCTGTATATCAAAAATAGGTGGAACCTGTAAACCTGAACTTACTTTATATGTCGAACTCAGACGCATGGTGACGGTGATAACGTATATTTGAGGGTGTTGCGTTTTTTCTCCCTTTTCACTTTGCGAAACACCACCGGTCCCAATTTCCTTTCATATTTTATAGATTGAATAAAGCGTTTTTCAGGATCGATCCCGAGTCGGGTAATATATTATACCCTACCGGGTGAAATAATCTCTTGAATACGCTGTATATCCCCCTCTCAGCAGGTGAAATACATTCTACCAGCAGCCGATCCATAACTTTTATTATTTATAATCATTCTAAATTACAGGTAAAACACAAATTAATTGCTTATTTACTTGACTCGTATTATTAAATAGTATATATTAGCAATATGTTTAACCAATAAAGATATATACATTATGAGAGATTTAGAAAGAATAGTAAATAATTGGCTTGTCTGGAAAAAGACAGCCGATTATACGATCAATGAGTCGCAGACCCATGATTTTTGGGTATGCGAGTATGAAAATTGCATAAAAGGGGAAAAAGTCACCTTGTTAAAAGGTGACT
>JAYEJA010000035.1:0-3923 GCA_034660395.1 Actinomycetota bacterium
ATTCTGAAGGAATTGAAGTAACAGATGGTGCGAATACAGAAGTTAATGTAATACTATTATTTGAAGAAACTGGGGCAATCTCAGGGAGCGTGGTAGATTTCGACAGTGGAGAGCCAATTGAGAGTGTAACTGTAATTGTTACTCTGTCTGGTGGAGTATATACTTTTAACAGCTCTGCAGACACTAACGAAAGTGGTGAATTTGTTATTGAGCAGCTTCCAGTTGGAGTCTACGATCTTACAGTGTTAACAACGGATTACGATGAATATATTGCAGGTGGAATTGGAGTAACAGAAGGAGCAATAAATGATATCGGTGAAATAAAGTTAATGCCATCTACCTCTTCGCCTTAATTAAGCCAAGAATTTATTAATAAATAGACGAGAAAATCAGTAAAGAATTTTAAATAATAAATACCAGACCTGAAAACGTTGTAGTGATATAGTAATTTTTAAAAAATCGGGTCTGGTTTTTATTTATGTAATAATCCGTGTAGTAAAGGAAGGATAATAATTCACCATTTCCGCTTTAGTAATATTATCTATTCTTTTTTCTCCTGGCGCTTGCGCTGATAATGCTTATGGGCTTTAGCCCGATTACCACAATCTTTCATATTACACCAGCGCCTATTATAATTACGACTCATATCAATAAACAACCAACCACAACTTTCTTCTGTACATATTTTTACCCGTTTTAAATCAGAAGAAACTAAGAGATCAGCTGCTGATTTTATAATTGGATATAGTATAAAATCCATAGAGTCTGGATCTAGGCAAAAGGACCAGGTGAAGCCATCTTGTAGACTGTCAAGGTGACGGTCTACTAGCTCAATAATTCGGTAACCTTTAATGTAAAACTCATGTAGCCTGATAAGTTTTTTAATCGGATGGTTGAAGCTTTAGGTATTGATGTAAATAAACGTCCCAAAGGAAGACCTCTTAAAATAGAAAATTAGACCAGAGAAAAAATAGGATGTATATCTATTTTAGTTAAAAAAGCGAGGAGGAGGGGGGGGAAAGCGATAATTCAAGACTTGACCCTATTAGACTACGGATAGGTTGAAGTACGGGGAGATGATTATATTATTAATTTCATTTAGCATTTGCACGTGAACTAGCTCCTTTCATTCGTTAGTTAATTGACCGATTTACCGATTGACCAATTGCGCGATAAAAGGGGGACATTATTCTTTTGTATTCCCGCACTTATGCTTGGCGAAAAGTAAAGTGTGTCCCCCATATATTATTTTCCCAAAAAAGAAAGATTTTTATAACTAATGTCGTATACTTGATACATAATACGGGAAATATTTCAAGTAAATAAATATTTTATATTTCTATAATTTTGAATAAATTTAATATCGTAACCTGCATGAAGATAGCGGGAGAGACCTTTTCTTTGTTTAAAAAAAGAAAAAAAGCTGAAGAGGAACAGCAAATGAAAAATAAAAAAGGCTTTACCTTTATTGCATTATTAATAGCAGCTTCTATTATCGGAATATCTGCTTTAATAGGGTTAAGATTCTATACCGGTAACCAACAAGGAGAGACAGAAAATACCGTTTTTCAGGAAAAGGCAAAAGACATTATAGTTCAAGCCAATGCTACAACCATCCAAAGTTTATTGCAGACAGCGCTTGCCGGTGGAGATATTAACCGTGATGAGGCTGTAGAACTTGCTCAAAATGCCGGTTTACAAAATCCTTATAATGAAATTGCTATGAATACATCAGAATGGTTTCCGGAGATTGCTGATGCCCCCGGTGAAATTCAGATTACCTTACTTGCAGAAACTTTTTACATTCAAGGCTATGGAGCTGATGGTTTACTTCCTAATATACTTACTGTAAAAAAATAATTAGTTATCCGGTGGTAAAGCAAGTGCCTTACCTCTTGTATTTTTGTAAATAATAAAGATTTGATTTTATAATAAGATTTTTAGATAAATAGGGAAGGTGGGCCAATTCAACAATTCGGTAACTTTTTAGCACAAAATCTATAGGTTCTGCCCAGTTACCTCCGTTATCTATTGGCGATAGGCTGAAAAGGAAATTATTATGAAGCGGTTTTCCAAAATATTGGTTATCGGGCTCCTGGTATTAACAGGAGTTTTTTCTATTTATCATTACTCGAATCTAGAGCCTTCCACCAATTCTAAGGTTATTCCGGTTTATACCTATAAGGTTGTCAATACTTATCCTCATGACCGAAGTGCTTTCACAGAAGGATTGGTATTCGAAGACGGTGTTTTATATGAAGGAACAGGTCTTTATGGATATTCCACCTTACGTAGAGTGGAATTGGAAACCGGGAAAATCTTACAAATTTGCAAACTACCACCTCAATTTTTTGGCGAAGGGGTGACCATCTATGGGAATAAGATTATCCAGTTGACCTGGCGATCTCATACCGGTTTTGTCTATGATAAATACAGTTTTAAATTACTACAAGAGTTTAATTATCCGGATGAAGGTTGGGGTATTACCCATGATGGAAAGCATTTAATCATGAGTGATGGTACACAAACCTTGCATTTCTTAGATCCTGAAACCTTTAAGGAAATTAGTCAGATTAAAGTTACTGCAAACGACATTCCCGTGACCGGAATCAATGAATTAGAATATATTCAAGGGGAAATCTATGCCAACATATGGCAGACAGAACTTATCGTAATGATTGACCCTCTAACCGGGCAAGTAATCGGTTGTATAGACCTAAAAGGTATTTTAATTCCGGAAGACGATAGTAAGACAGTCGATGTTCTTAACGGTATTGCCTATGACGCAAAAAATGCTCGGTTGTTTGTGACCGGAAAATTTTGGCCAAAACTTTTTGAGATTGAATTGAAGGAACAGGGGACTGCAGAATCCAAAAAGGGAAACTAAGCCATAGAGAAAATAGTATGTGTACCTATTTTAATTAAAAAAATTGAAGGGGAAGAGGGAAAGTGATATTGCAAGACCTAACCCCATAATTTCGATTTATGTTATTGGTATTAATTTATAAAAAACTTTAGGTGATTGAAGAATGTTTATAAATCAAATAAAAGAACAAATATTTAAATTAAATGAGATTCCAAAATTGGATAGAGATTTAGATAAATGGTATGATCTAGAAGCTGAAATTATTTTCTTACTTAATACAACTAAAGATTGTATACCCATATATTTTACATACAAATATTTCTTTTTGCATTCTTTTATTGTTTCAGTAAACAAGCTGAGAAAAGGGTATATTGAAGATTTGCTTAACTGGAATTCAGGGATTGTATCTTATTCATATTCTTATGGATATAGTTATTCAGAAGGAAAATTAAAGAAAAAAATATTCAAAGCTATGAGTGATGGCATTGGTGCGAAAACACTAATGAATTCAACACCACTTATTTTTTATAGATTTAACATGGATTATAAAGAGAAATCATTTATAGAACTCAATCAGAAAATAGAGCATTTGCTTGATATTTACTGGTTAGAAGATAAAGGTGCTTACTGTAAAATTGACGATAATGGTGATATCGAAGAAATATTTACTGTTGAAAAGGACAAAAAAAATCAATTGACATTATGTACCATAAAACAAAAAGATCTTAATTTTTATCTATTTTTAACTAATTCAGTTTTAGTTAGAGTTTTTGATTTAGTTAAAATTCATGATTCTTGGGATTTTAACGTTGATTATAAAAGAATTGAAAAATCTTATAGAGATGCAAAAAATGAAATATTTTTTAACAGAACAAAAGCATTGGAAGAACATGGGAAACCAACTAGGGCTTGGATTAGAGGATTTCAAATAATAAGAAATAAAGAAAAACTTTGCAAGATGAGAAAGATATTGGAAGGAAGAGAAGATAGAGAATATGCCTCATTCATTATACATGATTTTAAGAATAAAAAAATAGTTGAATGGTCAAGTAATCCA
>JAYEJA010000036.1:0-3887 GCA_034660395.1 Actinomycetota bacterium
AATATTTTTTTAATAATAAAATTTAGAAATTCCAATTTTAAATATATTATAATAATTATTGCATACTTTCCACCTTCTAAAAAAATGAAAAGACCTCTTATATTTATTTTATTTTTAATATAATATATCTAGGTATGGAACATAAGGTAAGAAAACAACCAGGAAGGAATATAAGTTACAGATATTTCATATATGCAATTATAATAATAGCCGCTATACAGGTACTGGCTCTTAAAACCTACTACCGGGAGAAGACATTCAAGCTCCCCGATAACCTCTTTGCTTCCAAAATAAGTTTCCCTATTTCAGAACTTACCCTTGACCTAGTCCCCGGGGAAACATCACCGGATAATTATGAAGATACCGGCGCCTCTGCGGCAGCGGAAGATTCCGAAACCAAAACGGATGAATCCGGAGACTCATCCGGCAGCACATCAAACAACGAATTAAGTGAAGTCCAGAAAGATATTACCCTTGAAGCCCTTGAACTGCTGGATGAAGACATTGAATACGGGTATCAGCTTTTCTCCGATACCGGTTACCCTGATAACAATGTTTGGATCTCAACTGATTTAATATCAATAACCCTTAACAACTGCGGTTACGACCTTATGGAATTAATGTATAAAGATATGATTAAGCATAAAAGGGATTATCCTCTTGACGATAAGGGCAGGAAAACCCCGATAAAATATATTGATTTTCGAGATGTTATTTTTCAGGAGAAATTTTTCAGCCGCAACGCTTTAACTACACTTCCCCACGAATATAACTTAAATGAAGAAAACCTGGACTTCTTATGGCAGTCGGGTGACATAGTTTATTTCCGTCTTGACGAAGACAACCATGATAAAGACCGGGGCGGATTTATTTCCCCTCACACCAGTGAAAACGGTATCCCTCTCGTAATTATGATTCATCCCGAAACCAATACCCTTACAGAAGTTGATGCACTGCAGGAATATGAAATAATCGGCCACTACCGATACCCGCAACCTGAAGTTGACTGATTTATATCAGTATGTCATGAAAAAACAAATGGGTTAAAGTTTGTCCTATAATCAAACCAGTCAACTTTTTCTGCTCTTTTAAGGTAAGCAACAATCTTATAAGTGATAGGGGTAAATAAAATCTCAAGGGAAACCTTAAATATATAATTGGAAATAATTATAAGTAAAACCATGCTGATATCGTATACGCCCAGAAACGCAATAAGCACGAATATAATGGTATCTATTCCCTCGCCCACTATCGTGGAACCTATGGTTCTTGTAAAAAGCCATTTGCCTTTGGTAAGAACTTTCATCTTTGCAAGTATATAAGAATTCGAGAATTCCCCCGCAAAGTAAGCAATAAGGGAAGCGGTAACAATCCTGGTCGTCTGCCCCAGTATAGCCATATATGCTTCCTGGTGCTCCCACCCGCTTGCCGGCTTAATCAAGCCTATAAGTCCAAGGATGAAAGACATAAGAAGGGCGCAGAAGAAACCTATCCATATAACCCTCCTGCTCCTCCTGTATCCATACACTTCAGTTAATATATCACCAAAGATGTAAGAGAGGGGGAAAAGGATTGTTCCGCCGTCAAAAGTAAATTTCCATATATCTACAATTTTTGATGAAGCGATATTAGAAATTAACAGCACCGCAACAAAAAGACCTGTTATCAGGTCAAAATATTTATATCTCTCCGGTGCTGCCGATTTTTGTTTCCTGTTAAAATTCATTTACTGATTCCATTTTATAAATTTTTTTTATTTGTTTTTTTATGATTGCTATTCTATTATTATATTAATATAGAGTTTACAGTATGAAAAATTTAATCATATAAGTTCCTGAATTACTATAAAAAATTATATTATTAATACATATAAATTTATGTGGAGGTTAGTATCTTATGAGCCCGAAAAAAAAATTTGATAAGACTATTACATATTTCGTAATAGGTGGAGCAATAATAGGGGCAGCAGCGGGTTACTTTGTTAAAAAAGTAGGGCCCCAAAATATAATGAGCTTATTAAAACAAAAAGATATTATTCCCCCTTCAGTATCAAATTTAATCAATGAATTTACATCCAGAAAAAACCTGGGTAAAGAATAAGTGCAGATACTTTAAATAATGCCATATAACTACTGCACTGCAGGTTTATTATATAAAACATACCTGCCGGTTAAAATTTATATGAAACCAGCTATTAAAAATAATATTATATAATTTATATTCCCTTATTACCTGCTGATAGGTTTTTTCTTCATAACCATAAAGTAATAAACAATGGCAGCAATACCATGCAGCTGGGTTACAAAGAAAGTTACGATAAGAATTACAAGCCACAGGGTCTTTGCATTTTCTCCTCCTGTACCTTTCGGGAACTCCTCCAGCTTTCTTCTTGAGCAGTCAACAAGAGCAATAATCCAGACCACAAATAAAAACAGCCCTACCAGAAGACCTGCTACGACCCAAAAACATATAATCAGGCCCACGCTAATTGAAGCAACTGTTCCACCTACCACTCCGGCTGCTCCCTCGGCAACTTCTTCCTCGGTACAGCCGGCACCCATAAATAGTGCCGAAGCAAATAATAAAAGACTGCTCCATGACAATATTTTTTTCATTATCCCTCACTTTCTAAAACTATTTGTTTACTTATCAAGCCTCAAATTATAAAAAATATCTTATAGCCTGCTATTATAAAATTTTATAATGAATCAGTCCATCCCTATTTAAAAAATCTACTGATAATTTTTCTCCCTTAATTTCGGGGAATCAAACCATGAACCGGATATCTTATAATCTCCGTTTTCATTTTTAGAAATAACAATGGTTACCTTTACCTTCTCGTCTTCACCCGTATAATCCGTCTGGTAAACAATTACATCCATTCCCTTCTGAACTCCGGAGGCTGTAACTTCTTTTGAATCCTGGACATAATCACCAATGGTATCATTCAGGTAGGAAGAAAATTTTATAAATTCATCCTCCGGCATCGCCTGCAGCATCTCTTCTCCCAGGTCTTTCTTAAAATTCTCAAAGTTCCCATCGTTTATAGCAGTCAGATAGTCTTCCGTTACATCATCGGCAAAAGAAACCGCCTCCTCGCCGGCTGCCGAACAGCCCGATAATATACAGCCCAGAGAAAAAGTTATAATCATTACGGGTATTAAAATTTTTTTCAACTCAAATTTCTCCATAATTTTCATAATTATAATATGCCCTCATATAATATTCTTAATAAAAATATCATCTTCTATCCATTAGTCATACTTTAAGCTGTTATTTTTCCTCTAATCCTGATAATGCTTCAAAATCAAACCCCAGAAATATTATAAAAGTATTATTTTCTGTTCCAACCAGTGCAAATGCCTGCGTTTTTTCATCATCCGAAGCAACAAGCATAGCCGGCTTATTTTCGTCACTCACCTGCTGCTCACCCTGCATTTGTATTATTTCCCAATTCCCACTTTTAAATGAATTATAATAATCAAGAACTTCTTCTTTGCTGTCAGCAGTTGAATAAAAAGTAGCGCTTATCTCCTGCTCCCTTATTTCCCCGGGCAGCTTCTCAAGAACCTCCAGTTCTTCCTCGGATACAACAGCTCCATAGTTACTTACTATCTCCAGGATTGCCTCTATGTCTCCTTCCGCCTGCAGTAAAGCTGCAGAGCCGGGGTATATAAGCTCACCCTCAATAATGCTCTCATCAATATTCTTTCCTGCTTTCATCTGTACTCCTGTAAACTTCCCGAGAAGTGAGAACAACGGGCAGGCACAACCGCTAACAATTACAGACATTGCCAGGAACAAAAAAAATACTGTTAAAAATAACCTCAGATTCAAAAAAGCTTTTTTCCCCTTCATTTAATTTCTCCTGTATATTAATATAATTT
>JAYEJA010000037.1:0-19558 GCA_034660395.1 Actinomycetota bacterium
CCTTCCCTTCTATCATACCAATATTTGCATTCATAAGTATAATTCCTATTAAAAAACCGGAAGAAAAATAAAAAGCATAGAAAAGAAATAAAGACTTTGCCAGAATTAGACCGGTTAATACAGGTATTAATATAAGATATGCCCATATAACTACATTTATGACATTAAATTTTCTGTTTAAAAAAAGAAAAGCTATAGTTCCCATAACCTGCCCGATTAAAACCAGGGATGTTACAAGATTCATATTCTCGGGCGGTACATTAAAATACTTACCCATATCTATAAGAATGGGGGTCGAGAGCATTAAGTAAAAATTAAAAGTAAATAAGGAGATAAAGTAGGGAAATTCCAACAAATAATTTTTTACAGTACTTCTCTTCAAATCTGCCTTTTTCTTATAAAGATATTTAAACGCGGATTTTTCAATAATATCATGAGATTAGTATATTATTATGAAAAAGTTTTTTTTAAAAGGTGATAATTACCATTTCTGCTCTTATAATAAAAGATTCCATATTATTTTGATTACCAATTAATGCAGTATAGTGTATGGGAATATTGATTTAAAAATAATAATACAAGACGGTCGCTACAGCAGAAAATACATAAGATTTGATATAGCAGGAATAATGTTGAGAGGAATTCCTATTTTATTTGTTTCAGTTATGCTGCCTCTGGAATCCAGCTTTTCACATTTTGCTAAAATAATTTTACAGCTTAAATCAACTCAGGTATAAAAATACCTGCGTCTAAAATTCAGTCTCTTTACCAACGAAGAGGAGTAATCCGCTTTCCTACTATTAACGTTTGACATTATTAACGCAAAACGTTAATATTCTTACATGATAATTTCTTTTAAGAACAGAGAAACTAAAAAAATATGGGAACAGGAATATTCAAAAAAATTTCCGGTAAGCATGCAAAGAATAGGACTTAGGAAATTAATCATTATTAACAGAGCAAAAGATTTAGAGGATTTGAAAATCCCTCCCGGAAATAAATTAGAAAAATTGGAAGGAAAAAGAAAAGGTCAATATAGCATAAGAATAAATGACCAGTGGAGAATATGCTTTAATTGGAAAAATGGAGTTGCCAGTTTAGTAGAAATAACAGATTATCATTAGGAGGAAAAAATTATGAATAAAATTAAAAATATAACGCCAGGTGAAATACTTTTAGAAGAGTTCCTTAAACCGTTAAATATCACTGCATACAGGTTATCCAAGGATACCAGTATGCCTGCTACCCGGATATCTCAGATTCTAAAAGGAAAGCGCAGGATAACAGCTGACACAGCTTTAAGATTATCAAGATATTTCGGTAACTCAGTAGATTTCTGGATGGGGATACAGGATGAATTTGACCTCAGGGAAGAAGCAGAAAAAATTGAAGATGAGCTGAACAGAATCTCCAGAGCTGTTTGAGCCGACAATATTTATGCTTTTAATTTATAATATTGTAAAAATTAATTAACTCTTATAAATCTCGCATTTATGGCTACTATAATAGTGCTTACTGACATCAGGGCTGCACCTACCGCCGGGCTTAAGATTACTCCAATTGGGAAAAGCACCCCTGCAGCTAATGGAATAGCAAATATATTATACCCTGTAGCCCAGCCGAGGTTTTGCAGCATCTTCCTGTATGTTGCTTTTGATAAATCTAAAATAGAAACAGCATCCAAAGGGTTACTCTTAACAAGTATGATATCAGCTGTTTCTACTGCCACATCAGTACCTGCGCCAATGGCAATACCAATATCCGCCCGGGCAAGTGCCGGTGCATCATTTACACCATCCCCTGTCATAGCTACAACCAAGCCCCTTGACTGTATCTCTCTTATCTTATCGGATTTATCTTCAGGCAGGACTTCTGCAAAATACTCCTCAATGCCCAGCTCATCTGCCACCCATTCGGCAACCTGACTGCTGTCACCCGTAAGCATCATGGGCTTTATACCCAGCTCCTTTAACCTTTTTACTGCTTCTCTGGATTCTTCCCTAATTATATCAGCAAGTGCTACGGCACCGACAGGATTGTTATTAATCAAAAGATATATAAGGTTACCCCCATTGTCAAGACAAAATATTAACTAAGCTATAGCTACACTTTGATATTCGAAACAATAAGATCCCTATTAAAGTATACCTCTGCTGGAGGAGAGTACCAGAGAGCCGAATGAAGCCTTTCATTATTGTAGAAGTTAAAATAATTATCTATAGATGCTTTTGCCTCCATACAGTTGCCATAATCCTTTAGGTATACTTCTTCATATTTTAGGGACCTCCATAACCTTTCGGTAAATATATTATCAAATACTCTGCCCCTTCCGTCCATACTTACTTTTACATCAGCCAACTCGACTTTTTCCACATATTCTTCTGAAGTAAACTGGCTTCCCTGGTCCGAGTTATTTATCTCAAGCTTTGCTATATTAAATGCCAGATCCAGTGACTCCAAGCAAAAATCTACCGACAGGCTATTAGACAGTACCCAGCTTAATACATATCTTGAATACCAGTCCATTATTGCAACCAGGTACATAAAACCTTTCCTCATCCTGATATAGGTGATATCTGTTCCCCAGACCTGGTTGGGATATGATATGTTTAGCCCTTTTAGTAGATACGGATATTTTTTATGTTTTATGTTGCTACAGCTTAGGTTCTTTGCCGGATATAGGCCCTGTATGCCCATCAGAGCCATGAGACGGTGTATTCTCTTATGATTTACACAAAGCCCGTCTCTTCTCAGCTTATGCGTGATCCTGGGATATCCGTAAAAGGGACACTTTGTATAAATTTTATCTATCATATTCATCAACATAATATTGTACTCATTTTCACCTTTAGGCCTCCAGTAATAAGCACTTCTCGGAAGATCCAGTAGTTCGCACTGCCTGCCTATTGCTATCTTGTGATCCGGATCTACCGCTCCGGTCTTCTGGCTGCGGCTCAGCTTAGAACTTTTTTTTTAGCCACTCAAGCTCCACTGTGAGCTGGCCTATTTTATTGTACAGATCTGCAATAAGTTCTTCCTGCTCAGCTGCCCTGCTGTCTTTTTTCAATGGATTTTTAAATCCTTCCTGCATTTGCTCTATCGCCTTTTTTCTCCATTCATGAGCCTGTGTGGGATGGATCTTATACTCGCTTGATATCTGGCTTACTGTTTTTTCCTGCCTGAACATTTCTTTTACTACCCGTGTTTTAAAAGCCGGGCTGTAACTTTTTTTTGTTATGTTTTTCATAGCTATATCATACCCCTTTACTATAGCTATATCTTACCTCATTTTTTGTTTAGTTTTTGGGGGTAATTATAATACCACAGTCTTGCCCTGGGAAGATACCCTGTCAATCTCCTCGCTCTTTTTTATATTTATATTATTTTCTTTTAAATATCCCGGGCTTACTATCATAACTTTCTTTCCATTTATAACCCCTTCTGCACCTTTACCTGTAATAGATTTAAACTTTGATACGCTGTATTTATCACCTGCAGCCCCGGCAATAGCTTTTGCTATCGGGTGTGAAGATTTTGACTCAAGAGAGGCGGCATATTTCAGAATTTCTTCTTTGCTTATATCACCGCTTATAGGTATGGCTTCAGTTACCCCAAATTCACCCCTGGTCAGTGTTCCTGTCTTATCAAACACAATAGCATCAATATTTCTGGCTCTCTCAAACGCTGCCCTGTCCCTTATAAGGAGGCCCTTTTTTGCAGATAGAGCTGTAGATACAGCTACAACCAGGGGTATGGCAAGACCAAGGGCATGAGGACAGGTAATTACCATTACCATGACCGCTCTTTCAAGAGAGAAAACAAAATCTTTATCAATCAGTATAAGCCATATGACAAACGTTATTACTCCTGCAGAAATACCTATAATTGTCAGCCAGAAAGCCGCCCTATCAGCAAGATTCTGGGTCCTTGATTTACTCTGCTGGGCCTGTTCTACCAGTTTTATTACTCCTGAAATAAAGGAATCCCTGCCGGTTTTTTTAACCTCTACCGTTACCGAACCCTCACCGTTTATCGAACCGCCTATTACCTGCATACCTTTCTTTTTAACAACTGCCCTGGATTCACCTGTGAGCATTGCTTCATTTACTGAAGTCTCACCCTTTAAAACAATGCCGTCTGCAGGGAACTTCTCCCCTGGTTTTACCAGAACTCTATCTCCTTTTTTAAGTTTTTCCAGTGGTATATCAGTGGTCTTATCATCAGAAGTTACCTTATGGGCATCTTTAGGCATTACTCTTGCAAGTTCATTTAAAGCGCCTGACGCTCCCATTATCGACTTCATCTCTATCCAGTGGCCAAGAAGCATAACCACAATCAGTGTTGCAAGCTCCCAGAAAAAGACTTTACCTTCAAGACCGAATACCACTGCACTGCTGTAGAAATAGGCAACAGTTATAGCAATGCCTATTAAAGTCATCATACCCGGCTGTCTTGACCTGAACTCACTGTAGAGGCCTTTTAGAAAGAGCCACCCGCCATAGAAAAATATTATAGTGGATAATACAAACAGAACATAAATATCCCCTGGAAACTCCATTGCTTCTTCAATATTTAAAAAGCTCTGTATGAGGGATGATAAAAGGAGAACGGGGATGGTTATTATGACAGATACTATAAATCGCTTCCTGAAATCTGCTACCATGTGCCGGTGGTGATTATGCCCACCGTGCTCATGCCTACTGTGTTCATGCTTACTGTGATTTTTATGCTCTTTCATTTTAAATCACCATTTTCATATCAGTATTCTCAAGCCATTTCGATAACTATTATACATTCAATTTTAACAATATTATATCAGATTGGATTAATAGTCAGATATCGTATATACCCTGATCGTTCCTTGTTTAGCATTAACATTAGCAGGTTAAATGCAGTGCACATACAACCTTTTTATCCTTATAAATCTTATTGTACTTCTCCACCGCCCCTGCAGTTTTTATGGCTATAATCTCTATCCCCAGATTCCGCAGCTTTTCCTTTAACGTATTATCAACTTTCATAAGCCCGTATGCCCCTGTCCCAGCTATCAATACCTCCGGCCTGAACTCCAGTACCTCCCTGATATCGCATTCCGACAGCAAATGCCCTTCTTTCCTTCTCCATTTTAAAGTTATTTTATCAGGATAGATAATAAGGTCTCTGGTAAATTTTTTACCGTTAACTTTTATACTGCCAAAACTATAAGAATTAATCATAATAAATACCCATTCAAATTTATAAAAATCTTAAGCTCGCCATTCTTTATTTTACAAAGCTCATATATACTATCAATTACCGGGATACTGCTATAGAAAGATAATTAAAGGAGAAATCCCTTTTAATAAAATAGTCCCGCTGCTTCAGCAGGACTATTTTATCTATACTAAATTATCTACATTCCTATCTTTATTTACGGTAAGCAGCCAGCCAGTCTTTTATAACCAGCGCCAGCGCTCCTAAACCAAATAGAATTCCCGCGAGTCTTATCAGCCACCCAATAAACGGAATGTTATAAACAACGCATATAATAACCAGGCCGATTAGAAATGCCAGGACCTTCCATCCATATTTATCAAATTTCAGTGAAGTTTTCATCAGGATTATTTTCCCCAATAAATATGACAGGAATATGGTGCTAACATAAATTAGCAGGATATAAAAGATCAATAGGAGTATGTAAGAAACCGTTGCCGCGATCCCAACACCCGAACCTATAAGGGTAACAAACAGTAATACGGATATTACCATTAATACTGAAACGACAACCGGTGCTCCGAATAACATAATTGCGCCTGCGCCAATACTATACCCCAAAGTATTTTTCATCCTATCATTAAACTTCTCGAATACCTTCGGCATTGCAAGGATAAGCAGTATGCCCAGTATAAACAAGCTCAAGAAAGAAATTAATTTACCGCCAAAATATGTAGCGGCAAAAAAGGAAAGCAAAGCTTCTTTTATGGCCTCTTTTTCTTCAGATGGCAACTCTATTAAAGAAAATTTAACATCTCCTGCTATTTCTGCATTCTTTGAAATGCTGGCTTCGTTTGACGAACTATAACTTAAGTCCCCTCCAATGTCAGCAGCTGAAGTCACCGTAAGGGAGTTTACATAATCAATCTGAACTCCTTTTCCTATTATTCCCTCAATAGTTATGTCTCCACCCGAGGCAATCAGCCTGCCTTCTATTTCACCATCTACCGAAACAGTTCCTCCGGTGACGACCAGGTCGCCGCCAATTTTAGTATCTCCGCTGATGCTTATCTGACCTCCAGCCACCATTAAGTCGTCTTCAACATCGGAGTCTATGGTTATTCTTCCTCCTGCTGCCCTGATATCATCACCGATATCTCCAGAAACATCTATTGTTCCTCCTGCAGCCATCAAATCTCCATCAACATTTCCTGACACTTCGATCATACCTGCAGCAGCGATAAAATCTCCCCCGATATCATCTATCAATTTTACGCTATTTCCGAACGCATAAACATCATTGAGCGCTTCTCCGCTGATGGTAACATCTTCCCCGCTCTCGGACGAATAGGCAAAAAGCGGTGACGCAAATAAAAATGCGCTGAATAAAAAGACGGTTATAAAGACCAGTATCTTTTTCAAATCCGACACCTCCATTAAATTAATAAAAGTAAATTAATTATAATTATATATGATAACTATGATAAATTAACAGTTATTTTGTAACTCTTATTTTATATATTTATTTCCACTGCTCTGCTTTATTACATAACACGCTATTTAAAAGTCTTATATCGAACAAATCTAGAAATTAAACCCGGGGTAACCCGGGGTCTTTCTATAAACAATATTTTAGGGATATGCTAAACTTAAAATAATATTAAATCAGTTTTCATCTATTTTAATAAAAGGAGGAGATATGAGTAAAGGTACCACAAGAAAAAAGCGCGGAAAATTACCAAACGCTGCCTTCAGTATGGGGGTCTTAGGTTTAATTTTGTTGATAGTCTACAATGTTTTATGGTCACAGGTTTACATTTTTTTAGAAAGTACAGCCGGCACGATTCAGATTGCTGTTGTCTTTTGCCTGTCAATAGCTTCTATAATCTGCGGCAGCATAGGTCTAAATAGAATTAAAAAAGGACTCTCCAGCAGAAAGGGAAGGTTTTTTGATACGATAGGAATAATTCTGGGTATAGCTATACTGCTTTACTCTTCTACTCTTATTATTATAACAATATTATCCCTTGTATAAATTTTATGTAAAATTTACCTCTTATTGCCATATAAGAATAATAGATGTATATTTTTAGATAAAATGGTAAGTAAAAAAACAATTAAATCATCTGTTTTTTCACTGTTTATTTTACTTGCGGCTGCTGTCTTCTGGTATTTTCTTAAAGAGCTTTTCATGTGGCAGGAAGGCAACATTACCGGTAACCTTGTATATGCTTCTATCTCTTTCAGCATACTTATCATTTTTTCACTTGCATACCTGCTTCTCACAGACAGCAGAAAAATAATTCTTATTTCTTCGCTTCTCATAGGCCTTAGCTTTTTACTTTTCTTTTTGAGGCAGGATGGCGCATGGGTCGGTAAGATTGCCGTAATATGCTATTTAATCTCCGCATTTATCCTGCTGGCAGGATACAGTTCGGCAAACAGGAACCTGATTTCCGAAAGGAAAAATAGTATAAAGTTTTATCCCCTCAGGACTATAATGCGGGCTGTCCCTACTTTTATGATAATTTTCGCAATCCTTGTATCGGTAATTTTTTATTTCAATTTCCCGTTCATGGACAGAGACAGGAATATAGAAATTGAACCGGAACACCTTGAAAAGATATCCGAGCCCTTTGGCGATATGATAAACAGATACCTCCCCATATACTATCTGGATATAACCGCAGATGAGTTTATAATATTAAACCTGTTTTTAAACCTCCCCTTCATACAGGGCGAAGGGGAAATTGAGCCGCCTTTTGACATCGGAGAAATACCCCCTGAAATAGAGGGTTATCTTTTAGGCAGGGGTGCAGACAATCCTGAATAAATAGACCTTATGCAATATCTCAGAGAGGATAAGGATTTTAGAAGCCTTTTTATCGAGGAAATCAAAAAAATTGCCGATGAGGCAGACCCCTATCTCATGGGTAAATACAGGAATAACATTTCAGATAACTGGGGTGTTGAAGTAAGCGGGGATGAGACTATGGCTGTTATTTATACCCGGCTGATAAACAATAAAATAAACCAGATACCCAGGGGCATTAAAAACCTGTTTCTAATTCTTGTTGCCGCATCCTTCTTTGGATTGCTGCAGATTTCCTTCACAATACTTGGGTTTATATATTCATTTTTCTCCTGCATCATACTTATAATCCTATATAAAGCCAGGTTCTATCACTTTGAAAAAGTTGAAATTGAGAAAGAAGAGATAGAGCTGTAACTATTTAGGATACCCTGGAAATAAACCGGCAAAAATAATTTTTTACCATTATCTCCTTTTTATGTACTTTTTTAATTTTCTAAATAACAGTATCATTTTAGATAAAAGCACTTTGAGCAAATGTAAAAATAAAAAAACACTCTACTAATTTACAGGTGACGGCATATAAGGATGTGGGGCGTTGACCCGAAGATATTATGCAATAAGCATCTTTTGGGCGAGCATCTGGAAATGCATATGTTCGCGGGCTGCATAAAAAAGAAAATAAGCTTAAAAGGATACTGTAATAATAAACTTGTGCGAATGGATTTATTAAAGAAAAGGCACTACATCCTGGCAGATGAAATGATTTCAAGGGGGATGAAACACAATTCCCCCATGCCGGAAATTGATTACTTGAGTCTTAAATACGGTGAAATCGATATTAAAGCGAACCTGGATGAATTAATCAGCCGCTGCCCCGCCTGCAGAAAAATATTCAATAAAATTTATAAAAAAAACTCCGGGAAATAAAAGGCAGCATCAGGTTAAATATTTAACAAATATTTATTTTAATGTAATATAACTATTATTATTACTTGTAGATTTAAACTTTTCACTATTAGATAAAGGAGGATACAAATGGCAGGAAAAACTGCAAAAATAACTTATGCTTTCTTGAATCTTATCGGTTTTATAGCAGTTTTTACGGTAAATGCCCTGGCTACGCTTCTTCCCGTCAATAATATAACAACCGGAGAACTCTCGGATAAATATCCGAACTTATTTGTTCCTGCAGGCATAACATTTTCCATATGGGGCGCCATTTATCTATTCCTGGCAATATTTATAGTTTATCAGCTTGTAATTGCCTTCAGGAAAAGTGCAGAAGAAAGAGGGATTTTTGAAAAGATAGGGATACTCTTTTTCCTTTCATGTATCTTCAACGCCGGATGGATATTAGCATGGCATTATGAAATAGTCTGGCTTTCCCTTATTATAATGCTTCTTCTCCTTATAACCCTTATACTTATCTACACAAGACTCGGCACGGGCAGGCCGGGGATAAGAAACTCAGAAAAAATCCTCGTAAATATTCCATTCAGTACCTATCTTGGATGGATTACCATTGCTACCATCGCTAACGTCACCGTATTTCTTGTGGATATCAACTGGGATGGATTTGGAATAAGCGATCAGTTGTGGACAGTTATAGTAATAGCAGTGGGAGTGGTAATAACACTTTTGACTGTATTTATAAGAAATGATATATTCTACTGCCTGGTTGTTATCTGGACGCTGGCAGGAATTATCATAAAAAGAACAGCCGATACCGGTGCAGCTTATAATTCAATAATATATGCCGGTATTGCAGGAATTGCAGTTGTGGCAAGCGGGATTATAATACAGTTAATAAGGAAGAAAAAGATATATTAAAAACCGGCGTGGGTGGTTAGCTCAGTATGGTTAGAGCGCTGCGTCGACATCGCAGAGGTCATTGGTTCAAATCCAATACTACCCACCATTAATTTATCTTAAGTTCTGCCGGAATTAGTATCTTAAACTTACAGAAATTCAAGCAGCCTGTATATCAGGAAAGCCGGCCATACAAGAGCCTTTAAAAATCCGAGTACGCCAAGCCAGAAAGTTCCCGCACCCTGTATGAAATATACTGCTGCCCCGATAAATGCCATGAAATATGCAACTCCAGCAATACCCGAACCGCCGCAGTCTTTTAGTCCATTAGCCATTCAATTCCCCTTCCACTATTAATAATTATTAGTATTTTACTATAAACATAAAAAAATAATTATAAAACTATTATTTTTCTAAAAATCCTTTATTTCCATTTTCCCGCCAGCCTGTCAATTTCCTCCGCAAAGTTTTCAAGTTCTTTATCTTCCGCATCCTTCTTATACCTTATAGCCTTTGATAATTTTCTCCCGGCACCAAGCAGTTTTGCATAAGCCGAGCGGACAGCTTCCTCCTCTTCAGCGCGGTACTCCTCTTTCCCAATTTCAACACCCTCTGATACGGGCTTACCATTTGATAAATCATAGACCGATTTATATAAAGGAGAAACTGTCGAAAAACCCATATCATTAAGAGCACCTGCAAATATATCGCAGACGGAATCCTCCCCGTGGGCAATAAAAACTTTTTCAGGTTTTCTTTTAAAACTTTTTATCCACTTAAGAAGCCCATCCCTATCAGCATGCGCGGACAGGCCCGTAAAATTATAGATATTTGCCTTAACCGCTATCTTTTCGCCAAAAATCTCTACCTTTTTAGCGCCGTCAAGCAGTATCCTCCCCAGCGTCCCGTATGCCTGGAACCCGACAAATACCAGGGCACATTCCTCCTTCCACAGATTGTGCTTTAAGTGATGCCCTATTCTGCCTCCCTCACACATTCCGCTGGATGAGATAATTACCTTCGGTTCGGGGTCGTTATTTAGGACTATTGATTCTCTCGTTGAATTGGTAAATCTTAAATTCTTAAAGGTAAGCGGATTTACACCCTTTTTCGCTATTCCTTTTGTTTCCATATCCGCATAGGCCCTGAGGTCTTCTTCATATACTTTTGTGACCTCGGATGCCATGGGGCTGTCAACATAAACCGGGAAATCAGAATTTTTAACCAGTCCCCTTTCCTTTATTTCTCTGATTATATATAAGAGGCCCTGCATCCTTCCCAGGGCAAATGACGGAATAATCACATTTCCTCGCGCCTTCAGCGTCCTCTCCATAATACCTGCCAGCTCCAGGGCGTAATCATCGCTTTTTTCATGTTTTCTATCCCCGTATGTTGATTCCATAACCATGTAGTCCGCTTCATTTATATACTGCGGGTCCTTTATTATGGGCTGCCTTGTATTTCCTATGTCTCCCGAGAAGACTATTTTTCTATCTTTCCCGCCTTCCGTTAAGGATATTTCAACCGATGCCGAGCTAAGAATATGGCCGGCATCCACGAAACTGAATTTTATTCCGCTGCCGGCTTCGTTTATGTTTCCATATTCACAGGGCACCATTAATTTTAAGGTTTTTTCAACATCGGACATGGTATACAGCGGGGTTACTTCGCTTTTACCTGCTCTTTTGCCCTTCTTATTTTTCCATCTGGCATCCATCTCCTGTATTCCCGCACTATCCCTCAGCATCACCGGCATTAAGTCGCAGGTGGCTCCCGTTGCATAGATATCTCCCTTAAAACCGCCCTTTGCCAGAAGAGGCAGCCTCCCGCTGTGGTCGATATGGGCATGGGTCAGTATAACAAAGTCTATTTCAGACGCATCAAATGGAAGCTTTTGGTCATCCTTTTCATCCTGTCCCTGCTGCAGTCCGCAGTCTATCAGGAATTTTTTACCGCCTGATTCCAGATAGAAGCAGCTTCCGGTAACTTCCCTGGCAGCACCGTAAAATGTTAAATTCATATCCCTCCCGCTTTCGCATAAGATTTTTGATTGATGGTTTTAACAATTTATATACTACTATTATCTTTTTATTTATAACAGCTCATACGAAAATTTAAATGTATTTTTTGACCAAAAGAAAATTTTCAATAAGGATAAAGAGAATTGTGTTTTTAAATATAAAGCAGCGCGGTTTAAGTGTTTATATCACCGGCCGCGCCGCCGTATTTAAAATAATATTTTAAGCTGCATTTTTCGGGGGCTTCAGGAAGAAGACCATAACAGCTCCCAGAACCAGCAGCCCCATAGCTCCGTAGTAGGCAACTGCAAATGTCTGGTATATGTCATACATCCTGCCTGCCAGAAACGAGAGCATGAATCCTCCAACACCCCAGGAGGTAAAGACCAGCCCGTAATTTATACCGAAGTTTTTCAATCCATAATAGTCTTTTGTCAGCGCCGGGAAAAGGGATAGATTCGCGCCGTAGTTCATACCTACCAGGGCCGATAGAACCGCCATTACCGGAATGGTTGCCATCACTGACCCTTCTCTCGTAATTGACAGTAGGAAGATAGCCACTGCCTGTATGGCAAAAATTAAAAATAATGTTGCCCTGCGTCCTATCTTATCGCTAAGGACTCCGGCAATAACTCTTCCGGCACCATTACCTATGGCAAGAACTGCTACCAGGATAAATCCAAGCTCAATGCTTGCCTGATGGACCGCAATAGTGGCCAGCTTTGATATAATCATAAGCCCGGCTCCTGCTCCAAAGGCGTACATAAACCAGATAATATAAAACTGCGGGCTCTTAAGCATCTCGACAGGAGTCCATTATTTTTATCATGGACGATTGCCTTCCTGGAAGTTTCCTGCTTTTCCAGAACATATCCCTCCGGGGGAGACTCCAGAATTCCTGCCAGCCCATTCCATATCAATGATGCAATTGACTTTATACCTGTTATCAGGATAAAAAATCCTATACCCAGAACCAGCATCGCTATCTGGATACCAAACTGCGCTATAAGCCATTTTGAAAGCGACGCAGTATAAACGGATGCCAGCCCGAAACCGGAAACCACAAGTCCCGCTATCAGGCCCGTCCTTGCAGCAGGGAACCATTTAACAGCCGGCGGAGTAGTGGCTGCATAGGCAAAACCGATACCTGCACCGGTCAGTATGCCGAATCCGAGCAAATAGCCGATTGCTTATGTAGTCTGGCTAGCAATTATAAAACCAAGACCGACTAAAAGTCCTCCAATGGCAGCAACAATTCGCGGGCCGATTTTGTCCTGCATACGCCCCGCACCAACCATTACCAGTGAAAACATGAGGCATGCGAACATATACGGCATTGATTTTGCTGTTTCGGTCCAGCCCCACTCTTTGGGTATGGCTTCACTGATGACACTCCAGGTATAAAGAATACCAAGCGCCAGGTTAATACCCATTCCTGCAAATGTTACCATCCATCCTTTGTTCTTAACAGGTAGAGAATCATTACTGTTATCCATAAAATCTCCTTTTTTATAGTTATAATAAAATGGGTGTACCGTCTTGCGATACACCCATTTTATTTAAATCACGGGATTCTATTCACCACGCCTGGCTATCAGAGTTTCTACTACACTCGGGTCAGCCAGTGTGGTTATGTCACCCAGGTTATCAGTATTTTTCTCGGCAATCTTACGAAGGATACGCCTCATAATCTTACCGGACCTTGTTTTGGGAAGTGACTTGGCAAACTGTATCGCCTCCGGAGTTGCAATAGGCCCGATTTCCTTCCGGACATGAAGTGTCAGCTCTTTTTTAAGCTCATCACTTTCATCCACTCCCTTCTTTAGAGTTACAAAGGCATAAAGCGCCTGACCTTTGATATCATGAGGAATAGGCGTAACTGCCGCCTCTGCAACCATGTCATGGCTGACAATCGCACTTTCAACCTCTGCAGTACCAATACGGTGCCCTGATACGTTAACCACATCATCAATACGGCCCATCAGCCACAGGTCGCCGTCTTCATCCACGCGGCAGCCGTCTCCCGTAAAATACATATCCTCAAACATTGTAAAGTATGTATCAACAAAGCGCTCATGGTTGCCCCACATGGTCCTCATCATTCCGGGCCATGGTTTTTTTATGCAGAGCTTTCCATTTTCATTTTTATCATACTCCGTACCATCATCCCTTAATACCACCGGGTCAACTCCGAAGAATGGACGTGACGCACTTCCGGGTTTCAGTGTCATTGCACCGGGCAGCGGAGTAATCATAAATCCGCCGGTTTCGGTCTGCCACCAGGTATCAACAACCGGGCATCGGCTATGTCCTACTTTGTCGAAATACCACAGCCATACCTCGGGATTGATCGGCTCTCCGACCGTTCCCAGAATCCTCAGTGAATCCAGCTTATGCTTTTCAACCCATTCATCACCCAGGCGCATCAATGCTCTTATTGCAGTAGGCGCAGTATAGAAGACTGTAACTTTAAACTTATCGCAAATCTGCCAGAACCTCCCTGCATCCGGATATGTAGGTACACCTTCAAACATCAGGCTGGTTGCTCCATTTGCCAGAGGTCCGTAGACAATATAGCTATGACCCGTAATCCAGCCGATATCAGCGGTACACCAGTAAACATCATCATCATGCATGTTAAATACCATTTTATGTGACATTGCCACATGCAGCAGATAACCGCCTGTCGTGTGCACGACTCCTTTTGGCTTGCCGGTTGAACCCGATGTATACAGGATAAACAGGGGGTCTTCGGCATTCATTTTCTCGGGCGGACAGTCATCGCCTGCCTTTTCCATCTCATCGCTGTACCAGAAGTCACGCCCTTCCTTCATATTGCACTTTTCATCGTTTACCTTTGCCACTATAACAGATTCTATTGTAGGGCAGCTTTCAAGTGCCTCATCAGCAATTTTCTTTAAGGGTATATGTTTTCCGGCACGAATGGATACATTCGCGGTAATAAGCATCTTGCAATCAGAATCATTTACACGGCCTCTTATGACCTCAGAGCTAAAGCCGCCAAAAATAATTGAGTGAATAGCACCTATTCTTGTGCAGGCAAGCATAACTATTGCAAGTTCCGGAACCATCGGCATATAAATGGCCACACGGTCTCCCTTTTTAATACCTTTTGATTTCAGCACATTGGCAAATTTTGAGACTTCCTTATGCAGCTCCTTATATGTAAATTTCTTAACCGCATTTTCTTCTTCTCCCTGCCAGATAATAGCAGTCTTTTTCTCAACTTCCGTTCCAAGATGCCGGTCCAGGCAGTTATAGGATACGTTGAGTTCTCCGTCTGCAAACCAGGAGTGATCTATCGTCCTTGATTTTACATCCCAGCTATATTCCAGAGACCTGGTAGGCTCCTTGAACCAGTCAAGAACCTTTGCCTGCTCCAGCCAGAATTTGTCCGGGTCATTGATTGATTGATCCCACATTTTCTGGTACTCTTCCATCGAAGAAATCCACGCATCTTTCTGGATTTCATTAGAAGGGGGGAATTTTCGACCCTTATTTTCTTCCATTACAAACCATTCCTTTCCTAAAAATACAATTTAATATATCTTTTTATTATTTTTAAAATAAATTCTGAGGCAATGCCATTGCATAGTCTATCAGATTCTATTTAAAACTCAATACAAAAAACAATTTTTTTTAGTGCATAAATACTATCAATATTCAATCCCAGTGAAATAATTCAATAAATCACAGTGAGAATTACAGTTAAATAAGGCAATTTTATTCTAATTCAAGTTCACAATAATATTCTCCGTCATTATTTGTAACCTTAAAGCCCCTCTTCCTTAACATATGAACCATTATTACGTTCTCGTCCAGAACACTGGCATATACCTTTTTTGTTTTTCTTTCCTTTGCAATTTCCAGCATATAATCGGTCAGTTTATTTCCCAGACCCTTGAACTGCCAGGGGTCTGCAACAACGATGGCGAACTCGGCAGTCTCGTTATACGGGTCAGCTATCAGTCTCCCAACTCCCGCCATTTTTTTTCTGCCCTTTTCTTCAACCTCGGCAATTATGGCTATTTCCCTGTAGTAGTCTATCTGGGTGTAGCGTATAAGAAACTCATGCGTTATATCTTTTATTAACTGGAAAAACCTGAAACGCTGTGTCTGTTCCGAAAACCTGGTAAACATTTCCTCTTCCATGGGCTCGTCTTCGGGCCTTATCGGCCTGAGCACCGACTTGCGCCCATCTTTCATTTTAAAATCTATTATGTATTCACTGGGGTAAGGGGATATCACCATATGCGAATAGGGCTCTACCTTTTTCCCTGCCATATTCTTATCCAGTATTACCTTGGCATCCAGAACGGTTCCCCCCACTGCATCTATTCCAAACGGATTTATTTCAATGTCCCTTATCTCCGGAAAATCGGAAAGAAGGTAGGCGAACTTATAAAGCAGGAATTGTATGGCTTCTATATCCACAGATTCCATCCCTCTGTATCCCTTTAGAAGCTTGTATATTTTCGTATCCTCAATCAGTCTCATGGCAAGAGCCATGTTAAGAGGCGGAAGTCCTATATTTATATCCTTAAATACTTCAACGGCAACTCCGCCCATGCCGAAACATATGGAAGGACCGAAAAGCGGGTCCTTTTCGGAACCTATAATCAATTCATATCTTTTGGAAATCATCTGCTCCACCAGGATGCCTTCTATCTTCGCTTCAGGCGCACCTGCCTTCGCATCTTTTATAATTTCGCTGAAAGCTTTTTTTGCCTCCTCTGCCGACCTTATATTAAGCTTGACTCCCCCCACGTCCGTCTTGTGCAGTATATCTGGAGATACTACCTTCATGGCGACGGGATAACCCACATTATCTTTAATTTTTGATACTTCCTCTTTTGAAGATATGACTATATTCTTAATTACGGGAATATGGTAAAGCTCCAGAAGCTGTTTTGCCTCCTGCTCCTTAAGCGTATACCTTTTTTCCTTAAATACACTTTTTATCAGTTTCTTTGCTTTTTCCTTTTCGGGATGGAAGGCGCTGGGTATGGTTTCCGGAGTCTCATAAAGAAGTTCCAGGTTCCTGGAGTAATTATACATGTGCATGAATGTCTTTACGGCATCCTCGGGCACCCTGAAGCACGGTATCCTTCCCTTCTTGAGAATATCGGATCCCGCCTTAACATCATCTTCCCCCATCCATGAAGCAAGGATCGTTTTTTTGTACCTGTTCGGAAGCTCCACTACTTTCCTTGCAATTCCCTCAAGATCCGTCATTGACTGCGGGGTAAGAACCAGAAGTATGCCATCCACATTTTTATCTTCCAGGCACAGGTCCACTGCCGCCTTATATATCTCCGGCTTAGCATCACCAAGAACATCTATTGGATTGCCATGGCTCCATGCAGGCGGCATAACTTTATTTAAGGTTTCCATGGTTTCTTCAGAGAGTTTCGCCATCTCGCCGCCGCTTTCAACCAATGAGTCCGTAACTATTACCCCGGGGCCACCTGCATTCGTAACCACTGCAAGCCTTTTGCCATCCGGCCTTTTCTGCATTGACAGGGCATTGGCTGCATTAAAAAGTTCTTCTATGGTATCCACCCTTATGACTCCAGCCCTATTGAACGCCGCATTGAATATGACATCATTTCCCGTCAGGCTTCCGGTATGCGACATGGCTGCCTGCGCGCCTTCTTCACTTTTTCCTGCCTTGAGCAGGATAATGGGCTTGCTTCTTGAAAACGCCCTTGCCGCCGACAGGAACTTCCTGGCATCGGTTAAGGATTCCATATAGATTATTATGCTTTCCGTTTCGGGATCCTGCCCGAAATAATCAATCAGGTCATGAAATCCTACATCTATCATGGAGCCGATTGATACGAAGTGGCTGAATCCCACATTCATTTTTACCGACCAGTCAAGAATAGAGGTGCACAGTGCCCCGCTCTGGGAGATAAAGGCAATCTTTCCCGGAAGAGCCATTTTACCGGCAAAACTTGCATTAAGATGGCTCGAGGATTTTATAAAGCCAAGACAGTTGGGCCCTACTATTATCATCCCGTATTTTTTCTTGTACTCCATAATCTCTTCTACCAGTTCTTCTCCCTTTTTCCCTGCTTCACTGAAACCGGCAGAGATTATAACAATTCCGCCAACTCCCGCTTCACCGCACTGCTTTACCACTTCAGGTACAATAGCAGCGGGAGTGGCTATTATTGCCAGGTCTATCTTATCGGGTATATCACCTACCGAAGGGTATGCCTTTACCCCCTGGATACTTGCCCTTTTATTATTTACCGGATATACAATGCCTTCAAAACCCGAACCTATAAGGTTTGCTATCAGGTCATATCCCACGCTGCCCTTCGCGTTGCTTGCGCCTATAACCGCAATTACCTGCGGGTTAAAAAGCTTTTTTAATTTTTCAAACGTGCCCATATTTCACCTTCCAGTAATTTATATCTTCCAGAACTGCCTTAGATTTTTTTCAAGCTCGATTCTTCTTACTTCAAATTCATTAATGGCTATTATCCTTGAGTCTGTAGCCCTCTCGCCGTAAGGGAGCTTTTCACCGTTTACACCAGCTATGAAGTTTTTAAGGCACTTTGGAAACATCTCTATATTATAGCCGCCTTCAAGCGTGGCAAATATATTATCAAAGTTTTTCCCCAGTATCTTTCCCAGCTTGTAATATGCAGCAAGACTGTAGCGCAGGTCAAGAAGAAGGTCATAATGATGCCCGTCAAATCCTGCCGAGCATGCCACCACATCCGGCTTGAACTGCAGTGCGACAGGTAAGAAGCTTTCAATCGCATCGGCAAAGATTTCATCTCCGCTTCCGGGAGGAAGCGGAACACATATGGTATAACCTTTTCCCTTGCCCTCGCCTATTTCATTTACATACCCTCCTCCGGGAAATGCAGGATACTGGTGAATGGACCAGTAAAGCACCCTGTCGGTATCATAAAAGAATTTAACTGTGCCGTCCCCCAGATGGGAATCGAAGTCAACTATAAGGACTCTCTTACCTTCATCTACCAGTTTCTTTACCGCTATGGCAATATTGTTAAATATACAGAAGCCGCTTGACTCCTCAGGAAACGCATGGTGCCCGGGAGGCCTCACCAGCGCAAAGTCATTTGATTCGGATGCCATTATGGTTGCGCCTACGGCATAAATTGCTGCCTGGTAGCTTTTTTTTGAAGTAAAGGTATCTCTGTCAAGGGGCTTTGACTCGGAGCAGTATTTTTTTACATGCTCGATATATTTTTTGGTGTGCATAAGACCCAGGTATTTTTCCCCGTTTATTACATCCGTTTCCAGAAGCTTCCCCAGAGATTCCAGCCGCTTCCTGTTTTCGGGGTGCATCCCGGTATCATGCTCAAGGAATATTTTGTTATAGATTATTTTCATCTTTTAGTAAATAATCACCAAATATTTTTAATCAGTTAATTTGTAAGGGAGCTGTTATTTTTTAAAGTGGTTCCCTTACAGGAGCTGTTACATAGCTGCTACTATCTGCCTTTTTCTTAATTGACGCAGAGCAGCATAAGTAAAGACCTCCTTCAACCCGCCGTATAGTATAATATATCATTTTTGTTTTTTCCAATGATAAAATTGGAGGGGGAATGTAGAAGTTGAAATTAGAAGTATTAACTAAGTTATTTAAACTCTTAAAAAATTTCTAATTTTATTGTAATTGTAAGAAGATATTTAAATAATTAATACTTATTTTATTATT
>JAYEJA010000038.1:0-19469 GCA_034660395.1 Actinomycetota bacterium
TATAGCTATAGGTGTGCACTTTTAATTCTTAGATGACAAGGCAATTCAACTGCTTGACAATAGGGTATTTATAAGTATAATGAATTTAATAAATTAATTTAACTAATTAATAATGTAGATAATAACTGACTGTTAAAGTAATGACTTATAATTAAAATATTAAAGTTTTGGATAACAGTATAAAATAAACTCATTAATTATTTAGAAAGGTGAAGGTGCCTGTATCATAAGGGCTTCGGATTTTGCAATAAGTTCACAAATAATAAGCAGGTTTCCATATAAAATATAAAAATACCGGTAGATGGTATTAAATTTAAGGTTAGAAGATAAGACAATATTTTTATAAGAATAAAATCTATTAAAATCAGTATAAATTTATTCTTAATGCTATGAAGAGATGAAAGGAGGTTGTATGTCGAAATAAATGAGATTTGTTTAAATTAAATACACCTTGGACATTCTAAGGTTGTATGCAAAACAAATCTCAAGGTTCATTCATTTATTTTAAATGAAAATAATTTATAAGGAGTGTGAAAAGAAATGAAAAAATTATTATTGTTGTTGTTAGTAGTGATGCTTACTATATCTGTAGTGGCAACTTTTTCACTTGCAGGATGTAAGAAAGAAGAAGAAGCAGAAGAGGAGGAAGAAGCAGAAGAGGAGGAAGCAGCTGAAGAGAAAGAAGTAACTGAAGAAGCAGCTCCTACAAAATTAGTTTTTTTAACACACTGGACCGATCCCTGGATGATAGATTACTGGGATGAGGTATTTGCTGAATACATGGAGCTTAATCCTGCAGTAGAAATTGAGTTTCTTACTGTAGAATTTGATGCATTCTACGAAAAAATAATGACCATGCGTGCAGCTGGTTCAGATCCGGATATTATTCATGGGCACCAGATGTGGATACCTACATTTGCTGAAGCTGAAATGCTGGCCACAACTCCGGATGCAGTTACTGCGGATCTAACAGATAATTTTGCTGCCCCTTCAGTAGAGGGAGTTACTTATAATGGAAGTATTTATGGCTATCCGACTGAGTACAATTCCTGGTTCTTAGTTTATAATAAGCCAATTCTTGAAGCAGCAGGTTATACAGAACCTCCAAGTACATGGGAAGAATTTCGAGAGATAGCTCTAGCTTGTACGGATAAGGAACCTCGTCCTGTTGTAGAAGAAGAAGCTGAAGAGGAAGTTGAAGAAGAAGTTGGTGAAGGATATGGAACGACAGGCTTTTTGCCTTTCTATGATGCTATGCCTGAAGAACAGCTGATGCAGTTTGCAAACCTCCTCTGGGCAAGTGGTGGAGAACTCTGGGATCTTGAAGCAAAAGAAGTATTGTTCAATGATGAAAAAGGTGTAGAAGCAGTTAAATTATATACTGACCTTATGGACGAAGCATACAATTCTCAAGTATTGATAGATGTTTGGTGGGATGCCTGGGCTAACGAAGAAGTTGCTATGATGATCCTGCCGTCATGGATGTCCTATCTCAAGGATGCTATGGAAGAGAACTTTACCCACCTGGGAATTGCGCCAGTACCAGTGTCAGAAGAAAGTATGGAGCCCGTATCGCTTACTTTTGGTTGGGCAACTATGGTTTCTGAAAGAGCAGAGGAAATTGGCAACGCTGATGCAGCTTGGGATTTACTCAAATGGATAAACGAACCACAGACTGAAACTGGGATGTCGAAGATGGGCGATTTCTTAATTGAGCATTTGATCACTCCGGCTAGAATCAGCGATCAGGAGAATAATGAAGTGTTCGCAACTGATAATCCAGGTTTCTGGTTCAGAGATGGAAACCAAATAGCTACTGACTATGGAAGGAGTTACGAATACTGTGAGAATTTTGAAGAGTTCCAATATATACTCGGAACAAATCTTGAATCAGCTTGGGTAGGGACTATGACTCCAGAAGAAGCGTTAAATGACGCAGCAGCACAAATTGAAGCAATAATGGCAGGGATGTAGGAGAAGTTAGAAGATGCGTTTTAATAAAACACCTTATTATTTTCTAGCTCCTGCAGTGGTTTATTTTGTAGTTTTCTGGATATTTAGGATTGTCTTTGTAGTGGGTGCTAGTTTTACAAATTACAATCCACTTAAGGGATTTAGTAAGGCTGACTTTGTAGGCTTAAGTAACTATGCAGCAGCTTTAAAAGATTCAGCTTTTATAATCAGTTTGAAAAACGCATTCATTTATGTCTTTTATGAGCCAATATGTATCGTTATAGCTCTTTTTTTGGCTCTGGTATTGGTTAGTCCATTAGCTAAGGGGAAGCCTTTTTTCAGGACGCTTATCTTTATTCCGGTGATTACCTCTGTAGTTGCGATAAGCTTTGTATGGCAGTGGATGTACTCTTATAAGCATGGACTAATAAATTGGTTGTTGGCGGGGGTAGGCCTCGCCAAACAACCATTTTTAACTAGTATTCACCAGGCTCTTTATTGCATAATGCTTATGAGCATATGGCAATTCATAGGGCTTAACATGGTGATATTTACGGCAGGATTACAGAGCATTCCGAAAGATTACTATGATGCAGCATATGTTTTTGGTGCCAGCCCGTGGAAAAAGTTTATACGTGTGACTGCGCCCTTGCTCAAACCTGTGTTTTTATTTGTGACGGTTACGGCAATGGTAGGATCTCTACAGGTCTTCACGGAAGTGTTCATGCTGACCAGGGGAGGACCGGGAAATTCCACTATCGTGCCTGTGCTCTGGATGTATAGAAATGCTTTTCACTTCTTCAGATTTGGTTACGGGTCAGCATTAGCAGTTATATTCTTCGTGATCATAATGGCATTGACTTTAGTAGTGTTCAAAGTTTTCCGTAGAGGAGGTACAGAGTATTATTAAAATTAAAGCAATACTGCGCAAGACTATTATAGGTATACCTATTTATGTGATGTTACTGTTTGGGTCAGCTGTATCGATTCTTCCATTCTATTGGATGTTTATATCGGGGTTGAAGTCAACTCCTGAGATAATGTCGCCTGTTATAAAGTGGTTTCCGGCTGACCCGCAATGGGGGAACTTTATCAGGGCGTGGAACTGGCTGAAGCCATCTTTTTCAAGAGCTTTTCTAAATAGCACCATTGTCACAGTAGGTACAGTTGGACTCATTCTAATTACAGGTTCATTAACAGGATATGCCCTTGCTAAATTCAAATTCCGGGGTCGAGATGTTTTGTTTAAGTTTGTTTTAGCAACGATGATGTTTCCGTTCTTCATAGGCTTGATTCCATCTTATATGTTGATCTCGTGGCTAGGGTTAAATAACACTCTTTTGGGTGTGATCTTACCTGCTGGTGCCAGTGCTTATACTATTTTCTTTCTGCGGCAGTACATCCTGACAGTGCCGGATGAGTTAATAGAGGCAGCCAGGATATCCGGAGCTTCCGAGTTTAAAATTTACTGGAGGATAATTGTCCCTTTAATCAAGCCAGCCTTAATCTCGATTGGGCTTCTAAACTCAGTATGGATTTGGAATGATCTCATCTGGCCCATGGTAGTGCTTCAGAGCAGGGATTTGGCCACGGTGCAGGTAGCGCTTGCCGGGCTATGGGATATAAGGGGACAACTTTCAGACATAAACCTGGTGCTGGCAAGTGCCTTTATTGCTGCGGTGCCGACTATAATCATCGCAATAATTGCAATTGGTTATCTTATTAAGGGATTCACCGGGCTTGGTTATGTGAAGAGGTAGAGATTCTTTATGGGTTGAATTTCCACATAATATCTGAGGAACCTATGAAAGTAAGCTGGAAGAAGAAAAAAAATAGTAGTTTTACACGAAAAAGGGCTTGGTTACCTGCTTACAGCTAAAGAAAAATTTAAAAAATAAGTTTATACAACTCAAACACTTTAATATTTACTGGTAGAATATTTTCTAAAGTATTGTTTTAAAAATTAAAAGAGATAAAGTTTCCAGGTAAATAGGCTAAGTAGTAAGAAGTTTTGTTTATTTAAAAAAAAAGAGGATTTGTAATTCCTCATGGTGATTGGTCATTGAAGATGTTAATAAGCTTATTAGCTGAGCGAAGGTATGTATTAATATTATGATTAACACGTGATTTATTAATTGTAGGGTAGGTGTTTGGATTTAGGGAATAAATGAGAAAACTCTGGACTATACTTATGTGAGGAGTGTTAAATGACTAAAAAACAAAGGAGGCTATAAAAAATGTCTACTGGAAATGAAGTCGTGCTGAAGAACCTGACTAAAGTTTTTAATAAAAAAACAATAGCGGTTGACAATATAAATCTAGTAGTAAAAGAAAGAGAGTTTATTTGCTTACTGGGTCCATCAGGTTGCGGCAAGACAACAACGCTGCGTATGATTGCAGGACTTGAAGATGTGACGAAAGGTGAAATTTACATCGGAGGTAAACTGGTTAACGATAAATCTCCAAAAAATAGGGATATATCAATGGTTTTTCAGACTTATGCTATATGGCCACACATGACCGTATTTAAAAACCTGTCGTTCCCACTTGAGATGCTTAGATTCAAGAGGAGTATAATTAAACAAAGGGTAAATAAAGTCGCAGATCTTCTAGAAATAAGAGGTTTGCTAAATAGAATGCCGGGACAATTGAGTGGCGGTGAAGCTCAGAGGGTTGCGCTCGGAAGGGCAATCGTAAGAGAGCCAAAAGTATTCCTACTGGATGAACCTCTGGCTAATCTGGATGCAAAGCTCCGGATAGGGATGAGGGTTGAATTGTATAACTTACAAAAAAAACTGGGCGTCACTACCATCTTTGTTACTCATGATCAGGTCGAGGCAATGTCTATGGCTGATAGGATAGTTATTATAAATGAAGGCAAGATAGTACAGATAGGAAGTTCCTCAGAACTCTATGAGAATCCAGCAAACTTTTTTGTAGCTAGCTTTATTGGCTCACCACAAATGAATTTTATAGAATGCACACTTGATGAGAAGAGGTCTTCTCTGGTAGCCAAGGGCATTAGTGTTAAAATTCCTGAATCATTAGTAAAAAAAATAAAAACGAAAGCAAAAAGTCCTGATTTAATACTGGGCGTTAGACCGGACGAAATTTCTATATGCGGAGAAGAGAAATCCGATTTAATTTGTGCGAGAGTTAGCTTTACTGAAATGCTTGGAAGAGAAATCATTGCTAGATTAGAAATAGAAGATAAAATTATTCAGATGATTGCTCCGCCAACCGTCAAGCTTGCAGTTGACGATAGAATAAAGATAAAATTAGATATTAGCAAGATAAACATTATAGATAAGAAAACTGAAAAAACTATCGCATAAAATTATATATAAGCGGGCTCGTTTTGCCTAATAAATGAAGGCGTAACTAAAAAGAGAATGAAGCTTGAAGATGCCACTATTTCAATCAAAGTGTTATATTTTGTTGCCTAATTAGCACTAGGGATACTACAACACCAAAAAATAACTATCAGGAGAGGCTTAAAGTGAATACACAGGGGAAAACAAGGCTTTATATGTTTTTAATAACTATAATTGTTTTAATAATTATTTTCAGCACAGTAGGTTGTCGGATAACTATGAGTGCGGAAGAAACTGCTGTGCCGGGAGAAATTCCTGTGTCTAAGGTTGAATCAATAGAGCTGTCGCAAGGGTGGGCGCTAATTTCAGCAGAAGAGGTGGCAGATGAAGATGCTACAATATCCCAGGTGGGATATGATGTTTCAAGTTGGTACCCTACAAATGTTCCCTCAACTATCCTGGCTGCACTGGCAGCAAATGGCGTGTACAAGGATGGCGAGGGTGAGGACAGTCTTTACTTTGGAACAAACTTAAACTCAGTACCAATATTAACGGGCAAAAACTGGTGGTACAGGACAGAATTCGCTGCGCCGGCCGGTTCCTCCGGGCAGCAATACTGGCTGAGATTTAAAGGTATTGCCTATAGCGGTCAGATCTGGCTGAATGGCAAACTGCTAGACGAAAACGCAGAAGGCACTATGGTAAATCACGACTACAATGTAACCGGTTTGATCCAGCCCGGTAAAACTAATGCCCTGGCAGTTATGGTCACTCCTCCTGTTGAAAATGATCTTACTTTCTGGTATGTGGACTGGAATCCGGCACCCAAGGATATGAATGGCGGTCTCTGGGGTAAAGTTATCCTGGATATGGCTGGCCCGGTTGCGCTACGGGATCCTTTTGTAAAAACTGTTCTGCCGCTACCTGACACTGACTCTGCTGACCTTACTGTCTATGTGGATGCTGTCAATGGTTCAGTAAATCCTGTGACTGGAGTTCTTAAAGGCGAGATTACTAAGGAAGGATACCCGACAATCTCGTTCCAGCAAGATGTTACTCTTGATCCCAATGAGCGCAGGGAGATTGTTTTTGATCCGGAGACATTCACACAACTGCATATTTCCGACCCTGCCCTGTGGTGGCCTTATAATATGGGGGACCCGGAGCTTTACAACCTTGATATCTGTTTTGAACTTGATGATATAAAGAGTGACGCTAAGTCAATCAAATTTGGTATTCGCCAGATTACTGATTATATGACTTCTCCTATCTACGGCGACTCGTACGTTGGTTTTAAAATCAATGGTCAAGACATCCTTATCCGTGGTGCAGCATATGTGTGGGATATGCTTATGAGATGGGGTACTGCGGTAAATGAGAAACATATGAGATATTTTAAGGATATGAACATAAATACAATTCGTTTCGAAGGCATACTTGGGAACAAAGAAATATATGACATTGCAGATCGTGAAGGTATGCTTCTCATGCCTGGTTTCGTATGCTGCAGCAAATGGGAAAATTGGGACGAATGGACTTCTGCAGAACATGGTGTTGCCCTTGCTTCTCTGGAAAGCCAGATGCGTCTTATGCGACATCACGCCAGTGCATTGGTCTGGACATATGCCAGCGATGGGGATCCGCCATCTTCAATTCTCACTGCGTACAGGGATATCGCAGAAAAGCTGCACTGGCAGAATCCTGCTCGCTCCAGCACCTCTGGTGGTCAGAGTGGTATCAAGATGAATGGCCCATACAAATGGGTGCCGCCTAACTACTGGTATTATGACACAAAATCAGGAGGTGCATTCGGTTTCTGCGCCGAACAGGGCGGTGAAACACCTCCGCCTGAGGACAGCCTACGGAAGTTCATTCCGGAAAAGGAACTCTGGCCGATAAGTTTTGTCAGAGATACCAGCTGGAAATTTCATGCTGGCACCAGCTGGAGTACTTTCAAAGACATTAATGTCTACAACAATGCAATGAATAAACGTTATGGCAAACCTAATAATATTACTGAGTATTCTGATAGATCCCAATTAATGAATTATGAGCAGGTGCGTTCTCAGTTCGAAGCGTATGCTGCGAATGCATATACACTTGCAACCGGGACAATCTTTTGGATGGGTAATAGTGCGTGGCCGGCGCTTACCTGGGAGCTGTATGATTATTACATGAAGCCTGCCGGCAGTTTCTTTGGAGCGAAGAAGGCGTTGGAGCCGGTGCATATACTGTGGGATTATAATACTACGCCTGAGAATACATCAATAACACCTAACAAGGTCAAAGTGTTTAACTCAACACTGAATGATTACTCCAACATGACAGCTTACGTAAGTGTATATAACATCCCGGACCTTACACAGCAATACGCGGAACAGGTAACATTAGATGTGCTGTCGGCGAATGCCTGTACGGAGGTCTTGACTATACCGTCAATCACCGGTCTCTCAAATACCTACTTCTTACGGCTTCAACTCAAAGACTCATCGGGGGATCTGGTTAGTTCCAATCTCTACTGGTACTCTACCCAGCAGGATATACTTAGCGACAATATTAGATGGTACATGAGAGATGTAACTGATTACGCTGATCTAACAGGCCTTAACCTTCTGGAAACGAACAATAATGTGACTGCAGTTGCCTTTAAAGAGGTCAGAGATGGTAATGAGACAGCCACCATCAGTGTGAGTAACACAAGCATGAACAATATCGCATTCTTTGTGCATGTCGAGGTTGTAAGAGGAGAGGATGGCCACAAGGAAGTGCTGCCTGTAACCTATACTGATAACTATGTTACGCTATGGCCTGGTGAATCAGTTACCATAAAAGCAGAATACGAAACGGCAGACCTAGGAGGTCAACCAGCATATTTCATGGTAAGAGGGTACAATGTACCTGAATTCTCAAACGAGATTGCTCTTTCGCAAGATTCTGATTAAAGTAAGCTCTAAATAATTTGAATAAGGTCGTCATAATAAATTTTAGTGAACAGGAAGTATTTATGAAAGCTAAAAAGACTCAATATTTAATATTTTCATTTATCTTGACAATAATTATAACTTTTTGTTTTTTCTCATGCAGCCCGGCAAGTTCTACTGAGAAATTTATAGAAGAGCCAACACAGGAAACTATTGATGAGAATTTTATTATAGAGTCTGGAGAGGAGACAGGTGAAGATATGCAGGTTTATGTTGGTCTTAGACGAAGCAGCTATAGTGGTGCAGGTAAACTCGGAGAAGGCGCGGATGAATGGTGGGTGAATCGTGCTAAGGAGTATGCAGCAAGTCTGACTTCCTCTGTCGAAGAGCTGGATAATGTTCAGCCTGTGATTATTCAGATTGTATCAGGATACAATCGGGATGGTACCACTACTGTTGGATTTGAGAAACCTCATTCGTATACAGGTTCGACAGAAAATATTACTTTTTTTTCCAATCCAATGATAGATCATGAACGCTCTTTAACCACCTATGATGAAAATGGGGTCAAAGCAATAATTCAATTTGAAACCGGAAATTCAGATGTGCTTACTAATCTAGAATTAGCACATCAGGCATTTGGCCATCATGAGTGTATTATTGGTTATGGTTTAGATGCTGAGTGGTATTTTACTAAAGAATCAATAGACTTTACCGGCAAACCGATTAAAGATGAAGATGCCCGTAAATGGATGGAAAAAGTACTTTCGTTTGATTCTACCTATACACTCTTTATAAAGCACTGGGAACCTCCGCACACTCCTCGCAACTATCGCCACCCTAATCTCTGGTTTCTGAGTGACAGTCAGGAATTCCCTGATCTTGATTCACTTATTGATAACTTTAGATTTTGGGCAGATAGCCATGAAGGGCAGACAGTGGGGTATCAATACGGCTATCCCAGTGATCGCGAGTGGTGGGGGCAGATGAGTAAGCCTACCAATGGAATTGCACAGAGGATATTAAGTGATATTCCAGAAACTAGATATCTTTTCTGGGTGGATTTTACAGCGGATGATGTGGAATTTTATTAAATTATATAATAGAAAAGATTTTAATCAACTCAAACAATGGTGTTGTATGGATGAATAGTGCAAAGGTGTTACCAGATCCTTAAAAAAGATGTAAAATTACCCGGAGGTTGATTGGAGGATATTGCTGGTTTTATGAAGACCAGGTACCGGAAAATAACTGTATATCTGGCTACCCTTGCTGGAATAGAGTTATTTTGGAATAGTTTATTTGGCACAAGAGAGGAGAGAATATGTTTTTAGAATTAATTAAAGAGAGAAACCCTAATCTCATAAAAGCCGGTGTTTATTTTCACCAGAGTGGTTTAATACCTCCAAATACTTTTATTCTGGATGCTGATAATATAGAAAAAAATGTTAATTTTATAAGACAGGAAGCCAGGAAATGGAACCTTTCTATCTATTTTATGCTAAAACAAATAAGAAATCCTCAAGTTTCCGAATTTATTCTTGATAAGAATAAAAAAGAAACCGTATGTGTTGATACAAATGATGCAAGGGTTATCTGGGGAAGCGGTAATCTGATTGGACATGTTGGTCATCTTGTACAAATTCCGGATAAAGAAATAAGAGAAATAATTCTTATGCAACCTGAAGTTGTTACAGTTTTTTCAGTAGAGAAGGCAAAAAGACTTTCTGAAGAAGCATCCAGATTAGGTATGATACAGGACATATTGTTGAGAGTAACGGGGAAGGATGATATTAACTATCCAAGTATGGAAGGTGGAATAGAGGAAAATAATTTAGAGAGAGTTGCAGATGAAATTAAGGAATATAATAATGTTAGAATAATTGGTGTAACCAACTTTCCAACGATGTATCATTCTAATAAAGGTTTTTCTGAGACAACTCCAAATTTAGAAACAGAAGTCAGATGTGCAGAAAAGCTTAAAAAAATGGGATTTCCGATTAGCCAGATTAATGCTCCCGGAAATTCTTGTACTTTTTCTATGGAGGCTTATGCAAAAGGAGGTGCAACTCACATAGAACCTGGTCATGGTATAACCGGTACCACACCGTTTTCGGTATCTCATAGTTTACCTGAAGTACCAGCAATGATATATGTAACAGAGGTACTTCACTTTCATAATAAGATTGCCTATATTAATGGTGGTGGACTTTATTGGGAAGATTATGTAGCAATGGGAAAAGATTTTAAAAACAAGGTACTTGTAGGTAATAATGAAGATAATATCTTTGATGGAAAATGTAAATTTATAGGTGCTGGTCCTGAGGGAAAGGAAATATTTATAGATTATCACGGGTTATTAGATCCTGGAGAGAAAAAGGTAAGAATAGGAGATACTGTAATTTTTGGATTCAGGTCACAATCTTTTGCAACAAGATGTGCAAATACTGCTGTTGTAAGAGGAGTCAATGATGGAAATTATGTTTTAATGGGGGTTTATGATCATTGTTGTCATAGATTACAAAGATTGCCTTAATATTTGTTATGGTATAGATATATGGTGATAAACATGACCAACCGGAGTAGAATAAGAGAAAGAATTTTTAATATATAAATCTTATTGATAAATTATTATCTTACTATAAGAGGAGGAGAACATGAAAATCACTGTAATTGGAGGGGGAAGTACCTATACTCCCGAGCTTTTAGAAGGATTTTTTCCTTTATGGTAAAGATTGAAACCTCTAGAAATCAGAGATACTGTCAAATGTTGTGGATGAGAGTCCACATATCCTCCAATAGTTCACTATGCAGCCACCTCCTCCGCTAGTTCTCCATCAATAAATTTCTTATTCTCCAGCACCTTCAGTATCAACTTATATCCCTTAAGTCTCTTCCATGTCTTTGAAGCCTCAAGAGCAAGCCTGAAAACCATGGTAAGAGTTGCAATCCGTGATCCGCACCCCTTAGTTCTTGTAGTCCTTAACCTTACTGTAGCAAAGGTAGACTCAATTGGGTTTGTGGTACGTATATGAATTGACCTGAACCCCTAAATTTAGACACATTAGTATCTTAACTCAGAATAGATTTTACAGGAATTTTTAATATCATTCATCAATTTATCCTCAAATTCTTCCGGAGGCATATAACCAATGGAAGAATGTAGCCTTTTTCTGTTGTAAACCTCTTCTATAAAATATGGAATTCTACCAGTAACATCTGTATAGGTTTCGTAATCCCACATGTAAATCTCCTCCACCTTCAGGCTCCCAAAGAACGACTCTGCAAAGGCATTTTCCACCGGCATTCCTTTGGCTGACATGCTGATCTTAATGCCATGCTCTTTTAGCAGATTAATGTAATCAGTACAGCAGTACTGTATGCCCTTATCAGAATGGTGGATAAGATCTGAAGTATCCCTGCTAAAAATCGCCATCCTTAGGGCTTCTATTGCCAGTTCTGTTGCCAGGCTCCTCGAAATGGCATAACCTACCACTTTGCGGCTGAAGGTATCGATAACCGCTGCCAGATATACAAAGCCGGACCGGAGACCAATATAGGTTATATCAGAGCACCATACCTGGTTTATCCGAGATATAGCCAGTTTCTTTATGAGATTAGGGTATACCTTTAGGTTGTGGGAGCTATTGGTGGTACGGGTGTATTTTTTCTTCTTTTTAACCTGTATCCCCATCTCTCTCATCATTTTTGCCACCTTTTTATGGTTCACTGCCATTTCTTTCCTTTTAAGGGCAGCAGTGACCCTACGATAGCCGTAGTAGGGATATTTGTAGCAGATATCCTTTATTAGCTTGCGTAATTCTCTGTCACGCTTCTTTTTTTCCTTCGGCCGGTAGTGATAGGCTGACCTTGACATACCCATTAGCCCTGCCACCTCCTCAAGTGATTTGAATTGGGGCCGGACACTTGAGATGAAATCTCTTTTTTCTTTCGTGCTAGATATTCTTTCTCTTTTTTTAAAAGGTACGCTTCCATGGTAAGTTTTCCCACCATCTGTTCCAGCTCACAATTTTTTAATTTGAGTTTTCGAAGTTCAGAATCACTTGCCGATGTTCCGTGAAACTTTCCATCCAGATACTCTCTTTTCCACTTTTTGATAAGGCTGGGGTTTATTGCCTCATCCTTTGCTGCCTCAAGAGCACTTGCTCCTGCCAATACCCTCTCGACCAGTTCCATTTTAAGTTCTCTTGAATACTTTCTTCTATTGTTCCCCATGCCTATTTCCTTTCTCTCTTCCTGCTCCCTATTCTAATGAGTCTTAAGTCTTAAGAAAGTGTCCAGTTTATGGGGTTCAGATCAATAAGGCTACGGGAAGGACCTATCTTTCTATCGCCCAGAAATACAGGCATCCGGTAAAAAAGGTATCTACTGACAGAAATGTAAAGTCTCTGGGATACTTAGATGAGCTTAAAAAAGATTATGATGACCCTATTTCCCACTTCAGGAAAGTGGCTAAAAAGATGACAGAGGAAGATAATGCCAAAAGGAAGGTAACACTTAAGATAAACATGGATGAAGAGCTTGCAGCCGGTAGCAGGGGCAGAAAGAACCTGGGATATGCTGCTATCTTAAAGATCTATCATGAGCTTTGCCTTGATGACTTTTTTAACAACAGGGCCAGGAATAAGGATTTTAAATACAATACCAATTCGGTAATGATCCTTCTTGTAATATCAAGGCTGCTTTCCCCGGGTTCTAAAAAGAAGGCGTATCTTCAAAAAGACAGATATTTTGAACGCTTCAGCTTTAAGCTGGAAGATATATACCGGGCCCTTTCCCACTTTGCAACGCTAGAAATAGAGCTGCAGAAATATCTAAATGAAAAAGTAACACAAAACTATGGAAGAGATACAAAGACCATCTACTATGATGTGACAAACTTCTACTTTGAGATAGACAGGGCTGACGGGTTTAGAAAGTTTGGAAAGGCAAAGGAAGGCCGCCATAATCCGATAGTTCAGATGGGCCTTGCCATGGATTCAGACGGCATTCCCACACATTACAGGCTTTTTGAAGGTAACAAGCTGGACAAAGAGACTTTTAGAACGGTAATAGGCGAGGTAAGGAGAAAATATGGTACCGGAAGGATTGTAGTGGTAGCAGATATGGGGGTAATAACCGGGGATAATATATATTACCTTACCGGGGGAAAGGCTTGCAATGGCTATGTATTTAGCTTCTCTGTAAAGGGTGGAACCGGTGCATTTAAGGAATACGTACTGGATGATAAAGGCTACGCGGGTCCTGATGGAAAGAAGGCAGGTGGTGATGCTTCTTTTAAGATAAAGTCAAGGCGTATTGCCAGAGATATCAATGTCAGTATGAAAAGCGGTAAGAAGGCTAAAAAGGTAGTATATGAAAAGCAGGTAGTCTTCTGGTCTAAAAAGTATGAGGCCAAGGCAAGGGCTGAAAGAAGTGAGCTGGTAAAAAAGGCAATGGATCTTGTAGAGGATCCTTCAAAGTATGACAGTGCTACAAGCTACGGGGCAGCAAGGTATGTAGCCGACATCCGTTTTGATAAAAAGACAGGCGAGATCCTAAAGGGCGCAAAAAAGCCCAACTTTGATTTTAAGAAACTAAAAGAAGATGAAAAGTATGACGGATATTATGCAATAGTTACAAGCGAGCTTGATATGTCTGACGGGGATATTATTGATACCTACCGGGGACTGTGGGAGATAGAGGAGACATTTAAGGGCACCATAGAGGCAAGGCCGGTATATGTATCAAGAAAGGATAGGATAAGGGCACACTTTTTAACCTGCTTTATCTCACTTGTTATCATAAGGCTACTTCAGAAAAAGACTGGGCGCAGGTATTCTCCGGAAAAGATAATAGAGTGCCTTAATTCTATCTCCTGCTCCAATGAGCAAGACAGTCTTTATCTTTTTGATTACAGACACAAGATTTCAGATGACATAGGTAAAGTTCTGGGTATTGATTTTAAGAGAAAAAGACTTCGTCTGGGGGAGATAAAAAAAATTTTGGCAGAAAGCAAAAAATGAGCTGATATACCACATATTTGTGAAAATTCGGGAAGGCTGAAATCCCAGTATTTAAAGGGGTTTTAGCCTTTTTTGGCCCTTTTTTGCTGTCAAAGTCAGGATAATACCAGATTACATCCTAATTATCATGTAAATTTAAACAGTTCTTTTTGGGAAAAATTTAAATGTGAAATCTTCCCAGGTCTTCATATGTAGATAAAATGAACCTCCCTTTCGACCGAGTCGGGTGTTTTGACGAAAGATTAAAGAATGAAATGCATTAATAATGTTACGGTAGTCTTTATAAAACTATTAGCCCTTTTATTTAATTATCTGTGTTGTAGAATTATGCTAACGATTAAAGATATATAACATATTTTATTATTTAAAGCGATCTTTTAAATGAGGTTAAAAAAATATATAAAATTAATAATACCCTTTATCATCTATGTAATTATCATCTCTGTTTTTTTACTTTTATCATGCAAAAAAGAAAATCTACAGGATTCAAGAAATGCAGAAATATCCTCAGAGGAAGAAGCTAACATCTCTCTAGAACAGGCCACCCCATCGCTAAAACAGATGATCGGCCAGATGCTAATTGTCGGTTTCAGAGGAACAGAGGTCAGCAGCAATTCTAAAATAGTGCAAGATATCAACGAATATAATATAGGAGGAGTCATTCTTTTTGATTACGACGTACCTTCTAAAAGCTTCCCTAGGAACATACTCAGCCCGCAGCAATTAAAAAAGTTAACCGAGGATTTACAAAAGTTTACCTGCGGTGATCTTATTATTGCCGTCGATGCAGAAGGTGGTTATGTAAATAGGTTAAAAGAAGAATATGGCTTTATAGAGATAAGGAGCGCGAAGGAAATGGGGGAGGGCAACCCGGAAGATACATTTTTTGAGGTATCACAGCTTGGTGAGGAGCTGGAATCCATGGGTATTAATTTTAATCTGGCACCAGTTGTTGACGTAAATATAAATAAAGATAATCCGGTCATAGGGAAAATAGATAGGTCTTTTTCTGAAGACCCGCAAAAAGTATATGAACATGCAGCTGCATTTATTAATGCCATGCATAGATACGATATAATTACAGCAATAAAACACTTCCCCGGACATGGGAGCTCTACCGAAGACAGCCACCTGGGACTTACCGATGTTACCATGACATACAATGAAGAGTTTGAGCTTTTACCATATAAAAAACTTATTGAAGAGGGCATTGCTGACGTTATAATGACTGCACATATCATGAATACAGATATTGACTCTGATAGACCAGCTACTCTATCATCGATATACCTTGATCATATTCTTAGAGAAGAGCTCAATTATGATGGCGTAGTTATCTCTGACGATATGCAGATGAGCGCGATTACCTCCAAATTTGGATTTGAAGACGCTATCATAAAAGCAGTAAATGCCGGATGCAATTTATTAATATTCTCAAATAATAGCTCCGAATACGACTGCCAAATTGCACAAAAAGCAACCCACGTTATTGAAGAAGCAGTAAATGATGGCAAAATAGTCTCTGATAAAATCACCGATTCTTATAACAGTCTAAAGGAGCTAAAAGAAAAATATGGAATTTAGAATATACCTTTTAGCTACTACTTACTTTTCTGCTTTAATAAGCCTTGTTATTAAATTTGTCATGCTAGTAATATATATTCGTTTTTTTCATATCTTTTTTTGAGGTATCAATAAAAAAATATTCTTACCACCAATGGATTTTTTACCTATCCCTGCCTGTTTCTTTTAAGCTTTATTCAAACATTATTTATATATGCTACCCACGGAAAAGGCAGACAATAAGGTGCCTAAACATTAACTATTATATCGTTTCCCTCGACTCTTACTTCGTAAACTGGGACGTTTTTTGTCTTCAATTTCAACATTCCTATTTTAGGTCCCGAAATGCTTTTTCCTGTAACCACATCAAACTTTGCCCCATGTATTGGGCATGTAATTATCCTGCCTTCAAGTTTACCTTCAGACAGGTCTCCGCCCATGTGGGTACATTTCCCATTTATTGCGTAATAATTCCCGTTATAATTTACAATAAGTATCTCTTTACCACCGGCTTCCAAGAGTTTCATTTCTCCTTCAAGAATTTCGTTTTTCTTTGCAATCTTTAAAAAGCTCATTTAAAACCTTCCTTTTAAATTAATATCAATGGTTTAATTATAATCAAATCTTTTAAATATTTAAGCTTATTGCATAAACGACAAGTAATTCAATCCTTATTCCAATGCCCTATTATTGTAAGAGATAATGAGTAATCTTTGAAGCTTAAAAAATACCAGATTAAAATTAGAAAGATTAGCAGTTCCAGCCTTCAACCTTTGCAAATAATTTTCCATCGGTAAAATAAGAAGGGACAACGCCTTTTATTCTAAGTTCTTCCCCGGGAAATAAAAATACGCAATTGTCACTCCAGAAAACAGGGGAAATAATCTCATCTGTTTTTTTATCAAACAATTTAACCCATACGAAAAATGCCAGATAATTACCGGAATTTTTAATATCCACGGTTACGTTGAAGTTTCTACCTGCATTTTTAATATCCTGTACCACATCGATATGAGTAACAGGCATTTTTCTTATTAAGCTTAAATCTGCATGTTTTTTAAGTGGAGAATTGTACCATAAATCCCTACCGATAAAAATATCCCTTTCTTTGGGTAACCAGTAAAGCTGCCTGCTCTTTACGGTCTTTCCATTCTTTAATTCAAGCCTTAAAAAATAAACTTTCGAAAGCCCGCTGATTTCAGGAAGAATAAAAATCTTTTTTCTTTCCAGACTTTTTATTTCAACATCTACTTCTTTTAATAATTTTTCTTCCAGGCTAAAATCATATATTTTAGCAGAAACCACAAGTGTCGGGTAATCAGCCTGCCCATTATTAATAATCCATATTGAGCGGTCATCATAAGAATATTGAATATGCAGTAACTCGCATGCCTTTTTTGCAGCAAAATATGACCCGACCGGGTTCATATAATAATCATAAAGCTGCCATATGAGAGAAGGCCAGGGGCTGTTAAGCATCCATCCAATAATTCCTGTCGCTTGAGGAAAATTGCGGTTGTGCGCTTCATACATTGCCCGCCAACATTCGTAACTTAGAACTTGAGCTGTTTTAGAATAATCAGATATGTTTAAGGGTTTACCATATCTTTGTGAAATTGCCCCATCAACTACTTTAGTATCCTTGAACTTAGCTACTCCGGCATGATGATTCCATGCCTCGCTTCCCACAAATAGCTGCTCTGAAGGAATCATTTTTTTAATACTTTCCATAATAGGAATACATACATCAGGACAGGTCTCGGTGTTAAAGTGCTCAGCATATCCTGCCCTCTCTTTATCATACCAGTAAACAGGTGGAACATAGGTATAAGGACCTGTCATTTTAACTCCTGAGATACCAGTAAGCTTAGAACTTTTGTGTGCCGCACTTGATATTCGTGGAAGATTTTTATAAGTTTTATCCAGCACCTCAAGATAAACTTTTTCAACATTTTCCGGTGGCGCAAAATCGCTGCCATAAAGCCATGCAGCGAATGAAGGGTGGTTCCTAAGCCGCAGTATCTGGGACAGCTCCGAGTCTCGTGCTACATTAATATCGCCATGTTTCCATTTATTCCACTTCTCAAAATGATTACAGCAGGGCCAACCTGCAATCACGAGCAGCCCTTTCCTATCACATAAATCCCAGAAATAATCAGTAGCGAGTTTTCCTTCCAAGCGAATTGTGTTTAAGTTAAGGTTAACAACAAAATCGGTATCGATTTCATCACGCCTTTTTTCCTGACGGAGCATAAGGTCTGGAGACCAGGCAGCTCCCCTTATTAGAACTTTTTTACCATTTATTATAAATAATCTGGCTTTATATTTATTTATAATTGTTTTTATTTCCCTGATTCCGAAAGTAACTTCTTTTACATCTGAGATATCTCTTTCTTTGTCGCCGCTAATGTTTTTTAAAACCATCTTAAGAGTATAAAGCTCAGGTTTTCCAAGTTGATAGGGCCACCATAAGTGCGGATTTTTTATTTTTAAATCCGGAAAATCCCTTGGATTTAACACAATCTTTTTCGTGGATAAAGGTCCTAACTTAATTTCTTTCCCAAATTTAATATTTTTTATTTCACACTCAATTCTCGCCTTTACAGTTTCGTTCCAGGTATTAACTATTTCTGTTTCAATCGTAAGCTCTGCTTCTTTTAACGTATCGGTTTTCACCTTTGTGTTTACGAACGTATTTTTCAAAGCCAGAGAACCAGTTGAATATAAAATTACCGGCTGCCAGATCCCCATATTGTCATCAGACATACCAGGCGACCAATCAATAAAAGTTATAGCCAGATCATTTGGCTTCGGTGAGAATACTTCAACAGCAAGAGCATTTTTCTCCCCGAAGATTATAAAATCAGTAACATTAAAATCATATAGCCTGAAAGTACCTTCTACATAATCAGCCCCTGCAACCATCTTCCCGTTAAGCCAGATATTAGCAGAGTAATTAATCCCTCTGAAATTAAGCCAGATTTGTTTTCCTCTAAGATGACTATTTATATCAAACTCTGTCCTGTACCACCAGGATTTTCTGAAAGGACTGTCTTTTGGTTTAGGCTGAAGCGAAAAATTTATATCTCTTCTTTTTTTATAGCCATCGATCTTTGTCATATTCAACCCATAATAAGGGTCGCCGTATATATTTTTCTCCGTAAGGGCTGATATTACCGTATTCGGTATTTCTGTTTCACACCATTTATTAACAGAGTAGCCAGACCTTGATATGGCTTCTCCACTTTCGTTTATATCATCCGAGGATATTAAAAACCAGTTTTTTCTTAATAATTCTCTCATAATCGCTACAAAATTTTTTTAACAACTTTTATAATTTTAATGCTTCGCTTCTTATAAACAATATTTTATAATCAATTATTTATTTACTAAAAATGTTTTTTAAAAGATCGATGTGTTTTTAAATTTATTAGAAACAACTATCGATCATATAAAATATTTTCTGTAATTTGAGATAAGTTCTTTGACATAATGTCCATTATTCTCCAAAATATTATGCTATCTAAGGTTACCCCCATTGTCAAGACAAAATATCGACCTTGTCATTTAAAAGTTAAAACTGCACTAAGTATTTCAGATATAATTTAGATCCAAATAGAAATAATAAGAAAGGATCTAGATTATGGCAAAACAGCTGCACAAAAGATTTACTACTAACCAGATAATAGCAT
>JAYEJA010000039.1:0-3858 GCA_034660395.1 Actinomycetota bacterium
CTTAATAGTCGAATCCCAATCTTTAGCAGTTAAAGTCTTGCTTAATTTTTCTTTATATTTTGTTTGCTGTGGTAATGAAGAAGTTCTATATTCTGGCCCTGCTTCTGTTTCTGCTATTGGTGCTTCAGGCTCTCTCAATGACTCTTGTGTGATAGCAGATAAATCTAAGCCTGTATTCTTTTCTAAACCTGCTTTTGCCATATTCCATTTATCAGGGGGAAGATTGACAAGTTTAGTTAAGTAATTTACTGCTGTATTAAGGTCTGTCACTTTAGGTGTAGACTCTGGAATTTCCACACCTTTTGATCTTAAATATTCAGCTCTGATATCTTGGGGTAATTTACCTGCTTGACCCCATATATCTTCAGGTTGAGCTTTCCTTTTTTCAATAGATTTTATTATTAAATCCCATTGCATTTTAGCCTCTGGTTGTGTTAATTTATTCCCAAATGCTTTCATCTCTTCTATATTTGCAAAGTCTAAATCTTTGGAAAAATCCAATACAGCATAAATATTGTCTAATTCAGTTTGTAATTGGTCTGGGGTCATATCCTGATAATTACTATATAGTTCTTTTGTTTTGCCCATGATTTCTTTTCCTAAAGGAATAGCCCATGATATAGCATCTCCATATTCCTGTTGGTCAATCGTTCCATCAGCTCTTGCTCTGTCAAATTTTGCTGCAAGTTCCATTGAGTTAATTTTGATCTGTTCCATTGCATCATCAATCTTCTTTTGTTTGGCTTTTTTTTGCTTCCACTGTAACCCTAAATTTATTCCTCCTATAGGGTCAAAAGTACTGGCAAATCCTTTAGCCCATGAACCACCATACTTTGCCATTTAACTCACCTTCTTTTCAAATATAGTATACTTGGCATTATAACCATATTTGTTTAATTTTTTCTCTATCGCTCTTGCACTTCTTTTTGTGTTAATTAATATTTTATCTGCCTTAAATTCTTTTGCTTTTTCTTCTGTATATTTTATAAAATCTATCCATAATTTAGGTTTGTCTTTATCTATCCATACAAAGACTAAAGATAGAATTAAATCAGTGCTTAAATCTTTACTTAATTCAAGGACTAAACAACCATTCATTTTCTCGTTCTCATAACTACCAAAAAGAAGTATTTTCCCATTAATCATTCCCGCATATAAATGATAATAAAATGATTGTTCATCTATTGGACAATCCTTTACATATTTTATTTTATCACATATTTCTTTTATTTTACTTTTATCTTTTATCTGTTCTATCATATTATAAAAGAGCTGCTCCTAAAGTGAATAATCCAGTAACTACTGTTCCACTAATAGAACCCTTAGCCTCTTGTTTAGCCATTTCTTGGGTTGCTTCTATTTCCATCTCTGCTAATTCAATATCATATTGATGCTGTTGTTCCATTAATTCGCTTTCCAGCTGTGACTGTAATCTTATATTCTGTGTCTGATAAGCCTGGTTAAGTTCCATCTTATAGACGTCCATTTGACCCTGCCATTTTTGCAGTTTTGCCATCTGTTCTGCCTGCCATGTTGCAAATTCAGGTTGATATTTCAGCTGTGACTGTTCTGATAAATAGCCCAAGAATTGACCAGCCTGCCCCATTGCTTTTTCAAATGAAGCCATTTTCATTAGTGAAGACTTAATCTGAACATCGGCAATAGCCCCTGCTATGGTTTTGGAAGTGTTAGAACGGATATTCTGGCTATTAGCAAAGACAAATCCCGAATTAGTTATCCCCCTTCGTTCCATGTTGTTTTTCATTACCCGCAGATTTTCCTGTTCACGTGCCTTGAGTGCATCGGTTTGCTGTTGTATCATCTGTGCCTGTGTGTCTTCTGGAATACCATAACCACCTGCTTCTACCCAGTCAGTCACTTCACCACCATACATTTCCTCAAAAGCCTGCTGTTCGGGAGATATCTCATAAGCTGGTGCTGGGGTTACTTCAGGTGTAGGTATATTTGCTCCTGCACCGCCACCAAAAGTTGGTGTGCCTGTTCCTCCACAAGTGCCACCTGGTTCTTCTTCTGGTGCCATTTGTAATGTAGGCTCAATCGCCGTAACGTTTTCTGGTGTAATGGTTGGTGTAGCTTCTTCCCAAGGAATTATGCCTTCATTTTGATAAGCGTACCACGCTTTGCTTTTGGCTGCGTTATATTTTCTATATTCATCATGCCCGTGTATATTGCTGGTAGGATATTCTTCTACATATCTTGTCATAAAGCTGTTTATGTTATAATCCGCCATATAAAATCACTTCCTTAATTAAATTTCCCCTAATTCCGTATATATTAGCGTGCTTTTATGTCCTGCTTTACCATAACACTTGCACTAATTCCCGTTAACACATCTGATGTAAATTTAATCTTCTTTTTTCCCGCACCCCTAACTAATAATTTTGTTATTTCTATGTCTGCCTGGTCTTCTGTGTAGGGTCCGTGTTTTTGTCCCCAAGTCATACCATCATCTTCACTTAAATAAAAACTTATAGTCGCTGTATTATCTTCTTCGTATAAGCCATATGCAGGCACATCGGTTGTAGTGAATGAAGTCCAGTCACTATAACCTGTTCCATAATTATTTAGTACATAAGCCCTTGCATAATAAGTAGTTAATGGTAAAAGTCCAGATATAGCCATTGAGAAATTGCCAGTTCCAGTAAATACACCAGTTTCTCTTGTAGCCCAAGATGCCACTTCTGATAAACCATATTCAAAACCTCTTTCTTCGTATCCACCACCATCATCAGAAACATTTGCAGTTGCTTTAATGTAAGTTGCTTTTGTATTTGAATAAGTTGGGTCGCCTACTACTGGTATACCAGTCGGTATAGTATAAACTAAATGCAATAATGGTCTATTGTCAGAATTGGTAGCATTATAAGGATAAAATCTTACCGTTTCCCAACCAGAAGGTGCAATTTTAGAAAAATCTCTTGAAGATATTAAGGCTAATTTAGTGAGTCCTTCTTTATTAATCCAGTTTAAACTTGTAGCATTAAGAGTAATATATTCCCACGTCGTTTCATGAATTTCACTTGTATTAATACTCCCGCCATTTCCAGAATAATGGTCAATATCATAATCCGCCAATTCTAATGTATCGTGAGGATAAGTCGGTTGTCCACTCTTTAAAATAATATTATAATCGGTATCAGAATAATTAGATACACAAACAAGCCTTATATATCCAGATTGAATTAATGCGGCATCATTAAGAATGGAAGTATCAAAATAAATAAATCCTCTATATATATTATAATCTGTTACACTTTTTCGTTGACCAACATAAAAATAACCATGCAAATCTAAATCATTTCCAGAAGAAGCAGATTGAGCAGTAGTATAATTTGGTTCATCTTTATATTTAATGCCACCAGAATCGCTTGAGTTAATATTACCAATTGTCATTAAATATTCTTCACTCCTATATTAAAATTTCTTATCTTAAATGAAACTTTACATTCCACTAATTTATTTATTTTTTCATCTAATTCAAAATCCATTATAAAATCATAAGTGCTGTCAAGATTGCCCCAGTCATTAAATACTACTGTATTACGGTATTCGGTTATATTAGCTGAACGGATACGCCCTTCCATTAAATCGGTCATTTCCTGCATTTTAAACTTAACTATGCGCAGGTCATTTTGAAATTGGTCTAATTGTTCTTGTGATAATTCCATATTATCTCCTATGCATATTCAGGTGCTTCAAATTCATAAACTATCGCATATCCCATAATAGTAAAGTCATATTTATCAGATATGTAAGGACGTGGCTTAATAGCCCTTGCACGCTGTCCGCCCCCACCTAAATCAATTTTATACCAAAGTGTTTTATTAGTGGTCATAG
>JAYEJA010000040.1:0-68764 GCA_034660395.1 Actinomycetota bacterium
TTAGTGTTATTATAATTATATAAATATAAAGAGTATATTCTTAAAAGGATAAGATATATAAGGAGTGGGATATGGATTATCAAGATGATGTAAAAAGAATTGACACAAATGAGTTGAGAGTAAACCTTACAAAGTATTTAACAGAGAACCTGGGTGACACCATATATATTACCAGGTATAACAGACTGGTAGCGGAGCTCAGGGTCTATACTGAAGATACCAGAAGAAAAACAGAGCTCAGGATAGCCAAAAAAATGATTGAGGCTGCTGAAAGAGTCAAGGTCGGCAAGAAAAAATAAAAGTAATTTAACATGTCATATGTAAGTAGCGCATATCCCGGGGCAGGGTATGTGCTACTTGATTTACAGGTTTTTGCAGATAAATGGAGAATATTTTTTAAGTTGACTTGGTAGATGATTGTGCTAACATATAGAAGATTTTGAAGATATCAGGAAAACGATACGGGATCAGTTAGATACATGGAAGTTTATAAAGAAAAATATAGTTTTTTAAAAGAAGTTATCAGCATGTACCTCTGGCTGAAAGATAATTCCTGCTGGCGTAGCATATAAACCTGGCTGGCGGGAATTTTTATTTTAATCTAAAATCCTCTTTTATTTCCATTAACAAGCTTACAGATTCAAATTAATCAGAGTAAATAAAAATTCTAATAATACAGGTGTAATAGCCGGGTAAAGGGCTCCCTTAGGGGGCTCTGTTTTTTTATTGGCTGGATGAAATATGATTTTTAATGATATAAAAGAGAATTTTAAAAAATGGGAAGGTAAAAAATATGTTTTCCCCTTCTAAAAGTGAATATTTGAAGAAATCTAAAAACTATAACCTGATACCGGTATACAAGGAATATATTGTTGATACAGAGACCCCCGCTTCGCTGTTTATGAAAACTGTGGGAGCCGGCAGGAAGGGATTCCTTCTGGAAAGCATAGAAGGTATAAAGAACCTTTCAAGGTATTCTTTCATTGGTATCGGCTTCAGTAAACTTATTGAATTTGATAAAGGAGTTTTTTCTTTAATCGGAAATGGTGAAAGGATATATAATGTAAAAACCTCCAATCCTCTTGGAGAGCTGGAAAAAACTTTAAAGGATTACAATCTTTACAGAAATCCGGAACTTAAACATTTTGTCGGGGGCGCTGCGGGATATTTAAGTTATGACCTGGTCAGGTATTTTGAAGGAATACCCCTGCCTGAAAAAAATTTATCCGTTCCTGAAATTATGCTTTATCTGACGGACCTGGTGATTGTTTTTGACCATCTGTTAAACCGTATAAAGATAATATCTACGATAAAGATTGGCGATGGTTTTTCTGCTGAAGAGTCATACGACAGGTCAGTTGAGAGTATTGAAAGAATAGAAGAAAAAATTAAAAAGAACAGCGGAAATAATTTTAAAAACGGATTTAGCACGGAAGGCATAGGGAAAGATGCCGGGGATTTAAAACCAGGCTCCAATTTTGATAGGGATAAATTCCTGGAAGGCGTGGAGAAGGCAAAAAGATATATAACCCGCGGAGATGCTTTCCAGATAGTGTTATCACAGAAATTTTATACCAGCAAATTCTCAGATTCTTTCAGTATCTATCGAGGCCTCAGGGCTGTTAATCCCTCTCCATATATGTATTATTTCGATTTTGGGAAATTTAAGATTGTCGGTGCTTCGCCTGAGCCCCTTATTAAAATCAAGGGAAGCAGGGTTGCCACCTATCCAATTGCAGGCACGAGAAAAAGAGGTAAAAGCGCCAGAGAGGATAAAGCTCTAATAAAAAGCCTGCTAAACGACCAGAAGGAGAGAGCGGAACATAACATGCTGGTGGATCTTTCAAGAAATGACCTGGGAAGAATATGCAGGTATGGAAGTGTAAAAGTTAAAAAATATATGAGCGTGGAAAAGTATTCTCATGTGATTCATCTGGTTTCCAGGGTAGAAGGTGTTCTTGATAAGGGAAAAACAATATATGATGCATTAAAAAGCGTCTTCCCTGCAGGGACATTGTCAGGCGCCCCCAAGATAAGGGCAATGCAGATTATAAGTGAGCTGGAACCCGAGAGGAGAGGACCGTATGGAGGTACGGTAGGATATTTTGGCTATGACGGCAATCTTGATAGCTGTATAACCATAAGGACGGCGGTTATAAAGGACGGCATGGCCTATATACAGGCAGGGGCGGGTATCGTATATGATTCAAAGCCCGAGAATGAATACAGTGAGACTATAAATAAGGCGGCTGCTATTTTTAAGGCAATTGGCTTATTTAAATAAATGACAATATAAAAAGAGACGGGAGATTTTAAAATGAAGGATTTTTTAGAAAAAATTTTAAACGGTATAGACCTGAGCAGTGATGAAGCATACAGGGCCATGGAGTTTATAATGGAAGGAAAGGCAAATGATTGTCAGATTGCAGCTTTTCTTACTGCATTAAAGATGAAAGGGGAAACGGCATCTGAAATAAGCGGTTTTTCACTGGCCATGCTGGATAAGGCAGTAAAAGTAAAAAGCAGTCACTTAAACCTTGTTGATACCTGCGGAACCGGAGGTGACGGACTATATACTTTTAACATCTCTACAACGGCTGCATTTATAGCTGCCGGCGCGGGTGTACAGATTGCCAAACATGGAAACAGGAGTGTTTCAAGCAGAAGTGGGAGCGCAGATGTTCTGGAGGGACTGGGAGTGAATATCAATATGGAGTGCGATGATGTGTCAGCATGCATAGATGATATTGGAATCGGATTTATTTTTGCCCCGAAGGCGCATAAAGCCATGAAATTCGTTGCCAGAGCAAGAAAAGATATAGGGGTGAGGACGGTTTTTAATATACTCGGTCCCATTACAAATCCTGCAAAGGCAAATGGGAGGGTTCTGGGCGTATTTGATAAAAATTTAATCGATATAATGGCAAATGCGCTGAAGAATCTTGGCGTTGAGAGGGCGTATGTTGTTAACAGCGAGGAAGGAATGGATGAATTCTCTGTTTCTGGTAAAAGTCTGGTGGCAGAGTTAAAGGGAGGAAAGATTACGAAATACATTTTTGACCCTGATGAGTTTGGTTTTGAAAAATCAAAGGTTTCAGACCTTACGGGAGGAGATGCAAGGGAGAATGCAAAAATACTCACGGATATCCTTACCGGCAGGGAAAAGGGCCCGAGAAGGGATTCTGCCCTGATTAACGCGGCGGCTGCAATAGTTTCCGGAGGAAGGGCAGAAGACCTGAAAGATGGACTAAGATTGGCGGAACATTCCATAGAAAAAGGAAGCGCTTATGAGAAGTTGATAAGTTTAATTAAATATACGAGTAATAAACAGGCTTAGAGGCGGGATAATCCGGAAGTCCCGGAAAAGGGTATATGTCAATTATAAGAAGGGGATTGATTTGAAATATTTAAAGGAAATTATGCTTTTAAAAAAGAAGGAGATAAAAGAAATCAAAAAAGCAGGATGGGCCGGGAATAACAAAATAAAAGCAGAACCCGGGAAAGAAAGCATTAAAAGGAAAGTTTCAGGCAAAAAGGGGCGTTTTATAAAAAAAATAGATAAAGGCAAAGTAAATATTATCGCAGAGATAAAAAGGGCGTCTCCTTCCAGGGGGATTATCAATGATAAGCTTGATATTGAGAAAACGGCCGGTCTTTATGACAGGTTCAGAAATTTTATCTGCGGGATTTCTATTCTTACGGAGTCGCTTTATTTTAAAGGCAACCCTGAAGATATAGCTGCTGTTAAGAAAAAAACGAAGTTGCCGGTTTTAAGGAAGGATTTTATTTTCAGTGAAGCTCAGGTTTATCAGAGCGCCGAAATTGGCGCGGATTGCATCTTACTTATAAGTTCGATTCTGGGTTTTAAGAGATTGGAAAAGCTTTACAGGCTGGCATCCGATATCGGGCTTGATGTACTGGTTGAAGTGCATACTATAAGGGAACTTGACAGAGCGCTTTACACCGGGGCGGAGCTTATAGGTATAAATAACCGCAACCTTAAAAATATGAAGGTGAACGGAAAAGTAATTTATGAATTTTTAAATTACAGGAGCAGCGATCTCTCTGATAGGATTCTGGTCTGCGAAAGCGGCGTTAAGGAAACAGGATATATAAGGGATTTGTTCTCAAAAGGAGTCAGCACTTTTTTAATCGGAGAATATTTTATGAGAGGAAGCAACCTGGAGAAAACGTTGAAGCGCATGGAAACGGAACTTAAAAAAGGTAACCTGATATAAAGGGAAAAAGTTAATAAAGCAGGGGAAATTTTATATGGTCTGGGTAAAGATATGCGGAATTACGAATTTTGAAGATGCAGGGATGGTATGCCGCCTTGGAGCGGATGCGATGGGATTTATCCTGTCAACAGACAGTCCCAGGAGAGTGGGCCTGGATAAGGCGAAGGCAATAGTTGATGAAGTTTCTAAAGAAAAGATTAAAATTTTAAAGGCGGGGGTATTTGTAAATGAAGAAATAAAGGATATACTTGATTTTTCAGGGAAACTGGGTCTTGATTATGTCCAGCTTTCGGGGGATGAGGATAGTAATTTTTTAAAAAAATTAAAAGATGAATCTGATGGTTTTAAGATTATAAAAGCATTAAGAATAAAAAGTGAAGAAAAAATCGTTAGTGGCAGCAGGGCGCATCTTGATAAAATAAATCAGATTATTAGAGAAGCCGGTCGTTTCGCGGACTTTATATTGCTGGATAGTTACAAAAAAGATGTTTACGGAGGAACTGGAGAAACCTTTAACTGGAGAATTGCAGGGGACTGCAGCGGCAGGATTCCGGTCATATTATCAGGCGGTCTTGAATCCGGGAATGTCAGGGAAGCGATAGATTTTGTTAAACCTTTCGGTGTCGATGCATCATCACGGCTGGAGCTTTACCCGGGTAAAAAGGACCCGGCGAAACTAAAGGAGTTTATAAGTGCCGTAAGAGACAGTGAATAGAAAAGGAATTTAATAGTCATGGAGAAAGATAAAAAGAAAATTAAAAAAACGGTTAGAGATAGTTCCGGAGGAGATAAAAATTATTCAAAGAGGAACGGGTATTTTGGTGAATTTGGAGGTATGTATGTGCCTGAGATACTTATGCATGCCCTGAAGGAGCTTGAGAAGAATTATCTCAGGTATAAAAAGGATAAAAGCTTCAAGAAAGAGCTGTCATTTTATTTAAAAAATTATGTGGGAAGGCCGACTCCTCTTTATTACGCAGAAAGACTTACAAATAAACTGGGTGGAGCAAAGATATATCTGAAACGTGAAGACCTGTGCCATCTCGGAGCTCATAAAATTAATAACACCATAGGACAGGTCCTTCTGGCCCGCAAAATGAAAAAGAAATTTATAATTGCAGAAACCGGGGCAGGCCAGCACGGGGTGGCAACTGCGGCTGCTGCAGCGCTGTTTAATATGAAATGTAAAATCTTTATGGGAACCAAAGACATAAAGAGGCAGGCGTCAAATGTATACAGGATGAAGCTTATGGGTGCGGAGGTAATAGAAGTTACTTCAGGTAGCCAGACGTTAAAGGATGCGGTTAATGAAGCTCTCCGTTACTGGGTATCAAGGGTTGATGATACTTTCTATGTTCTTGGTTCGGTTGTCGGGCCTCACCCATATCCTGCGATGGTCAGGGATTTTCAGGTGGTTATCGGCAGGGAGACAAAAAAGCAGATAATGGCTGCCGAGGGCAGACTTCCCGACTATATTGTAGCATGTGTCGGAGGAGGCAGTAATTCCATAGGAATATTTTATCCCTTTTTAAAAGATATTGACTCCGTAAAACTAACGGGGGTTGAAGCCGGAGGGAAGGGAATTAGGAGTAAAAAACATGGCGCTTCGCTTATTTCCGGAAGCAAGGGTATATTTCATGGGGCTTTCAGCTTTGTCCTTCAGGATGACTACGGCCAGATAGATGAAGCCTATTCAGTGTCGGCCGGTCTTGATTATCCCGGCGTGGGACCGGAACATGCCTATTTTAAAGAAAAGGGTATGGTTAAATATAAGTATATAGTTGATAGTGAAGCTCTTAAAGCATTCAGGAACCTGTCGCTTTATGAGGGTATAATTCCTGCCTACGAGAGTGCGCATGCCCTGGCTTATGTGGAGAAGCTGGCTCCGGAGCTGGATAGGGATGAAATAATAGTTGTAAACCTGTCAGGACGAGGGGATAAGGATATTTATATAAAATAAAATATTAGGTACTGAAGGCAATGAAGGATTTTAAAACCCGGCTTTTTTTAAGGTGAAATATGAATAAAGATAATAACAGTATTATTGAAAAGGTATTTAAGGATTTAAGAAAAAATAATAAGAAAGCTTTTATTCCATTTATAACCTGCGGCTTTCCAAGCATGGAGGGTTTTCTTGAGCTATTTAGGGTTCTTGATGGAAGTGGAGCAGATATAATAGAAGTGGGTATCCCTTTTTCCGACCCGCTGGCAGACGGGCCGGTTATCCAGGAAACTTCCAGGATTGCCCTGGAAAATGGAATAAATACCGATATTGTTTTTAAATATCTTTTAAGAGCAAGGCATATCAGCAAAAAGCCCATAGCGATTATGACCTATTTTAATACCATTTACCGTTATGGTGTTGAAAGATTCTTAAAAAAATCCAGGGAGGCAGGAGTAAATGGGATCATAGTGCCTGACCTTCCGCTGGAAGAATTTAAGAAATATTTTAAGCATTTTAAAGAAGCAAATATAGATAACATAATGTTTGCTTCCCTGACTTCCAGCAGGGAAAGACTCATGACTGTAGCCAGAAAAAGCAAAGGTTTTATTTATTGTATTTCAGTAAAAGGGGTGACCGGTGTCAGGAATAATGTAAATCCTGAAATTATAGATTTTTTAAAGGGTATGAGGGGAATAACGAAGCTGCCTCTGGCGCTGGGTTTCGGATTGTCAAACAGGGAGCAGGTAAGCCAGATAAAAGATTACTGCGATGGGATTATCATGGGAAGTAAAATCCTATCCCTGGTCCTTGAGGAAGATGACTTTAAAGATGGTATAAAAGCAGTGGAATCTTTTGCCTCAAAAATTAATAAGATACTGAAAACATCATAGATTAAACTGCAGGTATCTGTCGATTCTGGATAGTAGTTAATTTATAATTCCAATGTTAAAATAACCCGGTTAATACGGAAAATTATATTATGTAAAATGGAATTGGCGATTCCAAATATATATGTAAAATGGAGTTATATGTTCCAGAATTGTAAAATATCCTGAAAATAAATACTTTATTTGGATAGAATTTTCTGCTTTTATTGTAGTTTGTGTTATTAGCTGTAAAATTAATCAATTAATGTTAAACGGAGAATCTTTGTTTTATTATTTTTGGATAAAATATTAAATTAAATTTGCTATTTGCAACAAGATGTTGGATTCTAAAAAACATCAAGTATTTTAAATGGCTATCATGGTTGTATATACCCTAAATTTTTTTCTGCATGTCTTTATTTAGTATTGTTTTAGCCCCCCATGAAGTATTCGAAAGTTTAAATAGAAGCTTTTAATAAAAAAGTAGATACAGGTTAATTCTTTAATCTGCATTATTCTAAAAAGATAAGCAGATAAATACCGGTAAAATTACTTTTCTTTAATAAGATATGTAAAATATCTAGGGTTTTTTATTGGTATATTTCTAAAAACTTTCAAGCGGAGAAGATGTTTATCGCCGGAAATAATCAAATCTGCATTTCCATTAACTGCGCATTCTAAAATCATATTATCACTGGCATCGTCTTTAATAACGTTAAGTTTATCGCCAGTTTCAATAATCTCGCAGACATGAGAAACTCGTCTGACAAATTTATCTATATTATGTTCAGGCCAGTAGAATTTGTTCCTGAGTATCCCGGCTGTTTCTCTGATTATTTCTCCTGAGATGATAAGCTTGATTTTACCTTTGATTGCAAGAGTTAAAATTTTATGGGGAATTCCTCTGAATAAGAGAGCGGATATATAGACATTTGAATCGAGAACTATTTTCAACATAAAAAGTTTTCTTTCTACTTTTTAAGGTAATTATACAGGTCTTCGTCATTTTTTATTTTAAAATTCTTTGCAGTTTCTCTACCGGATTTAAATAGTTCAGACCATTCTTTTTCTGCGGTTAACTCATTATAGGTTTTAAACATTTCTTTTATTAGGTCTGTTTTTGTGCGGCCTTTTGCCTTTGAAAGATCTTCCAATTCCTCTGCCATCTCTTCCGGGAGGGAAATACTTATAACTTTAGTTTTTCTATCCAATTTATTCACCTCTTTATTACAGTGTAATACAATAATAACAAAATTTTTTATTAGAAACAATAAGTTTTAAGACCCCGATAATGTTTAAAAATTCAAGTGTATTAAAAAATATATTATTTTACAAAACAAATTAGAATTTTCTATTTTGCATAGAATCATTTACATTATTGGTAATAAAGTGAATTAATTATTGCAGGAAAGAGAATCTTTGTTTTATTATTTTTGGATATAATATTAAAATAATATAATCTGCAGCACACTTGTATTATCTGGCAGCTGTATGATGTATGGTTTATTAATAACTGAAGCTGGAACAATGCCGCAATTAAGTAAAGATAAAAAAAAGAATAAAGATTTAACAGTAAGCATAGTAAGTTATAACAGCTTAAATTTGTTAAGAGAGTGTCTCCGGTCCATATTTAAAAATCCGCCATCGGTAAAATTCAGGGTGATAGCTGTGGACAATGCTTCGGAAGATGGAACCGTAGAATTTCTAAAAAAGAATTATCCGGAAATATCCCTTATACTAAACAGTGATAATCTGGGTTTTGCCGCAGCCAACAATCAGGCAATAAAAAAATCTTACTCGGAGTACATAATCCTTTTAAACAGCGACTGCGAAGTTTATGAGCGGTCTTTAGACAAACTGGTAAGTTTCATGGAAGAAAATCCTGAAGTGGGAATAGCCGGGCCGAAGATATTTAACAGCGATGGCACCATCCAGTTATCATGCAGGAAGTTTCCTTCTATGCTTAATGCTGCCGCCCATACCGTGCTGGGAGATATATTTCCCCGTAATCCTTTTTCGAGAAAATACAAGCTTGTCGATATAAGAAGGAATAAGCCCCTGAGCGTGGACTGGGTCTCAGGCTCATGCATGATTATAAGAAAGAAGGCGCTGGAGGATACCGGATATCTTGATGAGAGGTATTTTATGTATGTTGAAGACCTTGATATCTGCTACAGGATGAGGCAAAGGAACTGGGAGGTCTATTATTATCCTGAGGCCGGGGTGATGCATCATGCGGCAGGCAGTGCGGGCAGAGGCAGGCTGGGGGCAATCAGGTCAAGCTTCAGGATGCAGAAGAGTGTTTTTTATTTTTTCTGGAAGAATTACAGGAAAAGCTTAAAAGTAATAACTGTACCGGCTATAATACTGGTTCTTGGATTAAGATTGTTTTTAGCTGCCATAAAAAGCATTTTCCGGCTTAAGAAATAATAAAATGAGAAGCAGTTATAGAGAGCCGGCTGATTTATGGGTTTTTTATATCAAAATTTTATATTAAAATAATCACGTAGTTTTTTATAAAGTAAAGGAGAATGAATTTTTGAAAATTTTAATAACCGGAATTGCAGGGTTTGTGGGTAAACATCTCGCCTCTTTTCTTTTAAATAAAGGGGAAAATAACATTGCCGGTATCGACCTTGATTTTAAAAATTTTAATTCCGGCAGCGGTTTATCAGGGGAAATAGAGCTTATAAAAATTGACCTGACAGACAGCGACAGGGTTTTTGATGTTATTAAAAAGTTTAAACCGGATCAGATATACCACCTGGCAGCTCAGAGCTCGGTTGGCTATTCCTGGGAGAATCCGCTGGAAACTTTCAGGATTAATGTTTTCGGAGGAATAAACATTTTAGAAGGTATTAGAATGTATAACCCCGGCTGCAGATTAATTGCAGCGTGCACGGCTGAGGAGTACGGTGAAACTGAAGATGAAGATAAAGCCATAGATGAAAATTTTAGTATTTATCCGGAGAATCCATATGCAGTAAGTAAATCTTCTCTTGATTTTCTTTGTTCAATTTATTATAAAGCATACGGGCTTGATGTATTCACAGCCAGGTCCTTTAATCTTACAGGGCCGGGACAGTCGGAAGGATTTGTCGCCTCCGACTTTGCAAAACAGGTGGCTCTGATAGAAGAGGGGATGCAGGAGCCTTTAATAGAGGTCGGGAACCTTGAAGCTTACAGGGATTTCCTGGATGTAAGGGATGCCGTCAGGGCATACTATTATATTCTGGACAGGGGAAAAGGTAACCGGATTTATAATATATGCTCGGGTGAAAAGAGGAAAATATCGGAATTGCTGGATATGCTTTTATCCATGAGTAAAAAAGATGGTATTGAGGTAAAAATTGACAGGAGCAAGTTCAGGGCGCTTGATGTCAGGATAATGTACGGGAGTAATAGGAAATTAAGGGAGCATACTGAATGGAGCCCGGATTATTCTATTGAAGATTCACTGGGGGATATACTTGATTACTGGAGACAAAAAATTATTCAGGCAAAAAATGAATGACTTTAAGGAGCTAAATTGAAAGCAGTAATACTGGCAGGCGGGGAAGGAACAAGACTTCGCCCGATTACTTTTTTAAATCCAAAACCCATGCTGCCCCTTGCAAACAGGCCTTTTATGGAGAATTTTGTTCTGTGGCTTAGATCCCATGATATAAAGGATATAATTTTTTCGGCGGGGTATCTGTCGGAGGTTTTTAAAGACTATTTCGGGGACGGCAGAAAGTTTGGCCTAAAAATAACTTTTGTTGAGGAAGACAGGCCGCTTGGTACCTGCGGCGGAGTAAAAAATGTGGAAAAATACCTCGGCAGCGAAAGTTTTCTGGTGTTTAACGGTGATATACTTTCTTCGCTTAATCTGGCCAGGCTAGTGGCTTTTCATAAGAAAAAAAAGGCGGATGTAACTATCTCTGTAACCGGAACCGATGACCCTTCATCTTACGGCCTGGTGCCTGTTGACGGAGAGGGGAGGATTACAGGGTTCCTTGAAAAGCCGAAGGAGGATGAGATTGTTACCGACCTGGTTAATGCCGGCATTTATGTTATGGAGCCCGGTGTGCTGAAAAATGTACCCGCGGGTGAGAAATATTCCTTTGAAAGGCAGCTTTTCCCCGCGCTCCTGGAAAAGGGTCACAGGATTTTCGGTTATGTTTTTGATTCTTACTGGCTGGATGTGGGAACGCCGCAGAAATATCTAATGGCTAACCGGGACGTACTGCATAAAAAGATAGTTTTTAAATTTCCCTGCAGCGAGGTGATGAAGGGCATATATGCAGGAACGGGTACCGGTTATTCAAAGAGTAATTTCGTATCGGGGCCCGTAATTATTGGCAATGGAACAAAAATAGAAAAAAATGCTAAAATAATGCCCCTGACCGTAATAGGCGATAACTGCAGTGTATCGGAAGGCACGGAAATATCGGAGAGTGTTATTTTTAACAACTGTAAAATAGGGAAAAAATGTAATATAAAAAGGGCAATAATTTCAAATAATGTGGTTATCGGAGATAATGTTACGATAGAGGACTATTCGGTAATCGGTGATAACAGCATCATAGGCAAAAATAATATTTTAAAAAAAGGCATTAAGATTAACATAAATTCAAATGTTTCGGAGGACAGTATTAACTTCTGACCTGATTTTTATTACTGAGTAAAAGGGTTGGAAATTTATATAATTGAGAGGAGTAAAAATGTTAAAGGCGCTTATAACCGGAATTACCGGACAGGACGGTTCTTACCTGGCGGAGCTGCTGCTGGAAAAAGGCTACAAAGTTTACGGCATGATAAGGCGTTCATCGGTTGAAAATTTTGACAGGATAGAGCATATAAGAGAAAAGATTAATTTTGTGCAGGCGGACCTCCTTGACCAGCTGTCAATAATAAATGCTATAAAAGAATCACAGCCGGATGAGATTTATAACCTCGGCGCAATGTCATTCGTGCCGACATCCTGGAAACAGCCGGTGCTCACAGGGGAATTTACCGGCCTGGGGGTAACCAGGGTCCTGGAAGCGGCGAGACATATGAATAGAGAGGCAAAATTCTACCAGGCTTCAAGCTCTGAAATGTTCGGAAAGGTAAGAGAAGTCCCTCAGAATGAGAATACCCCCTTTTATCCGCGCAGCCCCTATGGGGTGGCAAAGGTTTATGGCCATTATATGACCGTAAACTACAGGGAAAGTTATGATATGTTTGCATGCAGTGGTATACTCTTTAATCATGAATCTCCCAGGCGCGGCCTTGAATTCGTTACCAGGAAGGTAACTTATGGGGCAGCAAAAATAAAATTGGGGCTGGCAAAAAAACTTTTGCTCGGCAATATGGATGCGAAGAGGGACTGGGGATATGCCAGGGATTATGTAAGGGCGATGTGGCTTATGCTCCAGCAGGATAAACCGGAAGACTATGTTATAAGTACGGGACAGACGCATTCAGTCAGGGAATGGGTAAAGCTCGCGTTTGATTGCCTTGACCTGGACTGGGAAAAGTATATCGGTGTTGATGAAAGATTTATCCGCCCTGCAGATGTCGACTTTTTAGTGGGGGATTCCGGAAAGGCAAAAGAGAAGATTGGCTGGGAACCGGAAACGGATTTCAAGCAGCTGGTTAAAATTATGGTTGAGCACGATTACAATAATTTAAAAAAGCAAGTTTAACAATAAATTTTAGGGGAAGTTATTTATGACGGATAAAATTAATATAAAGTTTGGAACTGACGGCTGGCGCGCAGTAATAGCAGAAGATTTTACTTTCAGGAAAGTTAAAGTCGTATCACAGGGAGTCAGTAATTATCTGAAAAAAAAGACCGGAGGGATTAAAAAACCATCCGTTGCGATTGGATATGACGCCAGGTTCCTTTCGGAAAGATTTGCCATGGCAGCGGCGGAAGTCTTTGCCCTTAACGGTATTACGACTTATATCTCAGAAAGGATTATACCTACGCCGGTACTGTCTCATGCAGTGGTTGACAGGAAGGCTGATCTTGGAGTAATGGTTACTGCCAGCCATAACCCTTATTATTACAACGGATATAAGATAAAAGGTCCTTTTGGCGGCTCTGCCACCATGGATATAATTGGGAAAATTGAGAAGGAAGTAGATGAAGTTGCGGAAAATGTTTTAAAATATGAAAAGTCCCCGGGAGATTTAAGGGGCAGTGATGATAATGAAATAAAAAAAGCTGATTTTCTATCCGGTTACACTGAAGATATGCTGGCGCAGGTGGATAGGGATGTTATAAGGGGCTTTAAATTCGGGCTTTTATTTGAACCGATGTATGGTGCGTCGCAGGGAATATTTAAAGATATTCTTGAAAAGTTAAATGCTTCTAATGTTACAGAGATACATTCAACTTTTAACCCCTCTTTTGGAGGAATAAACCCCGAACCAATCGGGGATAACCTTAATGAAGCTGTAAAGGTTTTAAAAGAAAAAAATTGCAGGATGGCAATTTGCCTGGATGGAGATGGTGACAGGATTGCTGCGCTGGGCGAGGATGGAAATTATATAAGTTCCCACCATCTTTATTCAATTTTTTTATGGTATCTCGCGCATGTTAAAAACATGAAGGGGAAAGTAATAAAATCTGTGAATCTGACATCTACGATAGATAAAATATGTGAGAAATATGACCTTGAACTTGTTACCACTCCCGTTGGCTTTAAGTATATAGGAGAGGAAATTGTTAAAGGCGGAGTTATTATGGGCGGCGAAGAAAGCGGCGGTCTCTGGGCAGGCGGGAACCTTCCGGAAAGAGATGGAATGCTAATGGGCTTGAAACTTCTTGAAATACTATGCAGTCTGGGGAAGACCATAAACCAGGTTCTTGACGGTATTTATGAGGAATTCGGTTATTTTGTGTTTGACAGGATTGACTATGAAATTGACCCGGAGCAGAAACAGAGCTTAAAGTCCATTATGGAAAAAAGGATACCCGAAGAATTAGAAAAAGAAGGGGTTAGTAAGGTCATAACCGTAGATGGACATAAATATATTATGGAAGACGGCGGATGGATAATGATAAGGTTATCAGGCACTGAATCGGTGGCAAGGGTATATACCGAAGGTGAAAGCAGGGAAAGAACGGATTATCTTCAGGGCCTGGGTAAAAAAATAATAGATGAAGCTGTTGTCGGATAGTAATATTTAAAGAATTTTTCTAAAAAGACAGGAGAGGGAGATTTATTATGAATATTCTTGATGACCTGGAGAAAATCAGGGAAATTGACAGGGAAGGGATACTCGGGGCAGAAGAAGGGTTTTATGACCAGCTGCTTGATGCAAGGGAAATTGCAGGCAGAGCAGAGCTCGGAGATATAAAAGAAAAAAAATTTAGTGGAATTGTTTTTTCCGGAATGGGTGGTTCCGGATTCGCAGGAGATATAGTTAAAGCTCTGATTAGAGATGATATTGATATTCCGGTTGAAGTCGTAAAGGGGTATAGCCTGCCCTCCTATGTAAATAAGGACTGGCTGGTCATTTCTATAAGCTATTCGGGAAATACTGAAGAGACAATTTCTACTACAGGCCAGGCGCTGGAAAGAGGCTGTGAAGTTATTATCATATGTTCCGGCGGCGAGCTTGAGAAAATCGGCAGGGATAATGGTAAAACCGTATTAAAAATACCGTCGGGAATGCAGCCGAGAGGCGCCGCGGGTTACCTGTTTTTTCCTGCTTATCTTATGATGGATTATCTGGGTATAGTTAAAATACCGCCCGGTGATATTAAAGAAGCTTTAAAACTAATAAAGGAAAAGGTGCCCCTCTATAGAAGGGAAACCGGAATTGATAAAAATCCTGCCAAAAAGCTGGCTTCCGAAATTTCGGATAATCTTCCAATCATATACGGCACGGAAGGAATTCTTAGCGTGGTAGCTTATAGACTAAAATGCGAAATAAATGAAAATTCCAAAACCCCATGCTGGTGGAATGAGTTTCCGGAATTAAATCATAATGAAACAGTAGGATGGGAAAGGTTAAAAGGGATTACTGGCAAATTTGTGGTAATTGCCCTGAGGGAAAAAGATGAATGGATAAGAATGAAAACAAGGATAGATATAACATTAAAATTAATAAGGGAAAATGTTAACGGTATAATAAATATACCGGTTGAAGGCGAGTCAAAACTGGCAAGAGCGCTGTCTTCAATGTACCTTGGAGATATAGCAAGCGTTTATCTGGCTTTACTTTACGAAATTGACCCCAGCCCGGTAGAAAAAATAGAGTCGCTAAAAGCTGAACTTAAAAAAATAAACTAGGATAAAAAATAGGCAGAAATTGCCTGGGAAGGAAAGTGTTAATGGAATTTGATGTAAAAGATATTGAATTAGCCCCTAAGGGCAGGGATAAAATAGAATGGGCGGCAATAGAAATGCCTGTATTAAAGGGCATAAGGAAAGATTTTTCAAAGAAAAAGCCGCTTAAAGGTTTAAATGTTGGAGCATGCCTGCATGTTACTTCAGAAACGGCAAACCTTATGATTGCCTTGAAAGAGGGAGGGGCAAATGTAGCTTTGTCGGCATCAAACCCTCTGAGTACCCAGGATGATGTTGCGGCTTCTCTCGTGAAGGATTACGGCATAAAGGTATTTGCTATCAAGGGCGAAGACAATAAGACCTACTACAGGCATATAAACAGTGTTCTCGATATCGGCCCCCGGGTAACAATGGATGACGGTGCGGACTTAATTTCTACCATACACAGCAAAAGAAGGGAATTGCTTGATAATGTCTATGGCGGAACGGAAGAAACTACAACCGGCGTGATAAGACTTAAGAGTATGGAGAAGAAGGGTGTTTTACACTATCCCATTATTGCCGTAAATGACGCAAAGACAAAACACTTTTTTGACAACCGCTATGGAACAGGCCAGTCAACGATAGATGGAATTTTAAGGGCAACCAACATTTTGCTTGCCGGTAAAAGGTTCGTAGTTGGCGGTTACGGCTGGTGCGGAAGGGGTGTAGCCATGAGAGCAAAGGGAATGGGCGCAATAGTGATAATCCTTGAGGTAGATCCTCTAAGGGCGCTGGAAGCCAGGCTTGATGGTTTTGAAGTTATGAGCTCCCCGGAGGCGGCAAAAGTGGGGGATATATTCCTGTCTGTTGCCGGTGACATGAATGTGATAGGCGAGTCAATACTTAAAAACTGCAGGGATAATGCAATTGTTGGCAATTCGGGACATTTTGATGTTGAAATCGATTTAAAATATCTTAAGAAAAACAGCAAGTCAAAAAGAACTGTCAGGCCTTTTGTTGAAGAATATTTAATGAATGACGGCAGGAGGATACATGTTCTTGCTGAAGGGAGACTGGTAAATCTCAGTGCAGCCGAGGGGCATCCTGCAAGCGTTATGGATATGAGCTTTGCAAACCAGTCCTTAAGTGCTGAATATATCTTTAAGAACAGCAAGAAAATATCAAAAAAAGTTTATCCTGTCCCGGAGGAAATTGATAGAAAAATAGCTGAATTAAAGCTTGAGAGTATGGGGGTTAAGATAGATAAATTAACCAGAGAGCAGGAGGAATATCTCAATTCATGGGAGATAGGCACTTAGGTAATAGTTCCAGGAAAAAAAGTAAGGTAGGCACTCTTAGATGGAAAAAGAATGTTTTAGAGCTGATAGATCAGAGGAAGCTTCCTTTTAAGGAAACATATGTAAAATGCAGTTCGGTAGAGTGTGTAGCCAGGTCTATAAAGGACATGGTTGTTAGGGGAGCCCCGGCGATAGGAGTTGCTGCCGCCTATGGTGTCGCCCTTGCGGCGCTGGAATTTAAGGGCAGTGATAAGAAGGAGTTTACGGATTATATAAACAGGGGCATTGAAATGCTTTCCAGAACAAGACCCACGGCAGTAAATCTTTTCTGGGCGCTGGACAGGATGAAGGAAACATTAAATGAAAATAAAGAGCTGGCTGTCAAAAAGATTAAGGAAAAGCTGGTCAAAGAGGCAGCCGGTATTGAAAAACATGACCTGGAGATAAATTTTAAGATTGGCCGGAATGGAAAGGAAGTTTTCAAGGGGAAAGGAAATAAGTTAAGGATTCTTACACATTGCAACGCGGGTGCTCTCGCTACTTCGGGTTACGGCACTGCCCTCGGGGTAATAAGGCATTTGAATAACAGCGGCAATCTTTCCCATGTAATAGTAGATGAAACAAGACCTTTCCTGCAGGGGGCGAGGCTGACTTCGTGGGAGCTTTATCAGGAAGGAATCACTTTTTTTATAATATCCGATAATATGGCGGCATACTTCATGTCCAGAGGGGAAATCGATGCAGTTTTAGTTGGTGCCGACAGGATAGCGCTTAACGGTGATACCGCCAATAAAATAGGGACGCTGGGTCTGTCCGTTATTGCGGGTTTTTATGGAGTGCCCTTTTACGTCGCTGCTCCGCTTTCAACGGTTGATATAAAAATAGAAAGCGGGGATAATATACCAATAGAATACAGGGACAATAAAGAGATGAGGGAAATACTGGGTAATTCTATTATTCCGGAGTTTATGCCGGTTGTAAACCCTGCTTTTGATATTACCCCGGCCGGCAATATAACTGCAATAATTACTGAAGAAGGCGTAATATATCCACCTTATAGAGAGGGCATTACCAGGAATTTTAATGGTAAAAGTTAAAAAATAGAAAGCGGTGTATAATCAGCATGAAATCCAATAAGGCAATGATAATGGCAGCGGGTCTCGGAACAAGGCTCAGGCCGCTTACTGACCTTATATCAAAACCAATGGCGCCAATAGTTAACAGGCCGGTTATGGAACATATTGTAAGGCTTCTGGCAAAACATAATTTCACAGATATAATCTGTAACCTGCACTGGTATCCTGATGTAATAAAGGATTATTTTGGTGACGGCTCTAAGTGGGGCGTTAATATATTTTATTCCTATGAAAAGAAGCTGCTTGGAACTGCCGGTGGAGTAAATAATGTAGAAGATTTTTTTAAGAACGAAACATTTCTGGTTATAAGCGGTGATTCTTTGACCGATATCAACCTGACGGGAGCTAAGGAGTTTCATAAAAATAAGGGAGGGATTGCAACACTTGTATTGACAGAAGTTGAAGATACGTCCCAGTATGGAGTGGTGATAATAGACGGAGATAAAAGGATAAAAGGATTCCAGGAGAAGCCGTTAAGCGGTGAGGTAAAGTCAAATCTGGCAAACTGCGGAATATATTTTTTTGAACCCGGTATTTTTGATTTTATGCCGAAGAAAGGCGAATTCTGTGATTTCGGCAAGAGTGTCTTTCCGGGCCTTTTAAAAAAGAATATTGGATATTACGGGTATGATCACAGCCAGTACTGGAATGATGTAGGCAGCCTTGATGAGTATCAGCAGGGAAACTTTGATGCCCTTGAAGGCAAAGTTAATGTGGAAATTCCAGGAAAGAAAATAAAGGAAGGGCTCTGGGTAGGTAAAAATTGTAAAATCCAGGAAGGGGTAATAATAATTCCGCCTGTATGTATCGGTGACAACTGCACCATAAAGAAAGGCGCAAAACTTTTTGGTCCGATAATTCTGGGAAATGATACAATTGTGGATGAAAGGGCAGTATTATACAGGGGTATAAAATGGGGAAGCGGCTATATAGGTAAGGATGCTTCTCTGATAGGCGCTATTATAGGGTATAATGCAAAAATAAAGGATAAAGCCTCTGTTCTTGAAAAGGCAGTTATCGGCTCAAGGAGCATAATAAAGGACGGAATAAAAATTCACCCCAGCGTGAAAATAATGTCTGATAAAGTAATAGATATTGATACGAAAGAAACCGGAAAAGATTAATAAAACAAGTTTTTTAGATATTCTAAAAGATATCATCACACCGCCGCTGTGTGCTGTTTGTGGTAATATTGAACCTGCATTACTATGCGACCAATGTTTATCCGGAATTAACAGGATTGGTGATAATGTGTGCAGTTATTGCGGCAGGCCTTTACCAGCGGATGAGAAAAGCGGCGTGAGATGCAATTTCTGCAGGATAGATAATTTTAATTTTTACAGGCACAGAAGTTTTGCCGTTTACAGCGGAGGAATAAAAAAGATAATAAAAAAGTACAAATATGATAGGATATATGCATTAAAGAAGATTATCAGCATATTCTTTAAGAAAATATATGTTAAAAACTACAAATATGAAAAAATAGATTATCTGGAAACAGTCCCGGGAATGCATATGGAAATGATTTGTGAATCGTTGTCAGGGTTAATTAAAATTCCATTTATTGGTAATATAATAAGGATAAAGAAAATTTTAAAACAGCAGGGTCTAGATTTTAACCAGAGAAAAAATAATATAAGAAATGCCTTTAAAGTCAGGAATTGCCTGGTATATTCCGGTAAAAATATCCTTGTTATAGATGATGTCTGGACTACCGGGAGTACGTTGACCGAAATTTCTGGTGTCTTAAAAAAGGCAGGTGCTGAAAGGGTTTATCTATTAACTCTGGCAAGGGGGTTAAAATAAAAAAGTCCAGGTTAAAGGGAAAAGTAAAATGGTTCAGCCCGGAAAACGGGTTTGGATTTATAGCGGCGGAATCCGAGGGCAATGGGGATATTTTTGTAAGGTATTCTTCCATACAGATGGACGGGTTCAAGTCACTTAAAGAGGGACAGAAGGTTGAGTTTGAATTGGATAAAGATGAAAGGGGATATGTTGCAAAAAAGGTAGTGGTGGTAGATTGATGAATAGTGTAAAGATGATTGGAGAATTTTATTATTAAATTTTAACAGAATTGAAATAGGCCAGGTAACAGGAGGTAAGTATGGCAGATTTTATTATTAAGAGCAAAAATATAAAGCTGGATGACGAAATTCGCAGTTATGCCGAGAAGAAAATTAAAAGTAAGATACAAAGGATTTTAGATAAAGTTATAAAAATGGAGTTAAAGCTTACATTTGAAAAAAACCCGAGAATAAATTTAAACAATGTTGCGGAAGTTACAGTTTTTACTACGTGTTCGGTAATAAGGGCGGCTGACTCAGGAGCGGATGTTTTTGTAGCGATAGATAAAGTGAACAGCAAACTGGAGAGATTAATAAAAAAATATAAAGGCAAACTTGTTGACAGGGGAAGGAAAGGAAGCAGCCGTAAGGAAAGGGACAATATTGCAAGGGCAGATAGGAGCTCTAAAAGCATTGATGAAAAGATTAAAAAATCAATAGTAAAGAATAAGACTTTCACTTTAAAACCGTTGTCTCCTGAAGAAGCAGTACTGCAGATGGAGATGCTGGGACATGACTTTTTTGTCTTCATTAATTCAGAAACCGAAAGAACAGCAGTAGTGTATCGCCGAAAAGATAAGAATTACGGTTTGATAGAGCCTTCTATATAATTGAGTTAATATGTACGGGGTGACGTAAATGTTTGAGAAAATTACGAATATACTTAAATTTGGTGAAGGTAGAAGAGAAAAAAAATATAAGGACCTGATAAGCAGAATAAACAGTCTTGAGAATAGCGTCAGTTCGCTTTCAGACAGCAGTCTTTCAGAAAAGACTTCAGAGTTCAAAAGAAGATATGAAAATGGTGAAAGCTGTGAAGAACTGATGCCTGAAGCTTTTGCAGTTGTAAGGGAGACTGCAAAAAGAACTCTCGGCATGAGGCATTTCGATGTTCAGATAATGGGAGGAATCGTTCTTTTTGAAGGAAAAATTGCCGAAATGAAAACAGGTGAAGGTAAAACACTGGCAGCAACTCTTCCGGTTTATTTAAATTCAATAGCCGGCACCAGCACTCATATAGTAACTGTCAATGATTACCTTGCCAGGAGGGACAGCGAGTGGATGGGTGAAGTTTATAAATTTCTTGGATTGAAAGTAGGCCTTATACAGCATGGAATGCCTTCTTCTGAAAAAAAGGAGCAGTACAGGTCCGATGTGGTATATGGGACAAATAACGAATTCGGGTTTGACTACCTGAGGGACAATATGGTAATGAGCAGGGATAATATGGTGCAGAACGGGCATCCCTATGTTATTGTTGATGAAGTTGACAGCATTCTTATAGATGAAGCCAGGACCCCCCTTATAATATCGGGAGTTGCTTATGGGACTACCGATATTTACAGGAAATTTACCAGGATAGTGCCGCAGTTGAAAAAAGACGAAGATTTCGAAATAGATGAAAAGGCCAAGACGGCCGCAATTACAGAGCAGGGTGTAGAAAAAGTAGAGGGGATACTTAATATAGAAAATTTATATAGCCCTTCAAATTATCTTTACATACATTCATTAAATCAATCCCTTAAGGCGTATCACCTTTTTAAAAAGGACGTAGATTATATGATAAAGAATGGAGAAGTCGTTATTGTTGATGAATTTACCGGGAGGCTTATGCCCGGGAGAAGATACAGCGAAGGCCTGCATCAGGCCATAGAGGCAAAAGAAGGAGCAAAGGTAAAAGATGAAAACCAGACGCTTGCCACTGTTACAATCCAGAATTATTTCAGGATGTATGAGAAGATAGCAGGCATGACCGGAACGGCATTAACCGAGGCGGCTGAGTTCAGGCATATATATAATCTTGAAACTGTTGTTATACCAACCAACGAGCCGATGATAAGGAAGGACCTTTCTGACCTTATTTACAAGACCGAGGAAGTGAAGTTTGAAAGGGTTGTAGAAGATATAGTTTCAAGGTATGAGAAGGGACAGCCGGTTCTGGTTGGGACTATATCCATTGAGAAATCGGAGAGGTTAAGCCGAATGCTGAAGAGAAGGGGCGTGCCCCATCAGGTCTTAAATGCGCGGTACCACGAGAAGGAAGCAGAGATTATTGCCGGGGCAGGTCAGAAAGGCGCTGTTACCATAGCTACCAATATGGCAGGAAGAGGAACTGATATAGTGCTGGGTGAAGGAGTAGTTGAACTCGGCGGCCTTCATGTGCTGGGGACTGAAAGGCACGAGAGCAGGAGAATAGATAATCAGCTGAGAGGAAGGAGCGGCCGTCAGGGAGACATTGGCTCAAGCCAGTTTTATTTAAGCACCGAGGATGACCTTCTCAGACTTTTTGGCTCGGAGAGAATTTATAAGGTGATGGATACTTTTAATTTTCCCGATGACCTGCCGATTCAGCATAATATGATAAGCAGGGCGATAGAAAATGCGCAGAGACAGGTAGAGGGAAGGAATTTCGCGATAAGGAAACATGTGCTTGAATATGACGATGTTATAAATAAGCAGAGGGAAGTAATTTATACGAGAAGGCGAAATATTCTTGAGAAAGACGACCTGAAACAGATGGCTCTTGATATGATTGGGGATGTAGTAAAAAAAGGTGTTGATATTCATGTAAATCCTTCAGATTACCCCGAGAAATGGGATCTTGAGAACCTTTCCAATTATCTAACCCCTTTATTTACGGCTGATGTGGTAAACGGGGTTATAGACAGGAAAAAGATGGTCGAGGGCAGGTGGAGTCCTGAAGATTTAAAAAAGGAGTTGCTGGATAAAGTTTACGGGATTTACGAAAAGAGAGAAGATGAATATTCTTCCCCGGTTATAAGGAAGCTGGAAAAGGTAGTCATGCTTAAGGTTATTGATAACATGTGGAGAGGGCATCTTCTTGAGATGGATTACTTAAAGGAAGGTATAGGGCTCAGGGCAATAGGGCAGAGGGACCCGCAGGTAGAGTATAAAAGGGAAGCATTTCACCTTTTTAAAGAGCTTATGGGAGAGATTGAGTTTGATACGGTTAAATTACTTTTTAATGCCAGGATAGTTAAACAGGATAAGCGGGAGGAAGCTGAGGCTAAAAAAGGCCTGAAAATAGGGAATGTAACTGCGAGCGGTCCGGCAAAATCCGGTGCGGGAGCGTTAAAAACAAAGCCGGTGACAAAAAAGAAAATTGGGCGAAACGATCCCTGCCCCTGTGGAAGCGGAAAGAAGTATAAACACTGTTGCGGAAGATGAGTGACCTGATTGAGGAAAAAGCAATAATATTATGAATATTAAATATAATTTGTATAAACTGGCCGGAGGGTTTTAATGGTAGAAGACTATAAATCAAGAATGGATAAATTATTAAAAAAGCTCGTTTTTTTAAAAAACTGTCTTTGAAGCAGACAGGAAAAATAAAAGACTGGATAAGCTGCAGAAAAAAACCCTTTCTAAGGATTTCTGGGAGGACAGGACCGGGGCGCAGTCAGTAACCCGTGAGATTGCAGCTCTAAAGGATATAGCTGATAGAATTAAAGATATAGAAGAAAAAACTGAAAATGTACGTATGGCCCTTGAGATACTTGAAAACGAAGAAGATAAAAAGGTAGAAAAAGAGCTGGCAGTAACCCTGGATGAAATAGAAAAATTACTGTCAGACCTGGAAGAAGATGCGGTATTAAACGGCAAGTATGATTCTTCCCAGGCTGTAATTAATATTCACCCCGGAGCGGGGGGCACTGAATCTCAGGACTGGGCAGAGATGCTTCTCAGGATGTATAAGCGCTGGATAGAGGGAAAAGGATTCTCTTATAAAATAAATGATTATCAGGCAGGAGAAGAAGCAGGGATTAAAAATGTTACTCTTACGGTAACAGGCAAGAACGCATACGGGCTTCTTAAATCGGAAAAAGGGATTCACCGGCTGGTAAGAATTTCACCTTTTGACTCGTCCAAACGAAGGCATACTTCTTTTGCATCGGTAGATATAGTCCCGCTTATGGACAGGGATATTGATATTAAACTAAACAAGGAAGATTTAAAGATAGAAACTTTTAAGTCAAGCAGTGCAGGAGGGCAGCATGTAAATGTAACGGATTCGGCAGTAAGGATTACGCATCTGCCTACTGGAATAGTGGTCCAGTGCCAGAATGAGAGGTCCCAGACGCTTAATAAACAATCTGCTGCCCAGATTCTTAAGTCAAGATTGTTCGAGCTGGAGAGGGAAAAAAGCAAAGAAGAAATTAGTAAGGTAAGGGGCGAAAAAAAGGATATTGGATGGGGGAATCAGATAAGAAGCTATATTCTCCAGCCCTATCAGTTGATTAAAGACCACAGGACGGGCGTTGAAATTGGAAATGTCCAGTCGGTGCTGGATGGTAATATAGATTTGCTGATAAGAAGTTTTCTTGAAAAAAATTTATACAAAGCGTAAACTCTTGATTATTAAAATCAGGGGAGGATGAAAGAGCCGGCTTCAAATGAATATGATTGAATTTAGAGATGTGAGTAAAATATATGATGATAATACGGCAGCTTTAAAGAAGATAAATCTGGTCATAAAAAAAGGTGAATTTCTCTTTCTGGTTGGACCGAGCGGCTCCGGTAAATCTACATTTATAAAGATAATTATTAAAGAAATAAGTGAAAGCAGCGGAAGTGTATTTATAGCAGGTAAAAATATCTGTAACCTTAAAACAGGAAAAATTCCCCAGTTAAGAAGAAATGTAGGATGCGTTTTTCAGGATTTCAAGCTTCTGCCGGATAGGACCATCTTTGAAAATGTCGCCTTTGCTCTTGAAGTTATTGGAAAACCCGGCTATGAAATAAAAATCCTGGTTCCGCAGGTTTTAAAACTGGTAGGTTTATCCAATAGGATGGATTCATATCCGAATCAGCTTTCAGGCGGTGAGCAGCAGAGGGTCTCTATCGCAAGAGCTTTTGTTAACCGTCCGCCCATACTTCTTGCGGATGAGCCCACGGGTAATCTCGACCCTACGACTTCAGAGGGAATTACGAAGATACTGTCCCGGATAAATATTATAGGCACTACCGTGCTTATGGCCACGCATGACAGGAACATAGTAAATTCCATGAGAAGAAGGGTCGTAGAGCTGGAGGAAGGAGAAATGATCAGGGACCAGAAGAGAGGAGTGTACGGGGATTAATGGTAAGGCCGAAGTATTTTTTTAGTGAAACCTTTATCAGTCTGAGAAGAAACTTCTTTATGGGGTTTACTGCCATTACTACTGTAGCCATTACGCTATTTATAGTAGGCTTATTTTCCCTGATAGTATATGACATCCAGGGTGTAATAAATTCGGTAAAGAGTGAAGTGGAGCTGGAAGTTTATCTTGAAGACGATATCTCCGAAGAGCTGAGGGACTTTATAGAGCAGGAGGTATTAAGCTGGCAAGAAGTTGATTCCATAAATTATGTATCAAAAGAGCAGGCACTGGAAAGTTTTAAGAAACAGTATGAAGGAAGTGATATTTTAAAGGAGATCGGAGGTAATCCCCTGCCGGCTTCTTTTGAGATAACCTTAAAAAGCCCCGAGAAAATAGACCGGGTGGCACTGCGCTTCTATGATAAGGATGGTAATTTCATAGAGGGAGTTAATGATGTAATATGGGGGAAGGATTACGTCAATAAACTTTTTTCGATAACTGCAATAATAGGTACGGTGGCATTTCTTATAATAATAGTGCTGCTGCTGGCAGCTATTGTCCTGATATTCAATACCATAAGACTCTCAATTTATTCACGCCGTAAGGAAATAGAGGTTATGAAGCTTGTCGGTGCAACTAACTGGTTTGTAAGGATACCTTTCCTGTTTGAAGGTTTTTTTGAAGGATTTGCAGGAGGCACTGTCTCTGTGATACTGCTTTATTTTATTGGTAATTTCTTGCTTGTAAAAGGGGAAAGGATAATCGCGGATACCATGCGGATTAAAGAACTTGCAATGATTGGAAGCGGGAATGTTATTTTCTACGTATATATAGGTATAGTTGTAATGGGAGGGCTTATTGGAATTTTAAGCAGTACTATTGCCCTGAGGGGATATGTCAAGATTTAATGCTGTCAAAACCGGGAGTTTTAAATTTTTAAAAAAAAGTATTAAAATAGTTATAATAAAAAATGAAATAGAATGATGAGTAAAAGTAAAAACATTATAGCCATATTTATAGCAATAATTATGACACTCTCCAGCTTCGGTATTGTGTTTATTTCCGCGCCGGCGCCTGTATATGCCCAGACTCTTGAAGAGGAGCTGGAGCAGATACAGCAGGAAAGAGAAGAAACACAGGAAAAAATCAAGGAAGCCAAAGAATCTGAAAAACGGTATAAGAATGAGGTAAATCAGGTAGAGGAAGAGCTGCTGGGCGCATTATCGGACCTGGATGGCCTTAATAACCGGCTGGCCGAGGCAAAAAGCGAATTTGACAGGACCACAATAGAAATGGTTTTAAAAGAAGAAGAGCTAAAGAACATAGAAGGCGAGCTTGATGAGAGCGTAAATATATTAAACAAGAGAGTTGCCGCCATTTATAAAAATGGGAAGGGTAATATACTCGAAATTCTACTCAAGGCGGAAGATTTTCTGGATTTTATATCCCGGCTCAAACTTATGAACCTTTTTGCAGAGCAGGACACACAGCAGGTCCTTTCAATTAAGGAAAAGAGAGATGCAACCATAGGAATAAAAAAATCTATAATAGATTTAAGGGATAGACAGGAAGATTACAGGGACAGGGTCGAAAAATTTGTAGCGCAGGCGGAAGAGAAAGCAAATGAAGTTGAAGGCATATATGATGAAAAGAAAAATTTGCTTTCAAGAACCACTGCCAATAAGAATGCTCTTATCAGGATGGAGAAAGAGCTTGAGATCAAGGAAGCGGAAGTTAAGAGAATTCTTGAGAGCTATAAATATGGAACTGCACCCTCCGGCAAATTCATGTGGCCTGTGGCAGGAAGGATAACATCCAGATTTGGTTACAGAATCCACCCTATATTCGGGGTAAGGAGATTCCATACAGGAATAGATATCGCAGCTCCCTATGGAACACTGGTAAAATCTGCGGACGGGGGGCAGGTCATCCAGGCAGGATATTTCGGGGGATACGGCTACTCCATTATGGTCTATCACGGTGGAGGTTTCGCTACCTGGTATGCCCATCTTTCAAGCATCAATGTTTCTGTGGGGCAGTTTGTTGAGAGGGGGCAGGTGATAGGGCTGGTTGGCTCTACGGGATGGAGTACCGGTCCGCATCTACATTTCGAGGTGAGGATAAACGGAAACGCCAAGGACCCCATGGGTTATCTGTAAGGGTTAATTAAAGAATTTAAATAATTGGATTGGAATAGGAAAGGCGATGTTTATTAAGTGAAAAAAATTGTTCTGAAAATAGTAATATATGCTGTAGTCATTATATTTGTATTTTCCACCGGCTTATGGACCGGTGTTAGCTGCAGTTATATAAGAGATTACACAGAAGAGCTGCTTGGCAGTATTACCGGGAATAGTAGTATCGATAATGGAAATGGTATTGACAGCCCGGAGGGTACTGGTAATGTGCAGAATATAGAGCCGATTATGGATGCCCTGGATTTGATTTCAGGTAATTCGATATCGGAGAAAAATGAAGAGGAGCTGGTAAGGTCAGCCCTGGAAGGCATGCTGTCAACCCTTGATGACAAGTATTCGGATTATTTTACCGAAGAAGAATACAGACTTATTATGGAGTCCTATAACGGCACAATAAGCGGTATTGGTGTCGTTGTCACTCTTGATGAAGAAGAAAGGGTAATAGTTGTGAGGGTTCTTGAGGGTACACCCGCTTCTAAAACTGATATTAAGGCAGGCGACATCATATCCGGTGTTGAACATACGGATATAAAAAGTATGGAACTTGAGAAGGTAGTGGCTATGATTAAGGGAGAAACGGGAACCGAAGTTGACCTTGAATTTTACAGGCCTTCCGATGACAGCAGCTATGAATTAACTATTACCAGGGCTAAATTTGATGTTCCCAACTTGATATCAGAGAGTTATGAGGAAGATATAGGTTATATCTGGTATTATGATTTTCAAATGAGCGGAGTTGACCAGCTTGACAGGGAAGTACAGGAATTAATTGATGACGGTATGAAGGGCCTGATACTGGATTTAAGAAACAATCCGGGCGGCGCATGGGATGATGCTATTGAAGTTTGCGACCTGTTTATAGATGAGGGAATGATTGTCACTGTCAAGGGCAGGCTGGATGGTAGGGAGAGGATTGATGAGTATTTTGCCCGTGAAGGTAAATATACGGAAATTCCCATTATAGTTCTAATTAACGGCTATTCGGCAAGCGCTTCGGAGCTGGTAGCAGGTGCATTAAAGGATAATGACAGAGCTGTGTTGATAGGTGAGAAAAGTTATGGCAAAGGTGCTGTCCAGGCGCTTTACGGACTTTCAGACGGGTCAGGAATAAAATTCACCACGGCAAAGTATTTTTTACCATCCGGGATTTCTGTAGAAGGGGTCGGGGTAAAGCCCGATATAGTAGTTGAGCTTGAGCTGGATGCGGAGGAAGATGTTCAGCTCAACAGGGCTATAGAAGAGATGGAAATACTTATAAGCGAGATTGAATGATTAAAAAAAAAGATAAAAAAAGTCCTGAAAAAAACACGGCAGTAGTTGCCCGGAATAAAAAGGCCTTTAGAAATTTTTTTATCCTTAATACCTATGAGGCAGGTATAGCGCTGGAGGGATGCGAGGTTAAGTCGGTCCGCAACCACAGGGTGAATTTAAAGGATAGCTATGCCCGGGTAAAAGGTGCGCAGCTATTTCTTTATAATATGCATATATCTCCCTACAGCAAGGGCAGGACCGAGGATATAAATCCAACGAGGACAAGAAAACTGCTCATGCACAAAAAGGAGATAGGGAAGATAGCAGGTAAATTAACCGACAGGAGTCTAACCCTTGTTCCGTTAAGTGTATATTTAAAAAAAAATCTGGTTAAGGTGGAACTGGCGCTTGCAAGGGGCAAACTTAAGAGAGACAAGCGCCGGGATATACAGGACAGGGAACATGAGATTGAAATAAAAAGAGCTTTGAAAAATCGTAAGTTTTGATATAAAATAAGCTGGTGTTAAAAATAGAGTAATACCCTCAAGTAAAGGGGGCGACCTGGGTTCGACGGGGATAGGTTGAGCTTAAGTTGCAAGCCGAGTATCAGAACTCGTAAATAACTGAACCATAAATAAACGCTAATAATAAATTAGCATTAGCAGCCTAATTTAAGCTGCTACGTCTGTGAAGGGTTTCCTGCGCTTTTCAACAGGCGCCGATTAGCAGGATACTCCGGCATGATTTGTCTGCAGTAGTGCCGGGGGAAGTTTTATGCGGACTGGCTTTTTTAACCGTGTCCATACGGGTGAAAAAGTGAGAATTTAAAATGTGGACTAAGCTTGTAGATATTTAAGTGGCGATGTCTTCGGACGCGGGTTCGATTCCCGCCGCCTCCACCATTGATTGGGCTCTTCACCAACAAACGGGGCAGCCCGCTCCCTAACAGCATAGCGCTCTCACTCTTAATCTATAGTTTTCAAAGTTTTAAGCTTGTTAATAGAAATAAATATATAAATACTATTATGGTATCTTTCTTAAATTTCTCCTAATTATACCAAATCCCCTGTCAAAGCTCTGGATTATAAGAAAAAATCAAACTATAATAAAAAAAGGATTTGAAAATTCAATTTAGGGAATAAATCTATATAAGAAAGGCATTTTTACTTATTAATCTTTAAAAAAATTTATTTCTATTTAATTTTGAAAGGGAGTTAAGGTATGAAAGGAAAAGCGGTAAACAGGGGTATTGAAAATGTAAGGAAAAAGGGAAGCAGGGTTTTTAGTGAAGGAGCTCATATGCTTCCGGGAGTATCACTTATGCTTGCCGAGGGCGTTATTGGCTCCTTAAAAGACATAAAAAAACCTTTTATTACCATAGTAAATTCTTATACAACACAGATTCCAGGCCATGCTCATCTTGATAAGCTGGGCGCTGTTTTAAAGGAAGAACTGGAGAAAAGCGGTGTTAATGTATGGTACACGAATATAGGTGGAGCAGTTTGTGATGGAATAGCCATGGGGCACTTTGGGATGAAATACTCCCTGCCCTCAAGGGAATTAATTACCGACCAGATCGAAACCATTATTGGCGCGCATCCGCCCGATGCGTGGATAGGGCTGGGTAACTGCGATAAGATTGTTCCTGCGATGTATAATGCCATGGTCAGGATTAATATCCCATCCATATATGTAAGCGGCGGCCCGATGCTATGTGGTGAAAATAATACTGATTTAATTTCGGTTTTTGAAGCCGTGGGAAGGTACAGCTCGGGGAAGATGAAGAAAAAGGAGCTGGAGAAGCTGGCTGAATATGCATGTCCCGGCTATGGAAGCTGTGCTGGAATGTTTACTGCAAATTCAATGAATAGCCTGGGAGAGGTGCTGGGCTTTGCCCTGCCCGGAAACGGCTCAATACCTGCAACAACGAGAATGAAGGGGGAAAGAAGGCAGTTTAAGATAAACCCGGATAGGATAAATCTTGTAAGGGAAGCGGCAGACAAGGTTATATATCTCGTGAAAAATAAGATAAGGCCGATGGATATCTTAAGCAGGAAATCCATTGATAATGCCTTTATTCTGGACCTTGCAATGGGCGGCTCGACAAATACCGTTTTGCACCTTCTGGCCCTGGCGCATGAAGCAGGTATCGGGTACAACCTTAATTACATTAACAGGCTGGCAAAAACAACACCCAACGTGGTTAAGGTTTCACCTTCAAGGCCTGAAATTCACATGGAAGACATTAACAGAGTAGGAGGAATGGGTGCCATACTTAAAGCTGTTTATGACAGCGGAAAATCAAAGCTTGATCTTGAGGCCGAAACTGTTTACGGGAAACTTGGCGATTATGTATTAAAATCTCCCTTACCTGACGGTGAAGTAATCCGCACGGCGGAAAATGCCTTTTCTCCTGAAGGAGGTCTTGCAGTCCTTTTTGGAAATATAGCCAAAAATGGCTCCGTAGTTAAAACAAGCGGTGTAGATGAGGATATGCTGAAGTTTGAAGGTAAGGCGCTTGTATACGATTCACAGGAGGAAGCGCTTAAAGCCATACTGGAAAATAAGGTTAAGGATGGGGATGTAGTGGTAATCCGCTATGAAGGCCCTAAAGGAGGTCCGGGGATGCAGGAGATGCTTTCTCCCACTGCGGCAATAAGGGGAGCAGATATAAAGGCGGCCCTTATTACCGATGGGCGTTTTTCCGGTGGTACAAGGGGCCTGTGTATCGGTCACGTTTCCCCGGAAGCGGCAGGCGGCGGTGAAATAGGACTGATTAAAAAGGGTGATATAATTGAGATAGATGTTGGTAAAAATAAGATAAATGTAAGGGTTTCAGAAAAAGAGCTGAATGAAAGAAGAAAGAAGGCCGTACCTTTCAAGTCAAAGGTTAAGGGAGGCTGGCTGGCAAGATATTCAAAATTTGTGGAGAGCGCAGATAAGGGAGCTATTATGTCGCTCTGATTTGATAAAACAGGGGAGAGAAGCAATCTGGCCTGAAATTATTATTTAAGGGAGGTCAAATGATTACGGTAAAAAAGGAAAACGATAATAAATTTCTGGTAACCGTAGAAGAAGGGGGCAGCAGTACGGAGCATGCCGTTAATCTGGATGATGAATATTACAGGGACCTGACGGGCGGTGAAATTGCGAGGGAGGAACTGATAAGGAAATCTTTTAAATTCCTACTTGAAAGAGAACCCAAAGAATCCATACTCCCACAATTTAATTTAGGGATTTATATACTTATAAACACTAAATTAATTTATAATAAGTGTTAATAAGTACTTGACAACACTATTATTTAGTGTTATTATATACTCATGATGAACGATAAAAATAAAACAAAAGAAATGAGTATAATAGATTTTCTAACAAAAAGATTTCCGGATGAGGAAACAGCAGTAGATTTTTTTGCTAAAAAGCGTTGGGGTAACAAAATTACCTGTCCTTATTGTGGAAGTAGTAAAGTATATCACGTAAAAGGAAATCAACCATATAAATGTGGAAATTGCAACTTTAAATTTACAGTAAAGACAGGTACAATAATGGAAGGTAGCCACATAAAAGTAAGGACTTGGTTATTAGCAATGTACATTATGGGAACAACACGGAAAGGTATATCTTCTATTCAGCTTGCAAAACAACTTGGAGTAACCCAAAAGACAGCTTGGTATATGGCACATAGAATAAGAGAAGCTTGTAATAATTATGAGAAGATGAAAGGTATTATAGAAGTAGATGAGGCATATTTCGGTGGAAAAGAAAAAAACAAACATCATAGCAAAAAATATAACAAAGGACGCGGGGTTGCTAATAAAACAGCGGTTGCTGGATTAAAAGAGAGAAATGGAAAGTTTATGGCAAGGGTTTTAAAAGATACAAGTTCTTATACGTTGCAGGGTTTAATCCAAAAGAATGTAGTACCAAATTCAGCAGTATTTACTGATGATTTTCTATCATATATTGGATTGGAAAATAAAGGATTTAAACATCAATCGGTAAAACATAGTGCTAATGAATATGTGGATGGCATAGCTCATACAAATGAGATTGAAAGCTTTTGGGCTCTGTTAAAGCGTGGTGTATATGGAACATATCATTTTGTTAGTGTAAAACACTTACAACGCTATGTAAATGAATTCTGTTTTAGGGCAAACAATGGCAATACGGCATTATCTTTTGTGGATGCTATTTGCTTAAAAGCAAATATGAAAAATATAAAATATAAGGAATTGATAGCTTAATGGTAAAGAAACAAATAATAAAACCCATAGAAAAAGATTTTGATGAAATAGTGGAAAGTGTTGGTAAACATAATCCTAAAAACAGGAATAATGTTTTCTCAAATATAAGAAATATTACACAACCAACATTAGAACTTGCGGATGGGTTAAAACTAAATGAAAAACAGAAAATGGACGGATTACAGCTTTTAAAAATGCTTGATAATAAAAGTATACCGCTTGTATTTTTTGACCCGCAATACCGAACAATTCTTGATAAACAAAATTATGGTAACGAGGGCGAGGGTAGACAAAAAGCGAGAGTTAAATTACCACAAATGAAAGAAAAAACAATTAAGCAATTTATAAGAGAAATTGAGAGAATACTTATACCAAGTGGTCATTTAATGCTTTGGGTTGATAAATTTATAATTTGCAGTGGTATACATATTTTGCTTGAAGGGTCGTCACTTCAGCTTGTAGATATGGTAACTTGGAACAAAAACAAAATGGGTATGGGTTATAGGACAAGACGCTACAGTGAACATCTTATTATACTCCAGAAATTACCAGTAAGAGCAAAAGGGGTATGGCGTATTCACGATATACCAGATGTATGGACTGAAAAAATAAACAATGGAGATAAAAAGAATTATGTTCATCCCAAACCAGTGGGGTTACAAAAACGATTAATAGAAGCTGTTACAAATAAAAATGATGTAATTGTTGACCCTGCTGCTGGTGGTTATTCGATATTGAGGGCTGCTAATGAAGTTGGGCGTAACTTTTTGGGGTGTGATATTATAGATATTTAAAAGCTTGACATACACACTTTAATAATAGTAGAATTAAATTCAGAAAGTTATAGGGAGACAACCTATGAATCTGGGGCAATACTTAATTGGATTGCCCTTTTTCTTTTGGTGCGGATGGTGGGACTCGAACCCACACGAACCTATCGGCTCAACAGGGAGACAACCTATCGCGTCTACCAATTCCGCCACACCCGCATAAATAGTAAATTTAATTCTATCATACTAAATTGTTATAATAAATAAATTACAGTATAATAAGTATATGGCACTAATAGAAAAAGCCCAGGGACGTAAAGTAGACCAATCACCAAGTGGGTATACTCGCTTGTTTGGTATTTCCACGCTGGGAAATTTAATAAGTAAAGTACACGCAGCATGTATATCTGCGGGAACTGAACTTGAAAGATTTATTTGGGAAAGAGTAAACCAGATAAGCGACCTTGATAAATTTATAACAGAAACATTGCATAAAAAAGAAGACAGTGGAAAAATATGGGTTGCTATCAAAAGACAGATTAAACAATCAAAAACAATTAATTCAAAATATGAACCAGATTTTATCGCTTTTGATTTAAAATTAAGAATGTGCTACGTCATTGAAGTAAAAGACGGAGACCAATTTGATACAAAAAAAGCAAGCGGTGAACATAACACACTCCATAATTTTACAAATGATATTTCACACGACTTACCTTTTTCAACAAGAATTTTCATGTGTTGTTTTCATGCAAGAAATATAGAGGAAATGTATATTGGTTTGAAAGGTAAATTTTCTAAAGATGAATTAATGACAGGGAAGGATTTATGCTTACTTCTTGGTATAGATTATGATGAAATTATTAAAATACGTACAAGTGACCAGCAGAGAAACCTTGATTACTTTATAAATAGTTTGTTATATATAGATACTATCAAAAATATGATTAAGAAAAGATTAGGCATATTTAAGATTTAGTGTTTATAAGTATATAAATCCCTTAATTTAAATATAATTAAAAGTTATTTTCCCGAATATGAAAGGGAAATAAAAATATAATAAAAAGATAAAAAGGTATTTATATTTACACCTGTGGGAAAAGGAGGGAATAAGTGGCTGCAATAAGAGAGAATATTAGCAAAATACTTGATGGGCTGCCGGATGGAGTACAGCTGGTTGCTGCGGCAAAGAGGAGAAGGCCCGAGGAAATTATGGAGGCTGTTGATGCAGGAGTGAAAATCATAGGGGAAAGCTATATTAAAGAGGCAAAAAATGCTTATAAACTGATAGGCGGTAAAGCAAAATGGCATTATATAGGTATTCCGCAGATTGAGAAGCATGACCTTTTAAAAAGGAAGAATCTTAAGATGTTCAATATGATCCAGACCATTGATAGCATGGAGATTGCAGAGGATATAAACAGGAAGTGTGCAGGATTCGGGAAAGTAATGCCGATTTTAATCGAGGTAAACAGTGGTAAAGAGCCGCATAAATTCGGGGTCCTTCCTGAAAGGGCTGTAAGTCTGGTTAAAAAGATTTCAACTCTTTCCAATGTAAAGATAATGGGGCTTATGACCATGGGCCCTCGCCTTGGAGACCCGGAAAAAACAAGGCCGTATTTTAAGAAAACGAGGGAAATATTTGAACGGATTAAAAAAATGAATTTACCGGGTGTGGAAATGAAATATCTCTCAATGGGTATGACAAACTCATATAAAGTTGCCCTTCAGGAAGGGGCAAATATAGTGAGGGTTGGAAATAAGATTTTCGGGAAAAGAAAATAAAAGGAGCTTAATTAAGGACAGGCCTGAATCTCTTTTATATAGGATTTAAATTTTTAATATTATGATACTATTAAAACAGTATAAGTATTGTATTATAGCTTTATAATTCTTTTAGGGAATTTTTTTAATTTCTGTCAGTTTAATGAAATTATAACGGGTCATATTTATCCTGGCTGGAAATTTTTTTTAAACCAAATTTTATATGCATTGGCAGGCCGGTTTTTGTTTATTTTTATTTCAAAAATTATATAATTAGAAAGTTAAAAAACTAAAAATCCATTGTATTGGGAGTTATAAGTAAAAAATTATGTTGAAAGGTTAATTTGGACAACAGGGCAATAGGGGTATTTGATTCAGGAGTTGGCGGACTGACGGTATTAAGGGAGATAATAAAGAGTGCTCCTGGTGAGAATACAATTTATTTCGGGGATACCAAAAGAGTTCCTTACGGCCCCCGTGATTTAGGTGAAGTTAAGAGATTTGTTTTTAAAATAACAGGATTTCTTTATGAAAGGAATGTAAAGCTTATCGTCATTGCCTGTAATACTTCTACGGCAGCAGCTTTAAAGGACCTTAAGAAGAATTATGATATACCTGTAATAGGAGTAATAGAACCTGGAGCAAGAACTGCTGTTTCCAATACCGTTAATAAGAGAGTTGGAGTCATTGCGACCAGGGGTACTGTGGAAAGCGATGAATACCGTAAAGAAATTGCCAGGATTGATAAGGAAATAGAAACATTTCAGGTCCCCGCGCCCCTTCTGGTCGAATATATAGAAAATGGTATTCTTACAGGGGAAAATCTTGACAGAGCCATTGACGGTTACCTGAAGCCGCTGCTTGATAAGGGGATTGATGTATTAATACTTGGATGCACGCACTTTCCGTTGATAGAAAAAAGAATTTTGTCCCGCAGCGGTGACGGGATAAGGGTGATAAGCTCGGCAGTGGAAACTGCAAAAGACGTAAAAAAGATACTTGTAGATAAAAACCTTGGTGCCGACGGCAGCAGGAAACCGCAGAGGTTTTTTTACGAGACGGGTAGTACCAGTAAGTTTTTAGAGGTTGGAAAAATGTTTTTGGGGGAAGAGATAAAAGAAGTTAAAAAAACAAAACTTGATATGTAATAAAAAATTTAAAAACATTATTTTAACAGGGAAGGTTTGTTAACAATGGTTAAAAGAATTGACGGCAGAAAAATTGACCAGCTCAGAGAAATAAAAGTGACCCGCAATTATATATCGCATGCTGACGGCTCGGTATTTATTGAGATGGGTAAGACCAGGATTGTATGCACAGCTATTGTCGAGGATAAGGTTCCAAAATTTTTAAATGGTAAGGGGTCGGGATGGATAACTGCTGAGTATGATATGATACCCGGTTCAGCGCCGCAGAGAATAATCAGGCCGCAGACTATGGGAAGAATTAACGGGAGGACCCATGAGATTCAGAGATTGATCGGCAGGTCACTGAGGGCAATAGTTGATCTGGGTAAAATAGGTGAGAGGACCGTATGGATAGATTGCGATGTAATTGAAGCTGATGGGGGAACAAGAACCGCTTCAATAACCGGCAGTTTCATTGCCCTGTTTGATTGCATGCGTTCAATGGTTGATAGGGGAATAATTGATGCCGTGCCCATAGAAGATTTTCTTGCTGCTATAAGCGTGGGGATAGTGGATGATGATATTCTGGTTGACCTCTGTTTTAATGAAGATTCAAGGGCGCAGGTTGATATGAATGTAGTAATGAGCTCAAAAGGTGAAATAATTGAGGTCCAGTCAACTGCTGAAATAAAACCTTTCTCAAGAGATGATTTTGACAGGATGCTGGAGAAGGCGTCGGGCGCCATTGAAAAGATTATTGAGATTCAGAGAAAGATATTAAGCCGGAGTTTATAGGTAATTTGTTATTTGAATTTTAAGGAATGTTTATTGCAAATAGTTATCGCTTCAAAAAATGAAGGAAAAATAAAAGAGATAAAATCTTTCTGTCATGATGCGGTAAAAGTTGAGTGGCTGACTTTTAAGGATTTTGATGGATTTCCGGAAATTATTGAGGATGGTAAGAGTTTTTTGGAAAATGCTAAAATCAAGGCAAAAGGTATTTCTCTTTATACCGGCAGGACTGCACTTGCAGATGACTCGGGGCTGGAAGTTGACTTTTTGGGCGGCAGGCCTGGAGTAAAGTCGTCAAGATACAGCGGGGAGGATGCAACTGATAAGCAGAACAGGGATAAACTGCTTGAGGAGCTGGATGGCGTAAAAGAAATTTCTGAAAGGGCCGCAAGATTCGTATGCAGCATGGTGCTCTGGGATCCTAAAAAAGGTTTTGTTTCTGAAGCCAGGGGCAAATGCGAGGGCTCTATAGGGTTTGAAGAGAAGGGAAGCAGCGGTTTCGGATATGATTGCATTTTTATTCCAGCGGGGTACAATAAAACGATGGCCCGGCTGGAACCCGAAGAAAAAAACAGGATAAGCCACAGGGGAAGGGCTCTTAAGGTTCTTTATGAGTTTATTGTAAATTTTTAGATTTATGTTATCATTTTTCGTGCTAAATTTTTGGGAATTTTGAAATGAACGGGGTGTAGCGCAGTTTGGTTTAGCGCACCTGCTTTGGGAGCAGGGGGTCGGAGGTTCAAATCCTCTCACCCCGACCAGTACGGGCGGGAATAGCTCAATTGGTAGAGCGTCAGCCTTCCAAGCTGAAGGTCGCGGGTTCGATCCCCGTTTCCCGCTCCAATTTTTTGAAAAAAAATTATTTGGCATAATGTTTTATGCGATTTTGCGCCTGTAGCTCAGCTGGATAGAGCAACGGACTTCTAATCCGTGGGTCGGGGGTTCGAATCCCTCCAGGCGTACCAGAAATAAAGGCCGGAAGCGGATATGCCGCCTGGCAGGGGTATTGATTGGTTCTGGCAAATTTTTATACCGTATTATAAGTAAGGTATAGGTTGTATAATTTATTTGAAAATTATATGGTGAGAATAGCTCAGCTGGCAGAGCACAGGATTGTGGATCCTGGGGTCGCGGGTTCGATCCCCGTTTCTCACCCCATATTTTTTAGTTTTGCGCCTGTAGCTCAGCTGGATAGAGCGTCGGACTTCGAATCCGTGCGTCGGGGGTTCGAATCCCTCCAGGCGCGCCATATATAATTTAGAGAAGCCGGTATAGCCGGGTTTAGGATGTAAATGGGCCGTTAGCTCAGCTGGTAGAGCACCTGACTCTTAATCAGGGTGTCACAGGTTCGATCCCTGTACGGCTCACCATTTTAATTGGCGAGAGTGGCGGAACTGGCAGACGCGCTAGACTTAGGATCTAGTGGGGTAAAACCTGTAGGGGTTCAAGTCCCCTCTCTCGCACCAGGAAAGATAAAGCTATTTTGAATACATGATATTTGCTATGATGTATTTTCTTAAGGTCAATTCTATACCTGATAGAAAATTTGCAATGATTAAAGTATCTTAATTTAGTAAAATACAGGCACTATGGTATCCATATATATGATAATTCAGGTACTAATGTTTTAAAATCTACCAAATTGATTGGTACTTTTTGGTAAACAGGGCTTTTATTCGTAAGCCGTAAGTTTGTATTTTATTTATTTTCTATTATAATAAATGACTTAGCGTGGAAATAGGAAAAACTAATATTTTTAGGAGGAATTTAATTGAGTTTTAAGATAAGAAGCCAGAAAAAAATTGACTTGAACAAGGTTAAACTGGTTGTAGAGATAACCAATAATATTTTAAAAAAGAATATCAGTAAGGCATATGATAATATATCATCCAGGGCAAATATGCCCGGTTTCAGGAAGGGAAAGATACCTTATAAGGTAATAGATTTAAATTATGGAAAACAGTATGTGCTCAATGAAGCAGCAAGTCTGTCCATCTCCGAGCTGTATCCGGATATAATTAAACAGTCCGGTTTAAGTCCGATAGATTACCCGAGAATAAGGATTAACCAGCTTAAAGAAGACCTCCCGCTGGGTTTTGAATTAGAGCTTGACCTTGAGCCGGAAATAGAGCTTCCAAGATATAAGGGTATAAGGGTTACCGGAATTTCTACTGATGTATCGGATGAAGAATTAAATACTCAGATAGACAATATAAGGGGAAACTTTGCTTCTCTTGAACCGGTCGGGGATGAGAGGCCTGTTAAAAAAGGCGATTATGTCACGCTTGATTTTGACGGTAAGATTGAAGGAGAGCCGTTCAGCGGCAGCAGTGAGCAGGATTATCTTCTCGAGGTTGGGTCAGACACCATGTTTACCGATTTTGAGAATTCGCTTATAGGAGTAAAAAAGGGAGAGATTAAAGAAGTTTCCCTGAAGCTGCCCGAAGACTCCAAAGATAAAGAAACCGCAGGGAAGAAAGCGGATTATAAGATATCGGTAAAGGAAATAAAAGCCAAAAAACTGCCCGAGCTGGATGAAGCATTCTTAAAGAATATGGGGGATTACGAAGATGAGGAAGATTTCAGGAAAACTTTAAAGGAAAAGCTGGTCGAGCAGAAGGAAAATTTCAGAAAAGAAAAGATAGTGAAAGAAATCCTGGACCATATGGTTGATAACATGAAATCCAGTGTTCCTGAAGTAATGATAAAAAGAAGGGTCAAGCAGATTAATGAAGAAATTGACAAGAATTTAAAAAACCAGAATATAACCAGGAAAGATTATATTAATGCAGTTAAAATTACGGAAGATAAATTAAATAAGGAGATAAGGGATAGAGCCGAAAGAGAAATAAAGGAGTATTTGATTTTTAAGGCATTGGAAAAAGCAGAAAGGAAAAATATCGAGCTCCCGGAAGATGAGGTAAACAAAGAGAAGGAAAATATATTAACAAGATATAAAAGTGAAGAAGATATTAAAAAAGTTAAAAAATTCTTTGAAAGTGAAGATGGCAGGGAAACCATCGTGCAGACTTTAAAGAGGAGAAAAATAATTGACATACTCGTAAACAATGCAAAAATAGAAGAAATTAAAGATAAAACAGGAGATGACAGAAAGAATAAAAAGTTGTGGACTCCTGGGTCAAAGTAAATGAAAAGGTGAGATGATGGAGATGAATAACAATTATTTAGTTCCGATGGTAATTGAGCAAACTAACAGGGGGGAGCGTTCTTTTGATATTTACTCCCGCCTTCTTAAAGAAAGAATTATTTTTCTGGGAGTTGCCGTTGATGATAATGTGGCAAATCTGGTCATGGCCCAGATGCTGCATCTGGAAGCGGAAGACCCGGAAAAAGATATTCAATTATATATAAACAGTCCCGGCGGAATTGTGACTTCCGCACTTGCCGTATATGATACAATGCAGTTTATAAAGTCTCCGGTATCAACTATCTGTATCGGGCAGGCAGCAAGTGCAGCTGCAGTTCTTCTTCTGGCGGGAGAGAAAGGGAAGAGATCCTCTCTGCCCAATTCAAGGGTTATGCTGCATCAGCCGTCAGGGGGTGTTTCAGGAACTACCATTGACGTTGAAATTCATGCAAAGGAAATGGTAAGGATAAGAGCTCTATTAAATGAAATAATTGCAAAACATACGAAGCAGGATGTAAAAAGAGTGGAAAAAGATACCGAGAGAGATTTCATATTAAGCGCGGAAGAGGCAAAAAAATACGGTATTGTAGATGAAGTAATTTATAAAAAGTAAAAGTATGGTAGATTTTCATTTGAAAACATAAGAAATATATCACGCATTATAAAATATTAATTTTTAAGGAAGCCAATAAGGAGAGTGTATAAATTTGTCATCTGAGGATAAAAAAAATGGTGATTTTTTAAAGTGTTCTTTCTGTGGTAAATCTCAAAAACAGGTAAAAAAGCTTATTGCGGGTCCGGGAGTTTATATCTGCAACGAGTGTGTTGACCTGTGTAATGAGATTATTAATGAAGAATTAAAGGAACAGAAAAAAGTTGATTTCAGCAACCTGCCGAGACCCGGGGAGATATATTCAATTTTAAATGATTACGTGGTCGGGCAGGAACGTGCAAAAAAAGTCCTATCTGTAGCGGTTTATAACCATTATAAAAGGGTTAAGTATGAGGATAAGCTGAAGCAGGACGATACCGAAATAGAAAAGAGCAATATTATGCTTATAGGTCCCACCGGATGCGGTAAGACGCTGCTGGCGCAGACACTGGCCAGGATATTAAATGTTCCGTTCTGCATAGCTGATTCAACGTCCCTGACGGAAGCAGGTTATGTAGGTGAGGATGTAGAGAATATATTGCTGAGATTAATACAGGCGGCAGATTTTGATATTAAAAGAGCTGAAACGGGAATTATTTATCTGGACGAGATAGACAAAATAAGCCGCAAATCGGAAAACCCCTCCATTACAAGGGATGTATCGGGGGAAGGAGTCCAGCAGGCACTGCTTAAAATCCTGGAAGGCACCGAAGCAAATGTCCCTCCCCAGGGAGGAAGGAAACATCCGCATCAGGATTTCATACAGATTAATACAAGTAATATACTTTTTATATGCGGCGGTTCATTCAGCGGACTGGAAAGTATAATCGAAAAGAGGATAAACAAGAGCAGTATAGGATTTGTTTCAGGCAAAATACCTGCTCAGTCTAAAAAGGTAGATAAGCTGCTTCCGCAGGCAATGCCTGAAGATTTATTAAAATACGGCCTGATTCCAGAACTTATCGGAAGGCTGCCGGTAATAAGCACGCTGTCCAATCTTACTGAAGATGACCTTATAAAAATTCTGGTTGAACCTAAAAATTCCCTGGTAAAGCAGTATGAGAAGATGTTTAAAATGGATGATGTCAGTCTGGAGTTCACTGATGATGCCTTAAGGGAGATTTCAAAGCTTGCTTCAAAGAGGGGCTCGGGAGCCAGGGGCTTAAGGGCGATAATGGAAGAAGTTATGCTGAACGTGATGTTCGAGATACCGGACCGTAAGGATATTGATAAATGCATAATAAACAGGGAAGTTATAAAGGATAAGGTTGAACCCGAGATACTGGGAAGGTCGAATAATAAAGTATTTCTGAAAGATGAGGAAAAATCAGCTTAAAATGTTTGAGGGAATTGAAGGCAAATATAATCCTTCATCATTTGAAAAAGAAATTTATAGTTACTGGCTGGAAAATAAATATTTCTCAGCGGAGATAGATAAGTCAAAAAAACCATTCAGCATAGTGATTCCCCCTCCAAATGTTACAGGATATCTTCACATAGGCCATGCTCTAAATAATACCCTTCAGGATATAATCGTAAGGTATAAAAGAATGAAGGGGTATAACACTACCTGGGTGCCCGGGACGGACCATGCAGGAATAGCAACCCAGAATGTGGTTGAGAAATTCCTGGAAAAGAAAAATATGGATAGATTCCAGCTTGGCAGGGAGAAGTTTATTGACCAGGTATGGAAATGGAAGGATGAATACGGAAGCAGGATAATAAACCAGCTTAAGTCTCTCGGTTGTTCATGTGACTGGGACAGGGAGAGGTTCACTTTTGATGATAACTATGTCAAGGCGGTAACCAGAGAATTCGTAACCCTTTATAATGACGGCCTGATCTATAAAGGGAATTACATGATTAACTGGTGCCCAAGGTGCAGGACTGCAATTTCTGATATCGAGGTGGAGCATGAAGAAAAGAAAGGCAGCCTGTGGGATATTAAATATCCGCTTATAGACACTGAAACCGGCAAGCCCGGCAGTGAGTACCTGGTAGTTTCAACCACAAGGCCCGAGACCATGCTGGGAGATACTGCGGTAGCCGTAAATCCTGAAGATAAAAGATATAAGAAGTACAGGGGAAGATTCGTCTATTTACCTCTTATGAAGCGAAAAATACCGGTTATAGAAGACTCTTTCGTTGATATGGAATTCGGGACCGGCGCGGTAAAGGTTACGCCTGCTCATGACCCCAATGATTTTGAGATTGGCAGGAGGCACGGGCTTAAGGAAATAAATATATTTGAAGAAGATGCTGCCTTGAATTCCAACGGAGGTAAATATAAGGGGCTGGACCGCTATGAAGCAAGAGAAAAGGTTTTAAAGGACCTGGAGAGGGGTGGATATCTTACCGGCAGGAGGCCCCATGTATCGTCAGTTGGAATTTGTTCGCGCTGCAGCACTGTAGTGGAGCCGAGGGTATCAATGCAGTGGTTCGTTTCCATGAAAAAGCTTGCCGGGCCCGCTATAGAGGTGGTAAAAGACGGCAGGGTAAAGATAATACCGGGTAAATGGAAAAAAATATATTTTGACTGGATGGAGAATATAAGGGATTGGTGCATATCCCGCCAGTTGTGGTGGGGGCACCGCATTCCGGTCTGGTATTGCAGTGATTGCAGTGAGATGATAGTAAGCGAAGAAAAACCGCTGAAATGCCCTAACTGCAAGGGCAGCAGCCTCAGGCAGGATAATGATGTCATGGATACCTGGTTCAGCTCATGCCTGTGGCCATTTGCGGTTTTTGGGTGGCCCGAGGAAACTAAAGATTTAAAACATTTCTTCCCCACCGATACCCTGGTAACGGCACATGATATTATTTTCTTCTGGGTGGCCAGGATGATTATGATGAGCTTATATTTCAGGGGAGATGTTCCTTTCAGGGAGGTTTTTATAAATCCGCTGGTAAATGATGAATCGGGCCGGAAAATGTCCAAATCCAGGGGCAATGTGGCGGACCCCATGGATATAATTGAGAAAAAGGGAGCAGATGTCTTAAGATTTACGCTGGCATCTCTAACCACACCCGGGAAAAACCTGGTACTGGGAGATGAAAAAATTGAGGGTGTCAGGAATTTTGCGAATAAATTATGGAACGCATCAAAATTCGTGTCTTCAAACCTGGATGAAAATATTGATTTTAATAACACGGATATGACACAACTGGACTTAAATATATGGGACAGGTGGATAATATCAAGATTAAATGGGGTAATAAGGGAAGTAGAGAAGTACCTGGGGAATTACAAGTTTTCTTTTGCATCAAAACTTCTGGTAAATTTTTTCTGGAATGATTACTGCGACTGGTATATTGAATCAACAAAAATAAGGGTATACAAGAAGGAAAACAGTATTAATAGAAAAAGTGCTTTATATGTTTTATGGTATATTCTGGAAAGATATCTCAGGGTTCTGCATCCTTTTATGCCATTTGTAACGGAAAAAATATGGCAGAATATACCTCACAGCGGGCAGAGTCTGGTTATAAAGGATTTCCCCGGATTTGAGAAGGAAAATGTTAATAAAAAGGCGGAAGATGAAATAGAATTGCTTTTTAAGGTAATAAGCGCAATAAGAAAGACAAGATCGGAGCTGAAAATAAATCCTTATAAAAAATTAAGGGTTGTACTGGAAACCGGCGGCAGGGAAAAAGCATTGCTTGAAGATAACGGAGAATATGTCTGCAGCCTGTCAAAGTCAGATAAAATGGAATTCGGCAGCTGCAGCGGCCAGAAGGGTTATGTGAAAACTGCTGCAGGCGATATAAATATATATATTTATATACTTGATGCGATTGATATTGAACTTGAGATAAAAAGAATAAAGGACCAGATAAGAAAAACTGAAATCCAGGCGGAAAAGAGCAGAAAAAAGATATCAAATGCAGATTTTATGAAAAAGGCGCCTGCCGGGATAATAAGCAGGGAAAAGGATAAACTCAAAGAGGCGGATAAGGCGCTGGAGACACTTGAGGAACAGCTTACCAGAATAAAAGCTATTGGCTAAAAAATCAAAGTCATAACCAGAGTGTGATATGTTAAACTACGGTCAGGTATGCAAATATTTGGATGGTTGCCTGATTTTTGGCATAAAACCGGGCCTGGAAAGAGTCCGTAAACTGCTTGAGCTTTTAGGCAATCCCCAGAAGAAGCCGGATTTTATTCATGTAGTGGGAACGAACGGAAAGACATCCACTACAAAAATTACTGCTGCCATATTAAAAAACCATGGTATTAAAACAGGTTATTATATTTCACCTCATATAAATAGCTATACGGAAAGAATATGGATTGACGGAGAAGATATTTCTGAAGAAAAATTTTCAGGGGCTTTTAACGAAATATATCCATATATAAAAAAAGTGAATGAAATGAATATGCAGGGCCCCATGACCCAGTTTGAAATAATTACCGCGATGGCGTTTAATATTGCAAAAAGCGAGGGCGTAAGGGCTATGGTGCTGGAGGCGGGCATGGGCGGAAGATGGGACGCTACCAATATCGGCCGGGCAGATGTTGCAGGTCTTACCGGCGTGAGCCTTGAACATACAAAAATTCTTGGAAATACCGTAAGAGAGATATCTTCTGAAAAGGTGCAGGTTATAAAGGAGAATGCACTTGTCGCAACGACAAGCATGGAAAGGGAAGTTCTAAAAATTATTAGAAGTAAGGTCAGCAGCACTAATTCCCGGCTTTTTTTGTACGGAAAGGATTTTTATATAAAAAAGAAAGTAAACCTGGGAATGGAGGGATGGCTTCTTGATATAAAAGGGACTGGCAGTACCTGCAGGAGAATGAAATTTCCTGTTCCCGGAAAATATCAGACATTCAATTTGTCCCTGGCCATGGTGCTCGCGGAACTGTATATGAAGACTTTAAACAAGAAACTGGATTGCGAAAGGGTAAAAGGAGGTATTGAAAAAATTAAAATAAGGGGGAGATTTGAAATTATAAGGGAAAGGCCTCTTTTGATAGCTGATGCAGCCCATAATCCCGGCGGTATTGAAAAACTGGCTGAAAACCTGGCAGAGTATTTTAAAAGGCGCAAAAAAATAATAATTTTTGCTGTTTTAAGGGATAAGGACTATGAAAACATGGTTGAAAAAATAATCAATGTAGGAGATGTATTGATTCTAACCTCAAGCCGGACCGAAAGGAGCCTTGATGCAGGTAAGCTGGAAGAGGTCGTAAGAAGGAAGGCCGTGGAATCCGTGGATATAGAAGGTCGTCCGGCAGAAATTTACAGGATAAGGGATATAAAAAATTCCGTAAAATTTGCTTTAAAAATATCTGATATAAATGATATTATATGCATTACTGGTTCGATAACTAATTTAAAAGATATTGTCAGTTAGATAATTAAATTTGTCAGAATTTATTAAATAATAAAAACTAAATATGGGGGATTGATGGATTTATTTGAGTATGTTAACGATATTATGGATTTTTTTAAGAATCCTATATGGAAATATCTATATTACGGCATAATTTTCATTTTAATAATTGTATGGCTTGCTTTTATTTACTGGACTTACAGAGATGCAAGGCTGAGAAGTGAATCTCCCGCAGTTGCTGTTTTTTGGGCCGTTATTGTATTGCTGCTTAACTTTCTGGGGTTGATACTGTATTTAATATTAAGGCCGCCGGAGTTTATAGACGATATAATTGAAAGGGACCTTGAGATAGAGAAAACGGAGAGATTACTTTATAACAGGCGGCAAACCTGTCCTGCATGCGGAAAGCCGGTTAATGATGACTTTTTAATATGCCCGTACTGCAGGAAGAAGTTAAAAACCCCCTGTATTAATTGCGGAAAACCCCTCAAACTGGACTGGAAAGTGTGCCCTTATTGTAAGACATCCCAGTAAAGATATTTGGAGGGGATAAAAAGCCCCTCAAGTAAACTTAAGAGAAGGGTATGGGGATTGGTAAAAATTAAGTGATTTTAGGATGTTAAATTTGTTCAGGAAAGGAGTTTATGGTTAGTACTGAAAAAAGCCTGGTTATAATAAAACCTGACGGGGTGAAGAAAAAAAAGATAGGGGAAATTATATCCCGCCTGGAATGTGAAGACCTCACTATTGAAAAATTAAAGATGATTAAAATAGACCGGGATCTTGCATGCAGGCATTATTGCGACCATAAAAGCAAGGAATTCTTTGATATGCTTATTAAATATATAACCTCCGGGCCTTCGGTGGCGGCGGTTGTAAGCGGTAAGGATGCAATTTCAAGGATAAGGAAGCTTATGGGTCCCACCGATTCTAAAAAGGCAAAAAAGGGGACAATAAGGGGCGATTTTGGTGTTGATATAACTACGAATGTAATTCATGGTTCTGATTCGCCGGAAAGTGCCGGGAGGGAAATTAAACTTTTTTTTGGATAGAGGCATGGCGAAAATGGCAGTTAAAGATTAAAAAATATCTTATTTTAAGGATGGCTGATGGGTAAGAGAAGAGGAAAAGTAGTTTTTTTTATAGTATTACTTGGAGGCATAATAGGAGCTATACTGGGCCATATATTAAAAGACCTTGTACCCATTATGGACGAAGGATTAAAGGTCGGTACCGATTCCCTCAGTCTTAACCTGCATTTGATTGATGTAAGTTTCGGGATACATGTAAATATTACGCTGGGGGCTATAATAGGAATACTTATTGCTTTTTTATTGGCTGATGTTGGAAGAAGACGATTTTAAAAAAAAATTAATTTTAGCTTCTGCTTCTCCAAGAAGGAAAAAAATACTAAAGCTTTTAAAGCTGGATTTCGAGGTGGTTGAACCCGGGGGTTTTAAGGAGGAGCAGTTTAAAGACCCTCAAAGGACGGTGCTATATAACAGTATAGCCAAAGCTAAAAATGTTTACGGGTATTTGACAGGACATAAATTTAAGAAAAAAGGCAGTAATTATAAAAGTGGTTTCCTGATTGCAGGTTTTGATACTATTATATATATTAATAGGAGGATTCTGGGCAAGCCGGACGGCAGGGAGCAGGCGATAGAATTTTTAAAGGCTCTTTCCGGGCGGGTTCACCTGGCGATAAGCGGAGCATGTATTATGGATAGCGCTTCGGGCAGGTATGTTTACGATTCTGAAACCACCAGGGTTAGTTTTAGGAAATTAACTGAAGACGAAATTGAGAGATATGTGGATAAAGAGGATGTTACCGATAAGGCAGGCGCTTATAATATACTGGGAATCGGGGGCCTGCTGGTAGATAAGATAGATGGTTGCTTTTTTAATATAGCCGGGATTCCAGTCGCAGGGTTTGTGGGTTTATTAAAGAAATCCGGGCTTAATGTTATTGTTTGACCAAGGAGTTAGCAAATGCAGATGTTTGATTTTTTTCTGAATGTAATAGGCAAGGATATGGGTATAGACCTGGGGACGGCAAATACCCTGGTATATGTTAAAGGTAAGGGGATAATCCTTGAAGAACCCTCTGTTGTGGCAATTGACAGGGAGAGAAAAAGAATACTGGCAGTTGGCCAGGAAGCCAAGAAGATGGTGGGGAGGACTCCCGATAATATAATAGCAACGAGACCTCTGAAAAATGGAGTAATTGCAGACTTTGAGACAACGGAAAAAATGCTCAGGTATTTTATACAGAGGGTCCATAAAAATGTAGCTTTTGCAAGACCCCGGATAGTTATTTGCGTACCGTCCGGAATTACTCCGGTGGAAAAGAAAGCGGTAGTTGAAGCTACGGAACAGGCAGGTGCGAGGGCGGCTTATATAATTGAAGAGCCCCTGGCAGCGGCAATTGGTTCCGGTCTTTCTATTGATGAGCCCAGGGGAAGCATGATTATAGATATAGGAGGAGGGACCTCGGAGGTTGCTGTTATTTCACTTGGAGGGATTGTCGTAAGCCAGTCATTGAGGATTGGCGGAGATGATATGGATGAAGCAATAACCTATTATTTGAAGAAGGAACACAATCTATACCTTGGCGAAAGAACTGCAGAAAAGGTGAAAATGGAAATAGGTTCCGCATTTCCCCTTGAGAATGAGGAAAAGATGGAAATAAATGGAAGGGACCTCATAACGGGACTTCCCAAAACCATTATTATCACCAGCCAGCAGATAAGGAGAGCTCTGGAGAAAGTACTGGGCGATATCGTAAATTCTATTGTTGAAGTACTTGATGTAACACCCCCCGAGCTTTCTTCAGACATAATGAAAAAAGGTATTGTTATGGCAGGGGGAGGTTCATTGCTTAAAGGTCTTGCGGAAAGGATAAGCAGGGAGACGCATTGTCCGGTGTATCTTGCTGAAGACCCGATGGCTGCTGTGGCAATGGGCGCAGGTAAATGTGTTGAGGATTTCAATACATTGAAAAGATATTTGAGATATTCAAAATAACAGGTTTACATTCAATCTTTATAAATACTGATGGTTATATTAAACAGAAGAATCAGGAATCTTATTATTCTTGCTATAATAATCTTTTTATGCCTGGTCATTATTACTGCAAGCTTCAGGCAGTCCGAAATAATCACCAATATAAAGTCTAAAACCATTGACTTTTTTAAACCAATCCAGGAAAAGTTCTTTTCCCTTTTCAGTCCGGTTATAGGTTTTTTTAATTCTGTAAGGGATTATATAAATTTAAGGGAGAAATACCTGGACCTTCAGGCGGAAAATTCCAGGCTGAGGGAGGAGTATGTTGAAAATGTTAATCTCCGGGTTGAAAATAATTCTTTAAGAAAATTGCTGGATATGAAGCTCAGGGAGGGTTATGAAACTATAACGGCAAGGGTAATAGGATTTAATCAAGAAAGCTGGAAGTCAGAGGTAATTTTAAATGCCGGCGTAAGCGAAGGCGCCTGCCAGGGAATGGGGGTCTTAAGTGAAGAGGGGCTGGTAGGAATTATTATCAATAGCGGCAGCGATTCCTGTAATGTGCGGCTCATTAATGATCCCCGGAGCAGCATAGGAGTAAGAATTCTGTCTTCAAGAAAGCTTGGCGTTCTTAAGGGCAGCCAGGACGGAAAAATTACATTGAATTATATACCTGCGGGAGAGACTGTATTTAAGGGAGATATAATAATTACATCGGAATACGGGAATCTTCCCGGCGAAATTCTGGTGGGAAGGATAAGTAAAGTAAGCGAAGATGGAGATAGTCTATACAAAATTATTGAAGTGGAGCCCTTTGCTGATTTAAAAAGATTGGAGTATGTGCTGATATTGGAGCAATAAATAAGAAGTATCGGTTATGATTATGAAAAGTTTCTCCAAAATTCTTCATTTTTTTATTTTAATAGTATGCCTGCTGCTGCAGGTTGCTTTTTTTGAGTATCTTAAGATATTCTCAATAAGTTTTGATTTGGTAATGGTTGCAGTATTGGCGGTTGCGCTTTTTGACGGAACCCTCTGGGGAATGTTATTCGGATTTACAGCGGGCCTGGTAATGGATTTAATGACAGGGAATATCGTGGGAATAAGCGCATTCATTTACTCAATTGATGCCTTTATGGCAAAAAAATTTATTTCTGCAGGATTTAAATCAAGGTTTTTAACCCGGATATTTATTGTTTTTCTGGTTACTGAAGTTAATATTTTAATAATCAGTCTGATTTATTATCTGTTTAATTTTGGTATTAGCTGGATTATTATGGGCGTGGATATGATTGTCAGGCCTATTTGCAATATTATTTTAATGCTTGTTATATTCCCGCTGATAAGAAGGAGTTCCGGTACTGAAAAGGAGAGCGAATTTGAGTTCAAATATAAGGATTAGGTTTAAAATTTTATTTTACCTGCTGGCAATAATGTTTGTCGTGCTTATTTTAAGGCTTTATTTTATGCAGGTTATGAGCGGGGAGCTTTATGCCGAGATGGCTTCCGAGAGTATCACAAGGGAAAGGACTATTTCTGCACCGCGCGGTAATATTTATGACCGCAACGGAAAATTACTGGTGAAAAGCGTACCTGTTAAAGCAGTTGCCGTTCAGCCGGGTATTGTTTCAGGCAATGAAAATGTTATGAGGATTTTAAGTGAATGTCTCGATATTTCCTATTATGAAATAAAAAAGGAAGTAGAAGAGAGTAATGTTTCTTATATGGATAAAGTCATTATAAAGCAGGATGTTGATATTGCCACTGTTATTTATATTGAAGAAAACATTGACAGGTTACCGGGTGTGGAAGTGATTGATGTTTATCTCAGGCAGTATAACTACGGCTCTCTGGCATCTCATATCCTGGGATATATAGGAGAGATAAGCGAAGAAAAGTTAAAATCGGAGGAAAATGATTATTATTACGAGGGCGGAGACCAGATAGGATTGGGCGGCCTGGAAGAAACCTATGAGAGCATGCTCAGGGGCAAAAAGGGGAAGGTAGTATATGAAGTTGACCCCCTTGAAAGACCTGTAAGCATAATAAGGGAAACGGAGCCCATTAGCGGGAACGATTTGTATCTCACTATTGATATTGACCTGCAGAAAGTTGTTGAGGAGGCCCTTTACCAGTCAATACTTGAAGTAAGGGAGAAAAAAATTAAGGATACGGATGAACACTACAAAGTCACAGGCGGCGCGATAGTCGTTCTCAGCCCGGGAGATGGCCAGATACTTGCCATGGCAAGTTATCCCACCTATGACCCTGAATTGTTCGTGGGCGGCATATCTGAGGATGACTGGAATAATCTTAATGACCCTGATAATTATTATCCGTTTTTAAATAGGGCAATTTCATCCTTTCCTCCAGGGTCGGTTTTTAAGATAGTTACATCTTATGCCGGGCTTAGTGAAGGAGTTATAACAGAAGGAAGCAGGTTTAGCTGCGCGGGGATATGGTACGGGCTCGGGCAAAATTTTCCAAAGAGCTGCTGGTTAAAGTCGGGACACGGCAGTCTCGATATTGTCGGCGCTATTAAAAATTCCTGTGATATTTATTTCTATCAGGTGGGATACGGGCTTTTTAATAAATTCAACAATAACCAGGAGCTTCTGCAGAAATATGCCAGAATTTTCGGCTTTGGCTCTGAAACCGGTGTGGATGTCCCGGGCGAGGGTACGGGGCTGGTACCGGATGAGGAATGGAAAAAGGAGTATTTTAAAGACCAGAAGGAGAATACGGTCTGGTTTCCCGGCGATACGGTTAATATGTCTATAGGGCAGGGAGACCTGACAGCAACTCCACTGCAGATGGCGCAGGCGTTTTCAATTATTGCCGACAGGGGTATAAAGTACAGGCCGCATTTAATTAAGGAGATAAGGGACAGTGAAGATATTTTGTTTAAATACAGTTCAGCTGAAGAATACCAGGATTTACAATTGAATAAGGATTTTGTTGAAATAATAGAGAGAGGTCTTACCCGGGTTGTTTCTCCCGGCGGAACTGCTTATGGTGTTTTTATGGATTTTCCTGTTGGCGAAATACCTGTCGCGGCAAAAACGGGTACGGCTGAGTTTTACGGAAAGCAGGATTATGCATGGTTCACAAGTTATGCTCCGGTAGGTAATCCGGAGTATGTAATAGTGGGTATGCTTGAGCAGGCAGGTTCAGGCGGAAGCAATGTTGCCCCTATTGCAGAAAGGATTTACAGGTACCTTTTTAATATTGATTAATGGCGTGTGTTAAGCTGAATTATTTATGAGGTTTTAATAGTTAATATGATAAGAAGAAAAAACAAAGATTCATTTGACCTGGAAGGTTACGGCGGAGGAAAGAAAGCAGTAAACTATGATTTTATATTATTCTTCATGGTCCTGGCCATTTCATCTTTCGGGGCCCTTATAATCTACAGTGCAACCAGGGGGACTCTGCCCGGAGGGGTTACCGACCCCCGGTATTATCTAAAGAAGCAGTTGATTTACCTGGCTGCAGGAATTGCTTTATTTGTTGGAGTTCATTTTATTGATTACAGGAAAATTGAAAGATTCTGGTGGCTGTTTTTTATTGCAGGCATTGCTTCACTTGGAGCCGTCCTTATTTTTGGTTATGAAGTGCATGGTTCAAAGAGCTGGATTGATTTAAAGTTTGTTACCATCCAGCCGTCAGAGTTCTCAAAGATTTTTATGGTAATATGCGTTGCGGGCATATTATCAAAATGGAAGAGGGAAAAAGAACACCACGTAACTTTTAAAAAGGTCGTCCTCTCCCTGGCTGTGGCTCTATCTTTCGTGTTAATGGTTTTGCTGCAGCCGGATTACGGGACTGCCCTGATATATCTCATAGTATACATATGTTTATTGTTTATCTCCGGCGCTAATTTACTGTATGTTATTTCGATAATGGGTATGATGGCGGGCGGCATCTTTTTTGCTTTTAATGCCGGTTATATAAAGCAATACCAGCTGGATAGAATCCTTGTTTTATTAAAGCCGGAGGCATACCCCGATGAGGGAGCAGGTTACAATCTATTCCAGTCAAAGCTGGCTATAGGCTCGGGAGGACTACCGGGCAAGGGGCTCTTTCTGGGGAAGCAAACCAATCTAAGCTATGTTCCCGAGCATCATACCGATTTTATATTTTCTGTTATTGGAGAGGAACTGGGATTCTTTGGCGCAGTATTGGTGATAATAGTGCTTGGAGTTATCATATGGAGATGTTTTTATATTGCTTCATTATCATCTGATAGTTTTGCAATGCTTCTTGGCGCAGGCGTGGGATTTATTATTTTATCGCAGGTAGTAATAAATATCGGTATGACTGTGGGTATCATGCCTATTGTTGGAATTCCATTGCCGTTTTTGAGTTCAGGGGGCTCCAGCCTAATAAGCATGCTGCTGGGAGCCGGCCTTGTAGAAAACATATATAGATGGAGGGAATCCAGAAAGGAGCATGAAATAGCTTATCAGCAATTTAAGTAATACGGGTAAAAATTTGAATATGGGCGGAATAAAAAGACTGGATTTTGAGCTGCTTGAAGAACTTCTTGAAGGCATAGAAAAACCGGGAAGATATATAGGTAAGGAAATAGGAACAAAGAGCAAAGACCCACGGAAAATAAAGAACTTGAAAGAGATGGTTTTTATGGCTCTGGTATTTCCCGATATCTACGAAGTCGGCATGTCTAATCTCGGTCTCCAGATTTTATATGACATTGTAAACGGAAATAAAAATTTCTCGGTTGAAAGGGTTTTTTCGCCATGGGTGGACTTTGAGGAAAAACTCAGGAAGCGCAGGGTTAAAATCTTTTCACTGGAAAACAGGATATTTCTTGACTCGTTTGATTTAATCGGTTTTACCATACAGCATGAAATGCTTTATACCAACACGCTGAATGTAATGGACCTGGGCGGGATAAATATACATTCAAAGCAGAGGGGAGAAGACTCTCCGCTTATCTGTGCGGGCGGGTCCGCAGTTGTAAATCCCCAGCCGATCTCTAAATTTATGGATTTTTTTGTAATAGGGGACGGTGAGGAAATAGTTACGAATATTCTGGAGAAAGTAAGGTTATATAAAAAAAATGATAAAGGGAAAAGCTGGTTTCTAAAAGAAATTAACAGGCTGGACGGTATTTATGTCCCGGATTTTTATAAATTTTATTACTATCAAAACGGGCTTATTAAAGATTTTAAGCCCCGTGTAAAAGTAAAAAAAGCGGTAGTCAGGAAACTTGATAAGTTTAGAGTTATTACTGACCCCATTATACCGAATATAAGGGTGGTGCATGACAGGTTTATCGTAGAAATCATGAGGGGCTGCTGGAGGAGCTGCAGATTCTGCCAGGCAGGTATTATTTACAGGCCTGTGCGTAAAAGGGAAGTTAAGTCCCTGATAAGGAAGAGCATAAAGGGTATTAAGAATACCGGATATGATGAAATTTCTTTTTTATCCCTTTCCTCATCTGATTATGGAGAAATAGAAAACCTGGTCGGGGGAGTAACCGGTTCTTTAAAATCAAAGAGACTTTCGATATCAATGCCTTCCCTGCGGCTTAACAGTGCCAGCCTGGGATTTCTGGAGCTCATACAGAGCGGAAGGAAGACCGGGCTTACCTTTGCCCCGGAAGCGGGAACGCAGAGGATGAGGGATGTAATCAATAAAAATATCAAGGAAGATGAAATGCTTGAGTGCATTAAATTGGCCTTCGGCAGGGGATGGGAAAAGATAAAGCTTTATTTCATGATAGGGCTGCCTTTTGAGAATGAAGATGATATCAGGGGCATAGTTGAGCTTGTAGAAAAGATAATTAATGCAGCCAGGAATGAAATTCCTAAAAGGAAGTTAAAAAGGCTCAAGATAAATATCAGCATAAATGCCTTCTGCCCGAAGCCCTTTACACCCTTCCAGTGGGTGGGGATTGAAAGCCCGGAGAGCCTTAAAAGAAAGTTTGATTTTATTTTAAGCAATATTCCGCGAAGGTATGTAAATATAAAATGGTCCGACCCCTGGAGGAGCCTGGTAGAATGTGCCCTGTCAAAGGGAAGCGGGCTGCTCTGCGATGTTATAGAAGATGCATGGAGGAATGGCGCAAAATTTGATAACTGGTCTGACTTCTTTAATTATGAAATATGGAAAAATGCGTTTGAAAATTCCGGTGTAGATATTGGCTTATTTACAACCAGAAATTTTACGGTTGATGAAATACTGCCCTGGGATGTTATTGATATAAGGGTTAGAAAAAAATCATTGTTGAAGGAATATGAAAAATCAAAGAAATATGTCTGATGTTGTGATAAGATTTAAATTTTATAAAAAAGATGGTCTTAAGTACCTGTCACATCTTGATATTGCAAGGATGATAATACGCGCTTTAAACAGGGCTGGTTTTAACCTTATATACAGCCAGGGATATAACCCCAGGCCAAAAGTAAGTTTCTCTAACCCCACCCCGCTTGGATTGGAGAGCCTTGCCGAATATGGAGATGTATTTATTGAAGGCGATGTGGGAGAAGAGGATTTTAAAAAAAGAATTAATATGGAATTAAGAAGGGAAATTCAGGTTACTGAAGCAGGGAAGGTGCAGGGCAAGGCGGACAGTTTAATGAGCCGTATAGATATAGGCCTTTACAGCTTCACTCTTGATACCGGTGTTTCCGTCAGGGAACAGCAGGAAAAATTATATAAAGAGGTAGCCGGCCTGATAAAGAAATCTGATTTTTCAGACTCTATATTTAAAATCAGGCAGGAAGCTTTAAAGGAAGCTCCAAATATAATCCTACTAAAACTATTTGGATATGCTAAAATTTTTAAAGGAAAAGGTAACAGTATTTTTAAATTTAATAATTTCTACCAGTTTTTAAAAGAACTGTTGGGAAAATATGGTATAAAAGTTAAAGATGTAAAAAAAGAAGAACTATTTGTAATAAAAGGGGATGAACTCAAGACCCCTGTGGAAATAATTTAAGCAGTTGTTAAAGGAGTGTAAGAAAATTGAATAAAGAGATAATAATAAGTGAAGACAGAAACGAAACAAGAGCCGCAATTCTTGAATCCAGGCAGGTTACCCAGCTGTATTTCGAGCGCAGGAATAAAAAGTCCCTGGTGGGTAATATATATGTGGGAAAGGTTAAAAATGTCCTTCCGGGGCTGGACGCAGCTTTCGTAGACATTGGTGAGGATAAAAACGCCTTTTTATATGTTAACGAAATAGGTTTTGATACCGAGAATTATGATGGAGAGGAAATACCCAAAAAGATACAGCATATCCTTAAGCCCGGCCAGATGATACTGGTTCAGGTAACAAAGGATGCCATGAAGACAAAAGGAGCAAGAATTACCACTTTTGTATCAATCCCCGGCAGGTACCTGGTTCTTGCACCTTTTAACAAAGGGGTGGGTGTATCAAAAAAATTGAGTTTCAGGGAAAAGGATAATTTAAGGAAAACTGTTGAGGAAATTAAGGGAAGTAATGATTATGGACTGATTGTAAGAACTGCGGCAAGGGAAGCGAATAAGGACCTGTTAAAGAAGGACTTGAAGCAGCTTAAGAAAAAGTGGAGCTATATAAAGAAAAAAGTTACTTTTTTTAAAAAACCCGGATTAATTTCAAGTGAGTATTCGTTGATAATAAAATTAATGCGGGATGTTTTTTCTGAGGAATTCAGCGCCATATATGTAGATAAAAAGAATATCAAGAGGGAGATAGGGCGTTATCTCAGATCTGTGGGATTGAAATTTAACAAAATAATCGTGCACCATGGCAAGGAGGACCTGTTTGAATCATTTAATATCAATGAAGTAATTGAGAATGCGCTTGAAAGCAAGGTTTGGTTAAAATCAGGCGGTTTTATAGTTATAGACCACGGTGAAGCAATGACCACGGTTGATGTTAATACCGGTAAATATACCTCAAGCAAGAGCTCGGCCCATACCATATTAAGGACAAACCTTGAGGCGGCGGAAGCAATCGTAAGCCAGCTCAGGCTCAGGGATATCGGCGGTATAATAGTAATTGATTTTATTGATATGGCAAGTGAGAAGGATAGGAAAAAGGTTTACAGCAAGTTTATGCGTTGCCTTGAAAACGACAGTACAAAAACCGAAGTCCTTCCGTTCTCAAAACTTGGCCTTCTCGAGATGACCAGGAAAAATGTTTCCGACGGCATTCTTGGTACGATGTGCAGAACCTGCCCCAGTTGCATGGGCTCCGGTTTTGTAAAGTCAGAGGAAACTATAAGGCTGGAAATTGAAAGAAAAATTAGAAAACTTGCCAGGGAGAGCAGGTCAAAAGGGTTTTTAATAAAATTAAAATCTTCTATAGCAGCACAGATTATTGGTTCTGACGGCAGAAACCTGAAACATCTCGAGAGAACAACCAAAAAATACATTAATATACAGGGGGATTCAAAGCTGCCCCTGGATGCTTTTATCCTGGTTGCAGAGGGTTCGGTCAAACAGGTGAAAGAGGCGGCACAGCCATTCAGGATAGGAGATATACTCAACCTTGTTGTGGAGGAGCAGTATCTGCATAATAAAAGTGATGCCATATCGAGAGTTAACGGATATGTCGTCCAGATTATAGATGGCAGTAAACATATGGGTAAGCGGCTGAAGGTAGAAATCAAGTCGGTATCCAAGACAAGTGCAGTAGCGGAAATACATGAATGAAGAAATAGAGATTTTTTTGGTTATCGCCAGCCTTTAAATATTTATGATTCTGCTGCCGGCAGATATTAAGTTCTAAAAACGATTGAATAGCGGTAAATCTATTTGAAAATCCTGAATTATAAAGTTTAAATTAGTATCTAATAATACTATAAATTAGTAGCTAATTCATTTAATATTATCATTGACAAATAAATAATAAATTTTATAATTAATAAAAATAGATATACTTTACAGTAGTTTATTTGAAACTGAATAATTTTGATAATTAAATAATAAATTAATTCAAATAAAGGACGCTTCTCATTTTGCCCCCTGAGTGTAATGGCATGTATCTAAATCTAAATATATGCCATTACACTCTAGTATTTTTACACCCATAACTTTCTATATTGATAGAAATAAGAGTACAGCCGTTATAAATAAACTAAAAATAATTTTGATAATACCGGACCTCGGGATTTATTATCATAACTTCAAATTGACAGGGCAATAATATTTATGTTAATATTGCTGTCTGTAATTTGAAGTGAAAATGGAGGACTAAAATTTACGCAATAATTACTAGCGGCGGAAAGCAATATAAAGCTGAAGAAAATAAAGATATAATAGTAGACAGGGTAGAAGGAAAAGAAGGGGAAAAAGTTACCATTAAGAAGGTAAATCTCATAAGTGATGGTGACAAAATAAAAATTGGGAAGCCCCTCGTATCCAGTGCTGAGGTTAAAGCGACCATAAAGAAACAAATGAAGGGCGATAAGGTGATTGCCTTTAAGTATAAACCAAAAAAAAGGTACAGAAGGAAAGTTGGGCACAGGCAGTTGCTAACCATGTTGCATCTGGATAAAATAAGCGTAAAGAAATAAGTAACGGGAGAAAATTATGTCCAGTAAAAAAGGTGTAGGAAGCAGCAGGAACGGAAGAGACAGTAATCCTAAATATTTAGGTATAAAGAAATCCGGAGGCCAGGTTGTGGTTGCCGGAAATATTATCGTGAGGCAGAGAGGTACTAAATACAAACCGGGCGATAACGTAGGTATAGGAAGAGACCATACGCTCTTTGCACTGAGTGATGGAAAAGTAGAGTTTATAAAACGCAGTAAAAAGAGAAAAGTGGTAAATATTATTTCTGCCTGATTGAACTGGAAGCTTAAACCGTATTATAGAATCCCCGCGTAATGAAGTATAACCCCGGCTGAACCTGCAGCAAGAATTACAGGTATTGGGTGCATTTTTGCCAGGAGAAGGATTGCAAGACTTACTACCGTAATTATAATGGCAGGAAAGTTAATATTTTCAAGCAGGTTTCCCATAAAGCCGGCATCCAGGAAATTTATGGCAGCAAAATCCTCTTTAAAAAAGGTGTTCCCGGCTACAAATATGGCTGCCTGTATGATTAGCGCCAGCACGACGGGCCTTATCCAGTAAATAGTTTCTTTTAATATCGGGGAGTGTCCATATTTTGAAAGATAATATGATACTACAAGAATAAGGATTAGAGAGGGCAGAACAACTCCAGTGGTAGCTAAAAGCCCGCCCGGTATTCCTCCAGTTTTATAGCCGACGAAGGTGGCTATATTTATTGCAATCGGGCCGGGCGTCATTTCCGATATTGAGATTATATTTACAAATTCCTGATCTGTTAACCATCCCCTGGAGATTATCTCCCTTTCAATAAGAGGTATCATGCCGTAACCTCCTCCAAAGGAGAACAGGCCTATTTTAAAAAATGTAAAAATCAGGTTTAGATAAATCATCTTTCTTTTTTATTGGTATTTTTTACCAGATAAATCAGAAGCCCTGTTATAATTCCCAGTATTATTACATAAATTGGATGGAGCCCTGTAAAAAACAGAAGGACAAGGGCCAGGATGGTTACAAGCGGGCTTATTTTATCCCTGATCCCCGTTTTTGCCACTCTTATGGCTGCTACGATAAGGAGGGCTATTACAGCAGAACTTATACCGTGCAGCGCCGCTTTCACCACTTCTGAAGTGCTGAAATATGAAAAGATTTTTGCCACGGCGATTATTATTGAAAAAGATGGGATAATTACACCCAGCAGCGCTGACAGGGCGCCGGAGAGTCCACCTATTTTTCTACCGATAAATATTGCTGAATTAACAGCTACGGCTCCGGGAAAGGATTGTGAAACAGCAAGGATATCTATCATTTCATCATGGGAGATCCATTCCTTCTTATCTACTATTTCCTGTTCAATTAAGGGGATCATTGCAAAACCCCCTCCGAATGTGAAAATGCCAATTTTAAAAAAAGTCCAGAACAGAATTAATTTACTTTTTATATTGTTCTTTTTATTTTAATTATAAACTTATACCGGATATTATATCGTTTTTATTAATTATAAAATGGCGGATATTTCATAATTGATGCGGGGCCGTTGTCTCATTTGCCGGGTCCCGTTGTTAATGAGGCGTTTTTTATTTACTTGACTAGGAAAATTCTTTCTGTAATATTTATGTAAAATTGATTGTTTTATCATAATATCCGGCTGGAGATTATTAATGAAAGGTAAAATGAGGGCCCAGTTATTTTATGGACCCGGAGATATCAGATATGAACATATTGATATACCGGATATAAGGCAGGATGAAGTTCTCGTAAGGATAAAAAGCGCACTCACATGCGGCTCCGACCTCAAGACATACAAAAGGGGACACCCGACCATGATAAAGGAATCCTCCGTATTCGGCCATGAATGGGCCGGTGATATCGTAGAAAAGGGCGGCGGGGTAAAAAAGTTTGAAGTTGGGGACAGGATAGTATCGGTTAATACTGCTCCCTGCGGCAGCTGTTTTTATTGTAGGCTGGGCAGGTATTCACTCTGCGAAAATCTTGTTTATAACAACGGCGCCTATGCTGAATACATAAAAGTGCCTGCAAATATACTGGATAAAAACACATTTAGGATACCTGAAGGGATAAAGTACAGGGAAGCCGCACTTCTGGAGCCGCTTTCCTGCGTGGTGCATGGCGTAGAAGAATCCCGAATCCGCAGGGGTGATACTGTGGTAATAAATGGAGCAGGACCAATAGGGCTCATGTTCGCGGTGCTGGCAAAGTTAAAGGGTGCTGTAGTGATATCCGTTGACCTTTCAGACGAGCGGCTTGGATATGCCGCTGAATTAGGGGCTGATTATACGGTTAACGGTGAAAAGGTTGATGACCAGGTTAAGGCTGTAAAAAAGTTAACCGGCATGGGAAGGGGAGCGGACATTGCAATTGATGCTACCGGGCTGCCTGAAGTATGGGAAATGACGGTGCCCATGGGTAGAAAAGGAGCCCTTATAAATCTCTTCGGAGGCTGCCTGCCCGGTACCTCTATCAATATTGACACTGCGCTGATTCATTATTCCGAGTTTACTATAAAAGGTGTGTATCATCACACTCCATATTATGTAAAAAAAGCATTTGCCCTGATAACATCACACAGTATCAATGCGGCTAAATTCATAACTGCGGATATGCCGCTGGAAAAACTGGCGGATGCTCTGAAGCTTATGGATAGCAGAAAGGGAATAAAATATAATATTTTAACTTGATTTTATTATGAAAGCTTTATTTTGCTACAGCAGCGATAAATTCGTACTTGAAGAAATGCCCGTACCCCGGATAAAAAAAGACGAAATGCTTATGGAGATGGTATATACCGGCCTGTGCGGGTCGGATATTATAAAAATCTTTGACCCGGAAGTAAAAAAGCCGGCGGTATTCGGGCATGAGGTAGTGGGAAGGATAGTTGAGACAGGCAATGATGTAGAAAAGTTTAAAAAAGGGGATTTAGTGGTGGCAGCTCATCATATACCGTGTTACCGGTGCCAATACTGCCTGCATGGCAACTATTCGATGTGCAGGCATTTTAAGGATACTAATATATACCCGGGAGCATTCAGCCAGTATATAAAATTGTCAAAAGAGCATATAGATTATACGGTTTTTAAGATTCCTTCCGGCAGTAATTTGCTTGAGGTATTATTCATGGAACCGCTTGCCTGCTGCGTAAGGGCGATGGATAGAGTCAATTTTTTAAAAAATGATATTTTTGCCGTAGTGGGGACGGGAGTAATGGGAATGTTATTCATCCAGCTTATTAAGTTGATGGGCGGCAGGGCGGCAGCAGTTGATATTGATGATAAAAGGTTATCCCTTGCAGGAAAATTGGGCGCGGAATTTACCATTAATCCGTTAAAATCAAATGCGGTAAAAAAAATTAAAGAATTTACCGGCACAGGCGCAGATATAGCAGTACTTTCTGTAACGAACACCAGTACCCTGCAGGCGGCTCTTATGTATTTGAGGGAAGGCGGAACGGCATTAATCTTTGGCTCATCAGAGAATAAAAGCAGCGTAGAGGTGAATTTCTGGAATATATACAGGAGGGAACTGTCCATAATCAGCTCATATTCTGCTGCCCCGGATGCACTTAAACGTTCTTATGATCTAATAACCGGAGGGAAATTAAATCTTTCTCCCCTTATATCAAAGGCAATACCGCTGGAGGATTTTAAGAAGGGCCTTGATTTGATGCTTCAGAATAAGGTGTATAAGGCCATTTTTAAAATTTGAAAGACATTTTTAAATTATGTTTTTAGATGAAGCAAAAATTAACGTAAAGGCTGGTAACGGCGGAAACGGCATGACAGCTTTTTTTAAATTAAAAGGCGGAAGGAAAAAAGTTGCCAGCGGGGGAAAGGGAGGAAAAGGCGGAGATGTGATAATTCAGGCATCTTCAGAGTTAAGCACTTTATATGGGTTTAAAAAGAAAATCCACTTTAAGGCAAAAAACGGCAGAAACGGGGAGCCTAATAACAGGAAGGGCGAGGACGGCAGTGATTTAATTATAAAGGTTCCGGAAGGCACAGTTCTTATGGATAGCAGCGGCAGGGTAATTGAAGATTTAGACAGAGCGGGAAAGAAGATTCTTATCGCCGGGGGCGGTATTGGCGGAAGGGGAAATGCAAGTTTCGTATCCTCCAAAAGGAGGTTCCCTGCATTTGCGGAGAAAGGTGAGAAGACGGAAAGTTTCTGGATTAATCTTGAATTAAGACTGATAGCGGATGTATCGCTGGTCGGTTTTCCAAATTGCGGCAAGTCTACTATAATAAGCAGGATATCTGCTGCGAGGCCAAAAATAGCTGATTACCCTTTTACCACCTTAATCCCCAACCTTGGGGTGGTAACCGTGGACGAGGGAAATTTTGTGATAGCGGATGTTCCCGGCTTTATAAAGGGAGCGCATAAGGGTTCGGGCCTCGGAGATAAATTTTTAAAGCATGTAACCCGCTCCGGCTTGCTGGCCGTAGTTCTTGATGGCGAGAGAATTGTGGACCGGAGAGAAGACATAATAGAAACTTTTAATGTCTTGAGGGAAGAGGTAAGGTTATATGACAGGGATTTATTTAAAAAGGATTTTGTGGTTTTAATAAATAAGATTGACTTAATAAGTGATAATGATAAGTTAAATAAAATAAAAAGCATTCTTGAAAATAAAAGCAAAAAAAGTGTTTTTTTGATATCGGCAGTTACCGGCGAGGGTCTTGACCGTATGGTATGGAGCTTATATGGCAAGGTTAAGGATTTAAGGGAATCCGCAGGCAGCGTTAAAGAAGCGGAGGATAAAAAAGCCGGCAGGGTAAGAATATATGATTCTGTTAAAAAAGTTGACGATATGGGGAAAATTGTTGTTGAAAAAAGCGGTGGAGAGTATATTTTAAAAAACAAAAAACTTGAAAGAATAGTAGCAATGACCGACCTGGAAAATGAGGAAGCGCTCGGTTATTTGATGTATAGATTTAAAAAGATGGGCATTGCCGACAGGTTAAAAAAACAAGGCATTAAGGAAGGAAGCACGATTATTATAGGAAACCTTGTTTTCTCGCTGAAGGACTAAATTTAATTTTCGGGGTAGTAAATGAAAAATAGGAATAAATATATTAAAAAAGTAAAGAGGCTGGTTGTAAAAATAGGGTCAAGCAGTATCACTTCCAGAGGGAAGGGGCTTAATATAGACAGCATAGAAAAACTTGTGGGGGAAATCAGCCTGCTCAGGAAAAAGGGTATTGAAGTTATGGTGGTAACAAGCGGAGCTATTGCTGCGGGTCTTGAAAGTTTAGATATCAAAAAGAAGCCGGAAGAGCTGTCTATGCTCCAGGCGGCTGCTTCAGCGGGGCAGGTCGAGCTTATGAGTATTTACGGTAAGTTATTTTTAGAGCGCGGAATAAAAACAGGGCAGATACTTTTAACTCATGAAGATACGACAAGGAGGAAGCAGTACCTTAATATAAAAAATACGATTGAAACTTTGATTCGCCTGGAAATTGTACCTGTAGTCAACGAAAATGACAGTGTAGCGGTGGATGAAATAAAATTTGGAGACAATGACCAGCTGGCTGCGATGGTTGCTGTTTTAACAGAAGCCGATATGCTTATAATTCTAACAGATACCGAGGGAGTATATGACAAGGATCCCCGGATTCACAGCGATGCAAAGCTGCTGTCCCATATAGATAAAATAAGTGACGATATAGAGGATGCTGCCGGGGGAATAGGGTCTGCATATGGTATCGGGGGAATGAAGTCAAAAATAAAGGCGGCAAAGATTTGCTCTTTTTCCGGAATAGATACGGTAGTTGCCGGCAGTAAGAAAAGCGATGTCCTTAATAAAATTATTTCTGGAGATGACATCGGAACCTATTTTGCCCCCGGAGGCGAAAAAAGAGTAAAGGGAGTTAAAAAATGGATAGCTTTCGGTAAAAGGACCAGGGGAGTTATAGTTATTGACAGAGGGGCGCAGGACGTTATATTAAATAAAGGCAAGAGCATACTGGCAGTAGGCATACTGGAGGTAAAAGGGAGATTCAGCAAGGGGGATACCCTCAGGGTGCTTTCGACTGATGGAAGGTTGATTGCAAAGGGTATAAGTAATTTTTCAAGTGAGGATATGGAAAAAATAAAAGGGAAAAATAAACAAAAAATTCTTTCTGATTTCGGTCCGTCAATGAGTGATGAAGTGATTCACAGAGATTATCTTGTTGTATTTAAAGAATAATTTCATTGGCTGTTTTGTGTTATAATAAGTTAAAAAGCTGGAGGATTTATTGGATAAAGTACTGGATATAGCAAGAAAAGCTAAGGATAGCACCAGGTTCATTTCTAATGCAGGCACCAATATTAAAAATAAGATACTTTATGATATCTCAAAGCATATTGTCAGGGGTGCCGGGGAAATTATTAAAGAGAACAAAAAGGACCTGGAAGTATCCAGGAAGAACGGTGTTTCAGAAAGCCTGATGGACAGGCTGAAGCTGGACCGGGAGAGGATAGAGAAAAGGGCTGAAAGTATAGATAAAGTAATAAAGTTTACAGACCCTATTGGCGAGGTAATCTCCGGATATAATCTTCCGAATGGACTGATTTTAAAAAATGTAAGGGTCCCGCTGGGTGTAGTGGGGATAATATACGAAGCGAGGCCGGAGGTAACCATAGATGCGTCTGTTTTATGCCTTAAGGCGGGAAATTGTATAATTTTGAGAGGAAGTTCCCATGCACTCAATACCAATAAAAAACTGGTAGAAATAATGGCGAGAGCTCTTAAGGATAATAATTTCCCGGAAAGTGTCATACAGATTATACCGTCTGCCGGGAGGGAAGATGTCACCAGGCTGATGCAGTTAAGGGGATATATAGATGTTCTTTTCCCCAGGGGAGGAAAGGGCCTGATTGATAGTATAGTTAATAACTCAAAGGTCCCGGTTATAGAAACCGGAGTTGGTAACTGCCATATTTATATAGATAGTATTTTCGGAGGCATAGAAAGGGAAAAGATTGCAGGAATGGTTATAAATTCAAAAACCCAGAGGCCTGCCGTGTGTAATGCCGCAGAGAAATTGCTGGTTCATAAAGATGCCGCGGCAGAAATTCTTCCCTTTGTTCTCAAGAAGCTTGAAGATAAAAATGTCGAGCTGCTGGGGTGTCCTGAAACCAAAAAAATATATCCTTCGGTTAAGACGGCTTCCGAAGAAGACTGGTATAGGGAATACCTTGATTACAGGATGGCTGTTAAGGTGGTCGAAAGCGTAGAAGAAGCAGTAAGCCATATAAATAAGTACGGTTCCCATCATACTGAAACCATAATAACATCAAGCTATGAAAATTCTGTTTATTTCACCAGGGAAATAGACTCATCTACTGTTTTTGTTAATGCGTCCACGAGGTTCACGGACGGTGAGCAGTTTGGAATGGGTTCTGAAATCGGCATAAGCACCCAGAAGCTTCACTGGCGCGGGCCTATGGGCTTAAGGGAACTTACTACAAATAAATTTATAGTATATGGTCAGGGACAGATAAGAAAATAAAGTGATAAAAAGCGACAAAAATAAAAAAATTGGAATTATGGGTGGAACCTTTAACCCGATACATAACGGGCATCTGGTAACTGCGCAGGAAGCATTAAGCCAGTTTAATCTTGATAAGGTATTATTTATCCCGACAGGTAATCCGCCCCATAAGGTAGAGGATAATCTGGTAAGCGCCGAAGACAGGTTCATTATGACTGTTATTGCCACTTCTTCCAACAGCAACTTTTTCGTTTCAAGAATGGAAGTGGAAAGAAAAGGCGAATCATATACCATAGATACTCTGCGCGAGCTAAAAAAGACATACGGCAGGGATTCACAGCTGTTTTTTATAACCGGCGCAGATGCCATACTTGAAATATTGACATGGAAAGATACAGATGAGATTGTCAATCTCTGCAGGTTTATAGCAGCGACAAGACCGGGGTATGATATTACACGGCTGGAGGAATTAAGAAGAAAGTTTTTCAGTAAAAGCGCCGATGCTGATAAAAGGATATTTGTAATGGAGATACCGGCTCTTTCTATTTCTTCCACTGATATAAGGAGAAGGGTAAAAAGCAGCAGGCCGATTGATTATCTGCTTCCCGAAGGAGTCACCAATTATATATTAAAACATGGATTTTATAAATAAGCTTAGCTTAACAGGGGAACAAAAAAAGTATCTGAATAACTTGAATAGAAAAATAAAAAATATAATGCCGGAAGAGCTATACAGGCATTCTATAAATACTCTTGAATTTGCAAATGATATAGCCGAGAGAACTTTTTCGGAGCTTGACCTGTTCGGCCTGAGTGTTGCATGTATTTTGCATGATTATGGTAAAATATTCAGCTATGAAGAGCTTGTAAAGATAGTAGAGAAGAATAAACTTGAGGTAAGTGATTTTGAATTAAATAGTGCGGGGATGCTGCACAGCTTTGTTGGTGATTACCTTGTTTCAAGGGATTTTAATATTTATGAAAAAAAGATACTTAAGGCAATTAAATTTCATACCATCGGTTATTGTGATATGAGAACGGAAGATAAGATTTTATTTATTGCCGATAAGATTGAAAAGGGCAGGAATTATAAGGGAGTGGAGTGTTTAAGAGAGTCTGCTTTTAAAAATTTAAATTTATGCTTATTAGAGATTTATAAAAATACTATAATATATATAGTGAAGGGAAATAAGTTGTTGCATCCTGATACATCTAAAATTTGGAATAATATTTGTGGAGGTATTTGATATGTCTTTTGATGAAGATGATGAATGGTTGAAAAAAGATGACTCTGATGAAGATGATTTTTACAACCTTGATGACGGAAATGAAAAAAGCAATGGTTCTATGGATGACTTCTTAAAAGATGAAGACTTTGAGATTGAAAGATACAGGGAAGAACAGAAAGAAGAAAAAGAAGAAGAAGAGGAAGAAGAAGGATCCAGGGAAATAGAGGGTGTTAGAAGCAGAAGGACGAGACAGAGAAAGAAAAAAAGAAAAGGTGTCCTGATAATAGTTGCTGTAGTTCTCGCGGTGGTCATGGTTGCTGCAGGGATAGTTTTCTGGGTTGTTCCATGGGCTAAAGATAAGTTTTTCAATAAGGAGGTAGCAACTGATGAGGATAGGATTGATGTACCGGAATCCCTCGCCCTGGGCAAAAACGTAAATTTGGTTTTCGCCTGTGCCGGTGAAAACCTGCTGGAGCCCGATATCAGTACGATAGTATTTTCAAGTTACTATAGCAGTGAGAATAAATTAATTTCACTATGCATTCCTCCGAAAACTCTTATGGATATACCTACCATGGGCGCGGAAATGATAGGCAGGTCGGTAAATGAAGGAGGAATGGACCTGCTGGATCTTTCTTTGGAAAATAATCTTGGTATGGATATAGAAGTAGACTATCATATCCTTTTTGATGTATATAATACGGTTAACGAGCTGGGCGGTATAGTTCTGGAACTGGAGGATGGCGCAACGGTAAAGAATTATGATGACGGCTCCACTTTTAACCTGGAGAAGGGTGAGAATCTTATAGACGGCGCAGAAGCATTGAATTTCCTAAAATTTTTTAGCGGTATGGAGGAGAACGTGCCTATAGAAAGTATTACGAACCAGAAGCTTATCATAGATGCAATTATCAAAAAAGTTGCAGGTGAGAGCGATGAAGACCTGTCAGCTAATATGAATTTAATAAAGGATTATATGGATACCAATCTAAGTATGGAGGAGAGCTTAAAAATATTTTCTACATTTGCCGGCATAGAGGAGCCCGGTAATAAGATTTATTCATTGGAGGTATCATCTACGGAGCTTGAAGGCGAGGATATAGTTTATCTTCCCCAGAATATATCGGAACTGAGCGAGATATTCAGCAAAGAAGAAGTGACAGAACCCACGGAGGAAACCGGCGATTTTACAGAAACGGTAAAAATTACGATACTCAACGGGGCATATGACTCTTCAGAAGCTTTTGGGCTGGCAACCAATACATCTGAAATCTTTAAGAATTTAAAGTTTGATGACGAAAGGGATAAATATGATGTAACTGATA
>JAYEJA010000041.1:0-3777 GCA_034660395.1 Actinomycetota bacterium
TTATTCCGCTTATTATTTTTATAAATTCAAGTTTTGGCAGGTGGTGGTTTGGTTCATCCTTCGGCCACAGGGGTTTTACGGAATTCTTACCGGTATTTACGCTGGCAGCTGCAGCATTTTATTCATCATTGAAAAGAAGAAAAATTAAAATTGTCGTGTATATATTGTCTGCCGTATTTATAGTTTATTCCATATTTCAGATGATACTCTGGTGGAAGGGATGGATACCGCATGACCTGGTGACGGTATTATCATACAGGGAATTTTTTATGAAAGTATATTCTACCTTAAAATCAATTATATAAAAATTGTAATATTAAAAGATAACCGGGGCTGTTAACAGGATGAAGAGAAAAATATTAAAGTCAATAGTAATTATATCAACTTTAATTGTGTGTATTGTCATACAGTATGCTTTATATTTCCTTGAAAAATCAATTTATCTGGGAAGCTTATTAATGCTTATAGTCAGCGCATTCTTTGTTTTTTTAGGTTTTTCTGATAAAGAACTGTTGATTTTAGATGGTTTGTTTATTATAGCGTGCCCTATTTTATTTATATTCAGTAAATTTGATTTCTCCAATTATATTGCCTTAAATATAATAGTACTTTCTTTTCTGGCTGCTGCTGTTTATCTGCTGAAAGATAAATTAGCTTCGTTTTACCGTAAATCAGGAAAAATTAATTTTAAAAAAAAGATTGGATATATACTGGTTTTCCTGATTATCCTTTTTATCATATTGTCTGTAGCCAGTAAACGGGAGGAAACAGAGAATGCGCTGCTTGAGTTTTTCCAGCCGGAAAAATACTATAAGGAAATTGATAAAATAGAGCTGGACGGGGCTGAATATGAAAATGAAGTAAAGGTTGTCATTAATAAGCCGCAGGATGGTGACAGGATAAGTGGATTGTTCGAGTTAAAGGGCTGGGCAGCAGATTTAAGTGATATAGAAGATGCCTCCATAGATAAAATATATGTGTTTTTAAATAATAAGCCTCAGGATGGGGGCTTATTTCTTGAAAGGGTTGATACTAAAATACGAAGGGAAGACATAGCGCAGGAGTTTGGTGATAGATATAAGGATGCCGGGTATTATATGGTAATTAACTCCCGGAGGTTTGAGGATGGTCTGAACAAGATTTACGTTTATGCGCATAGCAATTATTTCGGATGGGACTATGCTGGAGTGGAGATATATGTTGAAAATTAAAAGAATATGGCCTTAGTTTTATTTCAGATCTCTTTCTTTAATACAATTATCATTGACATCTACTATTTTACCATTGTTTCAAAATATAAAGGATAAATTTATAAAAAGGCTTTTCATATTGCTTTATAAAAGTTTTCCTTTGGTTTATTCTAAATAAAACTGGTGATAGAATTTAAATAATTATTTTATTGCCTTGTGGTTTATATCTAAATAGAATTTAGGAAAAAAATTAATGGGACCTAAAAAAGTACTAATTCTTGGTGTTACACACCCCCAGATTGATGCCATATTATACTGCAAAAAAATGGGATATGAAGTCCATGGCCTGAGCTATCACAATGAAGATATGGGGATACCCTATCTTGATTTTTTTGAAAAGATTAATATTGTGGATAAAGGCAGGGTTCTGGATTATGCAGCCAGGAATAACATAGACCTTATTTATTCAACCGGTTCGGATATTGCTTTACCGACGGTGGATTATGTATCCAGAAGATTAAATTTACCCCGTGATATAACACATGAACAGATAATGCTTTTAACTGATAAAAGCAACTTTAGAGATTTTGCCCTTAAAAACGGCCTGAGCCCGGTGAAATTCAAAGTTTTGAAAGATCCGGGTGATCTTAATGACTGGTATTATTTTCCGGCAATAATAAAACCGGTTGACAGCCAGGGACAGCGTGGAGTAAGAAAGGTAAATAACAGGGAGGAGATTGAGAAATATTTCCCTTCTGCTTTAAAGGAATCATTGGGTAAAAAAATAATAATAGAGGAGTTTTTAGAGGGCAGGGAAGTTAATGTTCTTATATATATGTTTAAAGGAAAAGCCAGGTATGGTTTTGTTATTGACCGTATGCTGGTTGAAGAAACCATACCCGGAGGATATTCTGCAGGTATGCCGGTTGGCGTGGTGAAAAGGCATATAATTCCTTCTTTCATACCGGAAGGCGACCAGAAAAAAATAATAATGTCTGTTGTTAAGTTTATAGAAATTTCAGGTATAAGATATGGCCCTGTTTATATACAGGGAAAATACCTGGATGGTAATTTTAAATTAATTGAAGTTTCCCCGAGGCTTGATGGAGGGCACATCTGGAAGATTATTAAATATAAATACGGTATTGACTTAATGAAAATTTGCTTCGACCGGCTGCTGGGGGAAATAAGTTCGGATAATGATTTTCCCCTGGTAAGTGAAGCTGATGATAAAAGATATCAAATTGTATTTTCCCATCAGAAACCCGATGAGCTTTTTAAGGTACCGGCAGATTTTAATAAGGACAAGTGTCTTGAATATAGTTTTTATTATAAAAATGGCGAAAAAGTAAATATTTCAAATGGCCGGTTTGAAAAAACCGGTTACTGGATTACTAAAATATAATATTTTTATTATAAAATTTAAAAAATATTATATAATTAAGTACTAATAAGCTAATATAAAATCTAAAACTGTTAAAACGGAAAGGAGTTCAATATGAAAAAATCAGTTATTTTATTAATCATTATAACTGTAATTTCTGTATTTATTTTCGGAGGCTGCGGAGAAAGTTCTCAGGAGTCAAAAAAGGTAGTGGTAGCCCAGCAGTATGGACTGGGTTATGCACCTATTATGGTAATCCAGAAAAAAGGCCTTATAGAAAAACATTACGAAGGCGCTCAGGTAGAATGGGTCCAGCTTGGTTCGGGCGGTGCCATAAGGGAGGCTATGGCAGCGGGGACTGTTGATGTAGGCAGTATGGGTGTTCCTCCATTCCTTATATCGTGGGATAAGGGCCTGGGCTTCAGGGTCATATCGGCGTTATGCAAGATGCCGCTTGGGCTTCAGACATATCATGATGAAATAGAAAAGCTTGGCGATATAACACCTGATATGAAGATTGCCCTTCCGTCTCCAGGCAGCATCCAGCATATTCTCCTTTCCATGGCATGTGAAAAACAGCTGGATGACCCCACTGCTCTGGATGACCAGATTGTTGCCATGACACACCCGGATGGTGCAAATGCGCTGATTAATGAAGTTGATATTGATGCTCATTATACTTCACCTCCATATATTTTTATGGAACTGGAGACCGAAACAATTCACCAGGTGCTTGATGCGGAAAAGGATTGTTTTGGCGGTCCTTTTACTTTTCTTGTAACCATAGGCACGGAAAAATTTAAGGAATCAAGCCCTGAGCTTTTTGAAGCAGTAGCGGATGCACTGGATGAAGCGATTATATGGATAGATGAAAATCCTGATGAAGCTGCGGAGCTGCTGGCAGAAGTTATGGATATGGAAAAGGATGAAGTTTGCAAGCAACTTACATGGGAGGGCGTAGAATTTTCCAGGAACCCGGAAGGAATGCTTGAGTTTTTGGATTTCATGAAGGAATCCGGATATGTGACAAAAACAACAGATGATGTTTCCGAACTTATATGGGATAACCTTGATTACAAGAAGGCAAATTAATATATAGGCAGGAAGAGAAAGATAATTTTGGAAAAGCAGGCTCCGGATTATAAGAAATACGGTAAGTTATCCGGTAAAAATTTAAAGGAGCTGTGGGTAAAAACAGGTTTT
>JAYEJA010000042.1:0-3770 GCA_034660395.1 Actinomycetota bacterium
TCTTTTTTATGTTTTTTAGACTGGCTGAATGATTTTATGTTTTGGGTAATATCGACCGGCAATAATCTTCTCCGGTTCAATTCTTTTAAAAAGATTTTAGCGGTAATCAAATACTTGTTTTTTGTTGAAACCGTGTAATCGGTCCGGAGTTTTAAATACTTCTTGTATTCCAGGAAACTGTCCTGGTTTAAACCCTTATTACTAATAAAATGAAGGAAGTGGCCTATCCGATATTGATAATCTTTTCTGGTTTCCTCATTAACATCTAAAAATTTAAAAATGCTATAGGCTTTTCCCCGATCCCAATGGTTTATTATTTCAGCAGGAAGAACTTCTTCAGAGGCAATCAACTGGTTATTCATAGTTATACCTCCATTAATAATAAATAATTATTACTTACTACTGCTTATAATATAACTATGGTGCATCGATGTCAAATTATTTTGCCCTTTTAAAATTCACTAAAGAAAATATTTATTGGTTCTTAACAAGTTATACCCAAAATAACTCGATAATGTGGATAAATATGGAGTAAATAGAAGATAAAGAGAGAATATAAGAGAAAAAAAGGGTTAAAGTGGCGAATTTAAGGAACTACGAAAAATGGGGCTTAATTTAAGGGTGTTTTTAGCGCCTATTTTAAAGTGGCTGGTATGATTCATCGTATTTTTTAAATACGCCCCGTATACGCCAAATTTGAAGCTTTTTTTAAAAACGCTAAAACCCTTATGTTTCAAGGGTTTCATTGATTTTTTGCAAAATCAACCCGCAATTCGTTAATTGCCTGCTTAATTTCTTTGATTTCAGTAGTAACATTATAGGAAAATTCCTTCTGATTCTTTACGATTTCGGTAATAAAAAACTCTAATTTCCATACTAAATATACAGAAAGCACCAGGGGAAAGCCGTTATTTGCTATTAGTTTTAGTACATATTCAATATCCAATTAATTCTTTTCCTTTCCAAAAGTGTTTTGGGCCAGGCCTAATATCGAGGTGTAAGAAGTTCTCCTTCTCGTAATAGCCAATTCCCCTAAACCCTATTTCCTGAGCATAAATAAGAAGATCAGAAAGTAAAAAATCTTTTACGTGGATGTCTGCTGCCATACCCAGGAGATGATAAGAACCGGGGACTCCCCCGACCCTATGATTTTCCTCCGGACACCGGTACCCGGAATTGATATATATCGGCCTATTGATGACCATCCTTAAATGGTTTAATCTGGCCAAAAGGTCTGGTGATAACATAACCCGCTTACAGCAGGGACACTCAAATTCATATAAAGAAAAATATTCAGCTATTTTTATATCATTAATTATACCCATAATTTATTTACCCTGTTAAGTAGATACTCACTTAACGGGGTTTATATTTTAAGGTCCTTCCATTTCTTACTACATCCGGCATGGCCTTATATATAATTTCATTCACCTCCGGGACAGTAGCTTTCATTAGATCTTTTACGTAAGAAATTTCACCCTCTTTTAATTTAACGTTTTGTTTCTTTAATATCTCAGTTAATTTCTTCCAGGCTTCTTCCCATTTTTTATTACCATTTCCTATTCCAAATTCTTCTTCAGCCCAGAGCATAGCGGAAAGTATTGCCTGTTTTATTTTGTCTGCCCTGTCCTGGCCAAACTTGCCTATCATATATTTAGATAACAGACCGACCAGAAAAACAAGAGCGAAATCTAATAGATATTTAGTGACAAATACTTCTATCATTTGTTACTCCTTTCTCTCTCCCAGGGAAGGTCCGCGGTCCCTTCCGAGGAAGAATATTATGATATATTAAGCTCCTACATCCATAACATCAGTAGACTTATAATCAAGGATTCTTGCATTGACTTTGGTTGTTAAGTCATTACCATTATTATGGAAGATATTCTTGGCGATTATAGTATCCATAACTCCTTCGATAGCTGCATCCTGTGCCGCAAAATCAACGTAATCTCCATCATCTACATTCTTAGGGTTATTTAAGGTTAAATTTACTGATTTACCGACACTATCTCTAAACTGCATATAAAGTCTTTTGTAAGTGGTTACTTCTCCTAATTCTGTGGCCATTATATTTTTCACCTCCTTTTTTGTTTATGGTTTACAATTACTAACGTTTATTCAGTAAGTTGAGATTCTTTTTTGAATCTGATTTCATCCAAAGGGTACTTCTGTAAGCCCAATAAAGCAGTGGCTACATCATAGGCATCCTGTTCGATAGCAGTAGATTTAATTTTGTTAAAAGTTTTGCTCTGGATGATAGGTGCTCCGCTGGTCGGATTTGTACCTACTACCAGTCTAAACTGTAAGGATGAATCACGAGGAACTGTTACTACTATTGCCATTATTTTTCACCTCCTTTTTTTCAACCCCATCAGATGCCTACCTTTAAAATAATAAAACCCGTTAGATAAATAGGCATCTAACGGGGTATTTTTTGAATTCACTAACTATTTGTTTATGTGAATATATTATCATATATTGATGTGTTAGTCAACTATAATACGTTATTTCTATATTATAGATATAAAGCTTCCCGTTGCTTTAATTTCCTTATAAATGCTCCTTATTTTATGCACCCTGTTAAGTGAGTATCTACTTAACAGGGTAAAACTAAAAAAAGGCTCCTTCCCGGATACAAGCCTGCCCTCGACCTGTCTGCCTGCGTACACGCACAGGTAGACCTGATTGGGGAAAGGACCCCTCCCCCGCATAAAAAGGCATATATACTTACCTATATATAATTATTATTTGTAGAATTAATAAAATTAGTTATAATAAACATAAGAATCTACAAGGATATACCACAAGGAAAATTGGGGTTTACTTTTCAAAACTTCATCCGGAGTCGTGCACAAACGAAATAGTTAGATTATTTTAAGATAGACGAAAAACATTATTGGAGGAAGGTTTTTATGAACGTGAAAGAAGCGGTTAAAAAAGCTATAGGATACGTTGCAGATATTTTCAAGTCTGAGAATGCTACAAATATTGGTTTAGAAGAAGTAATATTTGATGAGCACAAAAGTATATGGGAAGTAACAGTTGGCTTTTCTCGTCCTTGGGATTATGAGATCTCAGGACCATTTCTAGGATTCCAACAAAAACAAGAACACCCAAAAAGGCAATATAAGATTGTTAGAATTGATAATGAAAGCGGTGAAATAATATCAATTAAAATACGTGAGACACACAATGAATAGTGTTTTAATCGATACGAACCTCTTACTATTATTAATAGTTGGCTTTTGTAATAAAGATTTAATATCATCACATAAGAGAACGAAAGAATTTATGCCTAAAGATTTCGATCTCTTAGTGAAATGTATCAACAGATATAAGATATTGTGGGTTACTTCTCATTGCTTAGCCGAGGTTTCTAACTTGATTAGGCAAACAAATAAAAAACAAGCGAAAGAGCTAATGGCTTTCTTTTCAGTTTTTATTGCAAAGACCAAAGAGACTCATATAGCAAAAGATATCATTTTTAAAAATAGTACTTTATCTAGACTAGGAGTTGCCGATACAGGAATTATTATTAAATCAAAGCGTGTGAGTTGTGTGTTTACCGTAGATTTAGAGTTATACCTTGAGATATTAAAGAGGGGATATAGGGTAGTTAATTTTAATCATCTAAGAATGAGGAATTTAATTGCCTAATAATGGGGTAAACTCGGATTTAAAAAAGCTGACACTTTTTCAAATCGGTTATCTCAACCGTTATATGGGCTGGTGGTTTTCACTATTTTGATGTAATCTCCCATCTAGAA
>JAYEJA010000043.1:0-3762 GCA_034660395.1 Actinomycetota bacterium
GAAGAATTTGAAAATATCAATAATAAAAAAAGGAAAGGAAATGAGTCCCATCAGCTGATTTTGATTAGTTAACTTGGTGTCCAAGTTTTGGGGTTCATATCAAAACACCTACAAAACCCCTAATTCTGAAAGCTGGGGAAATCCATTAAAGTAAATACCCCACGATAATAGAAACAAAAGATTAACCACTGAAAAAATTAAAATATACAACAATGTGAAATTTGCCAGTAATTTCTTTTTCTTATTAAACATATAAAAAATAATCAATGCCGCATTAACTGCAGAAAATAAAAAACCAAGATATACAGACTGCCCCTCTATAAGCACCAGGGATAATAAGACACCTGTAAGAACCCCGCAAAATACTATTACGGTATTACCGGCTATATTTGTTTTCCATGATTTTTTTGACCAGAACTGCTCTATAACAATTAATGCCAAAAGTCCCAAAAGCCCCGTAACGCTTTATGTCAACATAGATGACGCTTTTTTTTAATAAAATAATTTAGCATTTAATCTTCTCCGGATTAAGTACAACTTCCTCCGGAACGCCCCAGCAAAATGTATCCCATGTCCTTCAATAAAAGCAGCCAGAAAAACAACCTTAAAGAAATTAATAGTACTTTTAAATCTATCATTTGGAAACTTAAGGTTATTTTTTAATTCATTATTTATCAGAAATAAAATAATAACCATAAAGGGGAGAGTTACTGTAAGATCAGCCAGATCGGAAGCCATCATATAAGTACCGGGGATAACGATATTAAAAAAGGATAAATTGAAAAGCTGCGTAATCCATAACCCAAAAGTAAAAACAGTTATAAAAGATATTATCCTTCTCATAAGACCTGCTATAAATATTTATTTTATAGAAGCAATAGTTTTTAAGCCCCCAGCCTGCTACTTCAAAATATCCCCAAACCTCTCCTTTAGCTTATCAAGCTTTGGGACTATTGCCTGCTGGCAGTATGAATTACCTTCATTACAGCCAAAATAATCCTGGTGGTAATCCTCTGCCGGGTAGAAAACATACAGCGGCTTAATCTCCGTAACAATAGGGCCGCTATAGACATTGCTCTCTTCAAGTTCCTCAATCAACTCCATTGCAATCTGCTCCTGGCTCTCGCTCCCATACAGTATTATGGAACGGTACTGTGACCCCCTATCATTACCCTGCCTGTCCTTAGTTGTCGGGTCATGCATATAGAAGAATACTTCAAGAAGTTTCCTGCAGCTTATAACCTCCGGGTCATACTTAATCCTTATCACTTCAGCATGTCCTGTAGCTCCGGCTGAAACCTCCTCATAAGTAGGATTCTCCACTGTTCCTCCTGCATAACCGGATTCAACGCTTTCAACCCCTTTTAGAAGCTCGAATACTGCCTCCATACCCCAGAAACAACCGCCGCCAATTACTGCTTCATTATAATTTCCAATATCATTCTCTCTATAACCAGTTTTGTCTTCAGTATTCATATCACCACACCCCACACTAAAAAATAATCCTGCTATAAATAAAAGCATTAAAACTCTTTTCATGATTCACACTATCTACCTTCCAATCATTAAAAACATAATGCCGTTAAAAATAAAGATTATATTAAGAACGCATATATAGATTAAAATATACTTAAGAGTAGAAATAATATTATAGATACTAAATGAATCAATTGTCCGGTCAAAAAGCTCCGATATATTTTTTAGGTCCCCTGATATCTCTACCAGCTCCTCTCCTGTTCTTTCAGCATCGGAAGCATTGGCCTTAAGATCTTCCTGAGCCTTCTCAAGCTCTCCTGAAAGAACAATAAGGTCATCCCCTATATCACTGAAGTAATCTTCCGTATCCTCAAGAGGCTTATATCCAAGAATCTCAAAGCCCATTATATCCGCAATATCACCAAAAGCCGTACCGGAATCATAGGATATCTCCGAAGCATAACCCAGTGTATCACTGGCAGTAAGTAAACTCTCCTCGATATTACCAGTGGTCTCACCGGAATTCTCAAGTACCTCCGCAACTACTCTTATAGTATCAGAAACTGAAACAGCAAGACTGTTAACATTATCAAAATCTTCACTATGTGAATTTAAAACTATGATACCGCCCACGGAAAAAACTGCCCCGAACAGGCCAAAAAGTATGGAAATAACAGAAAAAACAGTTATTATAACTCTTTTAATCTTCAACACTCTTCCTTAATCGATACTTATAACAATATATTAGCAACACATTAAGTTAATGGAAATGAAAATATTGCCATCCTATAAATACCTACTACGGGGTGTCATAAAATAATTTAAGACTATTTTATAAACCTATTTACCTTTAACAATTTTAAGGACTTTTTTGAATTCTTCCGTTCCTGCTCTTTCCATAAGCTCGTACATAAGCATTTCCGTTGAATTGATAATAGCACCGCTTCGCTCCAGGCGATTAAGTGCTATATCCATATCTTCAATTGACCTGGATGATGTTGCATCACCGACTACATGGACATTGAAGTGAGGAAGCAGCTCCAATGCAGTCTGGGCAATACAGATATGGGTTTCAATGCCTGTAAGGATAATATTTTTTCTTGAGAGTTCATCTATTTTTTTAACGAATTCACTGCACTTGCATGCACTGAACTCTATTTTTGTAATGGGGGTAATACCGGAAAGCTCCTTTTTTATTTCTTTAACTGTATTCCCGAGATTTTTCTGTTCGGTAAGCACTATGGGAAGGCCAATAATTTGTGCAAATTTAATCATCTTAACTACATTTTCTATTACTTTACTATTGTTCTTTATATAAGGTGTAAGTTTTTCCTGAATATCAACTACTACCAGAACGCTATCTTCTCTTTTGATAAGATGGCTGCCGGTATTTAATTTTTTGTTTTTTTCTTCTTCTCTCATCTCTATTAACTCCCCGGTCTTTTTTTCATATAGTTATTCTTCCTTAAATTCATCCGGATAGATTACGGTTCCGCTTTTTCCCTCAAGCGCACCACCTGCCAGTTCAACAGCCATAAACGCCTCATCCGGTACTTTGAAAGGAAATTTTATGTTCCAGCTGGATGCTTTCTTAAAACCAAACCCGGGGTAATATTCTTTATGGCCTACGACTATTATGGAATCATATCCAAGCTCCGAAGCTAATTCCATCCCCCTTTTAATCAATTTTGTACCAATCCCCTGTCTCTGGAACTCCGGGGCAACAGCCATTGGTGCAAGCATAAGTGTTTTAAAAACAGAACTCCCTGAAATTTTTATCTCCGAAAAAAGAATATGGCCGACGACCCTGCCGCTTGCTTCGGCTACAAGTGAAAGTTCCGGGATGAATTTATCGCCTTTCCTTATCTTTTCAACAAGCTGGCTTTCGTTTTCCTGACCGAATGCAAGCTTATTCACCTTATAGATGCCCTTATAATCCTTTTTCTCTTCTTTTTTTATTGATATGTTCATAACAGGATAATCGTTCTCTATATTACTAACTTAAATAAGTTTAATTTTTTCATAGGCTAAATGCAATTAGTAAACGGCCTTTTTCTATTTACAGTTCCTGCTTTACTCTTATACTGCATAAGAAGCTACTATAGCTTTTATAAGAAGAATATCAAAATTATTTGGTTGCTTGGTATTTTAAGTAAGGCATTGGAGTGACCCCATTGGGTTAGACACGTTGTTAACTAAAAGTAGTTAAGTTAGAATAACTGATGAGACTGATAAGACTAAAGAGATAGGAGGTCTCATCAGATGAGAATAAGAAGAACATTTACA
>JAYEJA010000044.1:0-3751 GCA_034660395.1 Actinomycetota bacterium
CTTGTTATTGCCGAAGTCAGAGTTGTTTTTCCATGGTCAACATGACCTATGGTCCCTATGTTTATATGCGGCTTTGTTCTCTCAAATTTTTGTTTAGCCATAATATATCCTTTCTCTGGTTAAAAGTAATAAAACCTGGTAGCGGTGATTGGATTTGAACCAATGACCCCACGGGTATGAGCCGAGTGCTCTAACCACTGAGCTACACCGCCAATTAAAATTTAATACGGTTAAACTAATTATATTAATTTTTTATAATTTTTAAAGCACTGATAAATTTTATAAAAGATGAATTTTTGTGTCAATCATAGTTTACCCTTTATTTCTTTAAAGATCATGGGCCTGCAGCGGCAACAGGTACGATTTCTTTCAAATAAAATAATAAAATAAACAAACTTTCAAAACGTAAATGTTTTTTATAAATTACAACAACTATGATAAGACAATTTCTTATATATCCTGTATAATAATTCAAAAATGTTTTTAAAAAAATCAACACTGTAAATATTATAGCCATTGTAGTAGGCGGAGCATTCGGAACAAGGATGTACTGGCGTAAAATTTATAAATTTTTTAAAAACCTATCCTCCAGAGTGAATAGAAGTGACAGTAAAAACTGAGCAATACAATCCCGGTTCCTTCAGGGACCCGAGAGGATTTCTTTACTTTAAAGACGGTATTATCTACCGCCAGGTAAATAATGTTTATAGTCGCAATTACGACCATCTTATAGATTCCGCCAAATACAAAAAACTTACTTCGGAGAAGTTCCTGGTTCAGCACAGTGAAGTTAATACCAAAGGCCCTGAACCCGAAAAGGCATATAAAATAATAAGAACAGAAAAAATTAAATATTCAAAAAGATTATTATACCTCATGAAAAAGAAAGAAAATTAAAATGAAAAAAAATCCGGTTATACATCCATTTTTATTTGGGCTATTCCCGGTATTATTTCTCTATTCCCACAATATCGGCCAGTTAAAATTTTCCGAAACTCTTCTACCTTCCGCTATCATACTGGCCTTCACCGCAGTAATTCTGCTGCTGCTGTGGCTGGTTTTAAAAAGGAATATTGGAAAAGCCGGAATTATTACTTCCGTTATTCTAATTTTATTTTTTTCATATGGCCATATTTACAAATTAATAAAAGAGTTTAAAATAGGCAGTTTCATAATAGGCAGGCACCGGTATCTGATGATTGTTTTTGCTCTTGTATTTATAATTGCAGCCTATTTTTTAGTAAGGACACGTAAAGAGCTGTATAACCTTACAAAATCTTTAAATGCAGTTGCAATTATCCTGATTCTTATTCCCCTGGTTTCCATAGGTATTTCAAAAATAAAAACAATGGGTCTGGAAGGCGATAAGGGTTCCACGGTTGTACAGGAAGATATTCAAGATACAGACATCCAGGGGGACCTGCCTGATATTTACTATATAATTCTGGATGGTTATGCAAGTTCAAATACATTAAAAGAATTTTATGATTACGACAATAGCGACCTGGATAACTTTCTCAAAGATAATAATTTTTATGTAGCGTCTGAAAGCACCAGTAATTATCCAAATTCCTTTCTTTCAATAGCATCCTCACTAAATATGAAATATATAAACTATTTAAGCGATACCCTTGGAAAAGAATCCAATGACAGGTCCGTGCCCTACGAAATGATAAAAGACAGTAAAGTCATGGATTATCTAAAATCAAAAGGGTACAAAGTTATTCACTTCAGCTCCGGCTGGGGCCCGACAAACTATAATCAGAACGCAGACTTAAATGTAGCAATAAGCCATACCAGATGGAATGAATTTAATACCTTACTCATACAGACCACTGCGCTGGACGCCTTTGAAAAGAAGTTTTTCCAGGACGTTGGCAGAAGCAGGGTTTTAAATACTTTTAAGAGTCTGGCAGATGTAAGTGAAATCGAAGGGAAAAAGTTTACTTTTTCCCATATAGTCTGTCCCCACCCTCCCTACCTATTTGACAGGAACGGAAACGCTGTTCCCGGGGCAGAATTTGACATGGACAACTGGGGCTCCGAGCAAAAGGAATACTACCTGAACCAGCTAATTTATATCAACAAGGAAGTTAAAAATCTCGTTAGCGAAATACTTTCCAGGTCAGAGGACCCCCCGGTTATCATACTGCAGGCAGACCATGGTCCGCGCAACACATTTATAGAAGGTCAGTATCCCACCGATGATATGTTTAAAGAAGGCATGAGGATTCTTAATGCAATATACATTCCAGATTGCAGTTACGGTCTTCTGTATGATTCTATTACCCCCGTTAATACATTCAGGGTAATATTTAATTCATGTTTTGGTGAGGATTATCAATTACTGGAAGACCTCAACTATAATTCCTTCGAATTTGCACCTTACCAATTTACCGATGTAACCGATATTGTAGATTATAAATGAGGTTTGAAATCATCCTGGAATTTGAATTTCCTTATTTTAACAACCCTGTTGCATGCATCAACCACATCCGGGTCATATAGTTTGCCCTTATTTTTATTGATTTCTTCAAGAGCTTTATTTATACCGAGAGCAGGCCTGTACGGTCTGTGTGAAAACATCGCTTCAACTACGTCAGCAACTCCGAGTATCTTTGCCTCCAGATAGATTTCATTACCTTTAAGCCCATTCGGATAACCCGAGCCGTTAATCCTCTCATGATGCTGCAATACAAATTCGGCAATCGGCCATGGGAATTTCACCCTGCTTATCATATCATGGCCGAGCTGTGAGTGCGTTTTAATCATGTCATATTCTATTTCAGACAATTTTCCGGGCCTTGTCAGTATTGATTCAGGAAGGTTTATTTTCCCTATATCGTGAACCTGTGCCGCTACCTTTATTGATTCAACCCTATCACTATCCAGCTTCATCTCCTCTGCAATGTCAGCCGCAAGCTGCGCCACCCTCTTTTGATGGCCTGATGTATATGGATCCCTTACTTCCACTATTGAAGCAAGAATACTAATCGTATCACTTAATGTCTTTTTTAATTTAATGTTACTTTCTTTTAACTTCTTTTCAATTATTTTTCGTTGCGTTATATCCCTTACTATTCCTTCGCAGCAGACTGGTTTCCCCTTTTTATAAATTACCCTTGGATTAATTTCAACTGTAATTACAGAACCATCTTTTTTCTTAAGCCGGGTTTCAAAGATTTTGTTTCTTTTATCCGGACCCGGCCTTTCCTCTTCACTGACATAAAGCTGTGTAGGTATATCTATTTTTAAAATTTCCTCTTTACTGTCATATCCAAGGATTTCTACAAGAGCCGGGTTTGCATCGATATATCTTCCCTCCGGCGTTGTCCTGTATATTCCATCAAGTGAATTTTCAAACAATGACTTATAGCTTTTTTCACTTTCCTTTAGTTTCTCCTTCGCCTCTTTAATATCAGACATGTCTACAAGAATTTCCCTTATTCCAGCTATTTTTCCTCTATCATCCAGTATATAATCCGGGTAGGTTATAGCGGGAAAAGTTGAGCCGTCTTTTCTTTTTATAACATAAATAGACCTTGTTAGCTCTTTTCCTTCAAGCAGCCCGCTAAAATTACTTATAGTCTTTTTTTTATCCTCAGGAACTACGAAATCTGTAACATTCTCTCCCTTTATTTCTCCTCTCTTATAGCCTGTTTTTTCTATTGCTTTTTTATTGCAATAAATAATCTCCCCATTTCCGTCTACTTCTATTACTATTTCTTTTAACCTTTCCGCAAGTTCCCTG
>JAYEJA010000045.1:0-3713 GCA_034660395.1 Actinomycetota bacterium
TGATATTTTGTATTCTCTTGCCAGCTCCGCCTGGGTTGCTGAACCTGACACAATAGACTCTACTATCTGTTTTTTAAAATCACTGCTAAAGTTTCTTCTACTTCTTTTCATCTGATGAGACCTCCTAGCTCTTGTATTTGTAAGTCTCATCAGCTATTCTATCTTTAAGTTAATATCGTGTCTAACTTATGGGTTCACCCCAAAGCTTATTTAACAACAATATTGACAAGTTTGCCGGGAACTACTATTTCTTTTACTATTTCCCTGCCATCAGTATATTTTTTTATTTTTTCCAGTGACAGGGCAAACTCTTTTAGCCGGTCTTCAGGGGTATCCACAGCCAGCTCCGCTTTATCCCTGAGCTTACCGTTTACCTGAAATACTATAGTTGTCATCTCTTCCTTTGCAATCTCACTATCGTAATCCGGCCACTTAACTTTATGTATGCTTCCCCCATAACCGGACATAAGCCACAGCTCTTCAGTTATGAACGGCGTAATCGGTGAAAGGATAATTAATAATTTCCTGGTTACTTCCCTTACCAGCAATAAATTTTTACTGCCGTCATCTACGTCCTCCCTGTATTTATAGAACAGGTTGACCAGCTCCATAACAGCGCTTATGGCAGTATTGAAATTAAACCTCTCAAGTATATCATCTGTCACCTTTCTTATTGTCTGGTGTAATTTCTTGTAAAGCTCTCTGCCCTGACTGCTTAATTTCCCGTCATTATATTCATCTTTAACCCTGGAATAAAGGGCATCCCCGCTGCTGTCATCTTCCTTAATGTCAGAGCTGCCCGTTTTATTATCCCCGCTTTTTTTTAATAGCTCTATATTGCCGGCTGCAAGCCTCCATAACCTCTTTAAGAACCTGCTTGCACCTTCCACGCCGCTGTTGCTCCAGTCCACGGGACTGTCAGCAGGACCCATAAAAAGTATGTATAACCTTAATGTGTCCGCCCCGAACTTATTATAAATTTCTGACGGATTTACGATATTACCCTTTGACTTGGACATTTTCTGTCCGCTTAGATTTACGATACCGTGGGGAAAATATTTTATAAAAGGTTCCCTGAACTTTACCAGCCCCGAATCATAAAGGACCTTCGTAAAAAACCTTGAGTATATCAGATGCATGCTTGCATGCTCTATCCCGCCTATGTACTGGTCCACCGGCATCCAGTAATCAACTTCCCTGCTGTTAAAAGCTCTTTTATCATTATGGGGGCTGCAATACCTTAAAAAATACCATGATGAGCAGACAAACGTATCCATGGTATCAGTTTCCCTCTTTGCTTTGCCGCCGCATACCGGGCAGGTTGTATTTACGAATTCCTCAGAATATGTCAGAGGCGAAAGTCCCCTCGGTCTAAAATCCACATCGTAAGGAAGAACGACCGGTAAATCCTTTTCGGGAACAGGAACCGCGCCACACCTGTCACAATAAATAATAGGTATCGGCGCTCCCCAGTATCTCTGCCTTGATATCAGCCAGTCCCTCAATTTATAATTCACGCTGGATTTGCCTATTTTATTTTTTTCAAGATAGGAATTTATTTCCTTTTTTCCTTTCTCTGAAGGCAGCCCGCTGAACCTGCCTGAATTAACCATTATTCCTTCACCGGTATAGGCAGTATCCAGAACGTCATGGTTTTTACCGTCAGGTGAAATCACTTCCCTTATGGGAATTCCGTATTTAGCTGCAAACTCAAAATCCCTCTCATCATGAGCAGGGACTGCCATAATAGCACCCGTGCCGTATTCCAGGAGGACATAGTTCGCAATCCATACCGGCACCTCCTCACCATTAAGCGGATTTATTACATGCCTTCCGGTAAAACATCCTATCTTCTTGACTTCAGCCGAGCCCCTTTCAATATCGCTCTGCCTGGAAATTATATCCCTGGCTTTTTCAATATCCTTCCTGTACTTTCCTCCTTCTACGATTTTATCCACAAGCGGATGTTCGGGAGCAAGAATAAAGAAAGTTACGCCGAATAAAGTGTCGGGCCTCGTAGTAAATACCGGTATTTCTAAAGCATTTTTTCCATCAAGCTTGAAATTGACCGTGGCACCTCCGCTTCTCCCTATCCAGTTCCTCTGTATGTTAAGCGCCCTTTCCGGCCATCCCCCTTCCAGAAGCTCCATGTCATCAAGCAGTCTCTGGGCATAATCGGTTATTTTGAAAAACCATTGGGATAAATTTTTCTTTTCAACCTGGCTGCCGCACCTCTCGCACTTGCCTGAAATTACCTGCTCATTTGCCAGAACGGTCTGGCAGGAATTACACCAGTTGACTGCTGCTTCCTTTTTTTCTGCCAGGCCCATTTTGTAAAGCAATAAAAAAAGCCACTGGGTCCACTTATAGTAATCCGGCTCAGAAGTTATAACCTCGTCGCTGAAATCATAGCTTATGCCCATCCTTTTAAGAGCTACCCTCATCTTTTCAATATTGGACATTGTGCTCTCCCTGGGATGCATTCCATTTTTTATGGCTGCATTTTCGGCAGGCAGGCCGAAAGCATCAAACCCTATGGGATGAAGAACATTATGTCCCTTCCTTGAAAGGACCCTTGCGGCAACATCACCGATCGTATAATTTCTCGCATGCCCCATGTGCGGCTCTCCGGAAGGGTAAGGGAACATCTCCAGCAGGTAATACTTAGGATCGTCTTTTGAAGATTTAAGTGAAAATATTTTTTCTTTTTCCCACTTTTTTATTAATCTCTTTTCTATTTCCCGAGGATTATAAAATTTCTTTACTTTTTCTTTCCCCAATTATTTATCCTTTCCAGAAAACAATTAACTTTTAGACCATTTTACTTCTTTTGAATCTCTCCACAGTCTTTCAAGGTCATAGTACTCTCTCAATTCATTTATAAAAATATGAATTATAAAATGGTTATAATCAACTAAAATCCATCTACCCTCGGACAGGCCGCTGGTATTAATAGGATAAAGATTTTTCTTCTTTAGATAGGCGCGGATTTCTTCTTCTATACTCCTGGTCAGCCTGGAATTTTTAGCGCTTATTATAAGGAAATAATCCGTAATAATAAGTCTCGACCTCATATCCAGGATTTTTATATAATCCGCCTTTTTCTCATCCGATATCCCTGCTATTTCTTTAACTATTTTAACAATATTGGTTCTTTTTTTTATATCAATAGCTCTTTCTTTCCTTTTTGTCACTAACTTGTGTAATCACTTCCCAGCGTTACGCTAATATCCACATTATCAACATTATTGTCAGAATATCCTATGGTGCCGACACCCAGGTGCTCCTGGATATCCTTTGCCGCTTCATCCACTACATCCCCGGAGTTAAAAATAATTATTTCAGTCTCGGTATAATTATAATTATCGGCACTTCTCGGCTCAAGCATTACTACTCTTTCTTCATCAGCATTAAAATAACTTTCAATTATATCGGTGACCGTAGCTGCCAGTTTGTTTGTGCCTTCCCCGTTTATAACGATTATCTTCACAATCCTGGCCTCAGTTTCGTCTTCCTCTGCCGGGCCGGCGGATAAATCCAGATAGTCCTTACCCAGTATTATTATAATATCCGAGTTTATTAATTCATTCTCCCTCATGGTTACGCTTCCGATGCCCAGTACCTGGACAATTTCATCTGCAGCAGCCAGTTTATTTGTATCAGGAGAATATACCAGAACCTGGGTATTATCATATATGTTATCAGAATTCCCT
>JAYEJA010000046.1:0-18760 GCA_034660395.1 Actinomycetota bacterium
GATATTCCTCTCCATCAGCAAAACCATTATGATTATAAACAATAATATGCCTCCAGAATATATTATGAATATTCCCGTAAGCAGCTTCCTCACATCGTAAAGGTGACTTATCTCGTTAGCTGTAAATGAAACTTCCCCTTTTTTACCTTCATCTATAAACCTTACCGAAATTTCCTTATTATCTCTGTCTAAAACATACCTATATTTAAAAAAATCAATTATTTTTTTTGAGGCGTTCAGTGCATCGCTTTTATCTAAAATACAATAAACACCATTTTTTTTAAGAAGTGTGTCGTAATAACCAATATTATAAGTATAGTATTCAAGAGGGGTTATAAGGATAATAATGAAAAGCAGAGCCGCGTTTATTATAACTAAAAATTTTTTTATTTTAGAGCTTCTTATAAACATTTTTATAAATAAAAAATCCCTATCATGCAAAATCTGCCGCTTATAATTAATTTTTTCTGTAAATTTATTTTTTACTAATTTACAGCATATAAAAAAGTTTCTTTAGGAGTTATTCTTACAGATAATCTTCCTATTAACTTAAATTAATTTCTTCCTGCTTTCTTTGAATTCTTTACTGAAGCACCTATAAAATCCCTGAATAGCGGGTGTGGTCTATCAGGCCTTGATTTGAATTCAGGATGGAATTGCACCGCAACAAACCACGGATGGCCGCTGATTTCAACAATCTCTACCAGGTTTCTTTCAGGATTAACTCCTGTAACCAAAAGTCCTGCTTCTTCAACGGCTTTCCTGTAATTATTGTTAAATTCATACCTGTGCCTGTGCCTTTCATAAACAACTCCCTCTCCATATGCAGTCTGCGCCTTTGAGCCAACCTTCAACCTGCACTTATATCTTCCAAGCCTCATCGTTCCGCCCTTATTTTTGACTTTTTTCTGCTCGCACATTAAGTCAATCACGGGTTCTTTCGTACCGGGTTCAAATTCCGTAATATCAGCATCTTTAAGACCCATAACATTTCGTGCAAATTCAATAACAGCGCACTGCATACCAGGGCAAATTCCAAGAAAAGGTATTTTTTTCTCCCTTGCATATCTTATGGCACTAATTTTCCCATTTATGCCTCTTATTCCAAACCCGCAGGGCACCAGAATTCCATCAACATTTGATAAAACACTACTGTTAATATCTTCTTTTTCTATAGATTCCGAATCTATCCAGGTCACATTTACATTCCTTTTAAAATAATATCCACCATGATTTAATGATTCCGCTATACTTATGTATGCATCCTTTAAATTTGTATATTTCCCTACTATCCCTATATCAACCTTCCTCCTCAGATTATGTATGGTTTCAATCATCTCCCTCCATCCCCTGAGGTCGGATGCCCTTTCCTTTAATTCCAACTTTGCCAGTACCCTTGAATCCAGTTTTTCCTTCTTGAGCATCATCGGTACATCATAAAGATGCCTGGCGTCAATTGCTTCTATAGTGTCTTCCTCTATATCACATAAAAGACTAATTTTTTTCTTTATTCCCTCAGTTAACTTCTTTTCGCTTCTGCATATGATTATATCCGGCTGGATTCCAATGCTTCTTAGCTCTTTTACGCTGTGCTGTGTCGACTTTGATTTTAGTTCTTCAGTTGTTTTTAAATATGGAATATATGTCATGTCGCATGTATATATAAAACATTTTCCCTTCCCGCATCCTTTTTAAACTGTCTTATAGCTTCCAGAAAAGGCAGGCTTTCTATATCACCTACTGTTCCGCCAATTTCAGTGATTACTATATCTGATTTTCTCCCGGTAAGCGTCTTTTTTATACATTTCTTTATTTCATCTGTTACATGCGGTATAACCTGGACCGTTTTTCCCAGGAATTTACCCTTCCTTTCGCCGTCAAGGACATTCTTATAAATTTTACCGGATGTAAAATTATTATATTTAGATAATTCTTCATCAATAAACCTCTCATAATGTCCCAGGTCAAGATCGGTTTCCGCTCCATCATCCGTCACGAAAACTTCACCATGCTGTATTGGATTCATTGTTCCGGGATCTATATTTATATAGGGATCAAACTTCTGTATGGTGACACTGTAGTCCCTTGATTTTAACAATCTTCCAAGAGACGCTGCGCATATGCCCTTACCCAGAGAAGATAGAACTCCTCCGGTAATAAAAATAAATTTAGTTTTCAACAGCTATCCTCTCCTACGATATCCTTTTTTACCGAATTGCACTTACCTATAAGTTCCTCTGCATGCATAGCCGCTATATCACTTCCTCCAAGACCGCTCATCATTCTTGAAATTTCCCTGACCTTTTCGTCTGACTTCAAATTTTTAATTTTTATCTTCGTTCTATTATTTTTTATAAATTTATCAATAAAATAATGGGCATCTGAAAAACATGCTATCTGCGCAAGATGAGTTATTACTATTACCTGACAGTTCCTTGAAATCTTAAAAAGCTTCTCTCCAACTGCCAGTGATATCTTGCCCCCTATGCCTGCATCTATTTCATCAAATATCATGGTTGTAATCTTATCAACAGAGCTTACTGCCGATTTAAGTGCAAGCATAATCCTTGATATCTCTCCGCCTGAAGCGATTTTTCTAAGCGGCCTTTCGGATTCTCCTACATTAAGGGATATTAAAAATTCTATATCATCTATCCCATCTACTTTAAATTTTACTTTTTTATTATTTATTTCTATTCCATCATAACTTTCTATTAATTTTTGCCGGGGCACAAAAGACACTGATCTAAAGCCAATATCAGCCATCCCGGCAGTAACTTTTCTTTTAAGGTCTTTTATTGTTTCCTTCCTTTTTTTACTTAATTCAAGTGCCTTTTCTATAAGTGATTCTTTTACGCGGTTGTAATCAGTCTGTTTTTTATCAATTTCACTATCGATATTTTCAAAGCTTTCCATTTCATCCTTTAAATCGTCAGCATATTTATTTAATGAGCCCAGCTCCATATTATACTTCTTCTTTACTGCGGATAGTTTATAAAGTCTTTCCTGTATATCGTCCAGTCTTTTACTGCTGAAATCAAATTCTGCAAGATTGCTTCCTATGCTATGGCTAATCTCCTCTATAACACCGGTAAGCGATGATAAATTTTTTTCGAATTTCTTAAATTTATGGTCTATGCCCGACAGTTCACTTATGCTCCTGTCAAGAACAGCCAGACTTTCTCTAAGCGAAGGAGTATCGCTATTATTGCCTCCTATAATTTCCTTTATTTCCGAGGCCAGTCTATATGTTTTTTCATAATTTTTTAAAATCCTTGCTTCGTTTTCCAGGCTTTCTTCTTCATTCTCCTTAATATTCAATTTTTTTATTTCGCTGTACCTATAATTTAAATCCTCTAATCTTTCTTCCCCTGTCCTCTTCAATTCCTTTAATTTGGATAACTCTTCTTCTTCACTTATATAATCATTGAGAGCGCCCGAGTAACTCTTCCTCAGATTGGATATACAATTACCGCCATATTTATCAACAATCTCCAGGTGGGTTTTACGGTCCAGGAGATACTGGTGATCATGCTGGCCATGTATATCAAGAAAAAGCTCGCCTAATTTTTTCAGATTACTTACCTTTGTAAAAATACCGTTTATAAATGACCTGTTCCTGCCGTTTCTGTTTACTTCCCTCGTTATAACTAAATCACTGCATTTATCATTATCATCAACTAAATTTTCTGATAATAAATAATCTTTAACCTGACAGTTATTGCTGAAGTCGAAATAACCCTGGACCAGAAGCTCGTCCTCTCCATCCCTTATTAAATCATTTTCTGCGCGCTCACCAATTAATAAATTTATCGCTTCTATTATAAGGGTTTTCCCTGCTCCTGTTTCACCGGTCAGGGTATTGAGGCCTTTCTGGAATTTTATCCTTGCGTCATCTATTATGGCAAAGTTTCTTACCTGTAGTTCCTTTAACATATTTTTCTAAATAAGGCTAATAGTTTAAGTTTATTTTTAAATTCTCTCAATAAATTTTTCCCTGAAAACTTTAAAGAAAATGTTTTCGTTAAAGGTTATAAATTTTAGTTTTAATCTTGATTTTTCTACTTTAAGTATATAATCCTTTTTTATATTGAAAGGCAATACCTTCCCGTCCATGCTAACGCTATCCTTATCATTTCTTGAATTTATTTTTATCTCTATTTTTTTCAGGGCTAAGTATTATGCTCCTGTTTAAAAGTGTATGGGGACATATCGGCGTTATTATTATAACCCTGCTTTTTGGTTCAACTATAGGACCTCCTGCTGAAAGGGAGTACGCCGTTGAACCCGTAGGTGTTGAAACGATTATACCGTCAGCAGCAAATTCCTTTATAGATATTCCGTTAACCACTATTGTAAATCTAATTATTTTACCGAGCATTGACCTCGTTATTGCAAATTCGTTTAAAACAAGACCGGGAATAACCCCGGTATCAACAGGTTTTCCATTACTGTAAAACCTTCCTTCTATAAGCATCCTTTCTTCTATGCTGTATTTGTCCTCAAGTATTTTATCAATGGCCTTATACATATCACTTTTCTCAACAACGGTTAAAAAACCAAGGTTTCCTGCATTTATTCCCATTATGGGAATTCCCTTTTTGAAAGTATATTTTGAAGCCCTCAAGAAAGTCCCGTCCCCGCCTACCGCTATAATTAAATCATTGCTCCTGCTGAATTCTTCCTCAGAAACAGAAGGCAGCGAATACTCTCTTGATACCTTTTCTTTTTCCAATAGAAGCAGGTTCAAATTATTTCCCTTTTTTGCAAGGTAATCATAAATTTTCTTGGCAGTTTCTATTGTTTCTTTCTTTTCGTTATTTGAAACTATACCGATATTTTTCATTTTTTTTATAATTAATTATTATTAAGATTTATTAAAATAAAAATGTGCCTTTTTAACTATATCCCTAATTATTTTATCATAATTTGTTGCAGATTTACCTGCTTTATCAGTTTTTATTAAAAAAATCCAGAATTCTATATTTCCTTTTGCCCCTTTTATTTTGGAATAGGTAAAACCTTTTATTATAACCGGCAACCTCCTTATATATTCGGTTACTTCCATCAGCGCACTAAAATGCAGTTTTATGTCTTTTATTACACCGCCTTTTTCCACTTCATCTTTTTTTAATTCGAATTGAGGCTTTACAAGAAGGAGTATTTCACCTCCGGCAGCGGTCAAGTCCATAACTTTACCCATAACCTTCTTTATTGAAATAAATGATAGGTCTAAAACAGTAATATCAGATTTGTAAGGAAATTTTTTAGTATCAAAATTCCTTATATTTGTTCTCTCAAAAACAATAACACGCGGGGATTTTCTCAGCTTCCATGACAGCTGACCGTAACCGACATCAATACACAGAACTTTTTCAGCTCCGTTTTTTAAAAGATAATCCGTAAATCCGCCAGTAGAAGACCCTACGTCTGCGGCTTTCTTCCCTCCTGCATTTATTCCAAAATCTTCAAATGCCCCTTCTAGTTTAAAGCCGCCCCTTGACACGTAAGATTTTTTTTTAGTCACTTCAAGCGGTTCTCCTGAATTTACAATCGTACCGGGTTTTTCTACGGACTTTCCTCCAATTCTTACCTTCCCGGCCATCAAAATTGCCCGGGCTTCCTTCTCATTGGAAACAATATTTCTTTCAAGCAGGATTTCTATTATTTTCTTCTTTTCATCTTTCTTGATATCAGTTATGCCTTTCTTAAAATTAAAAACCTCGCTATTTTAACCAGCCATTCATAATCAATATGCATGCTTTTAACTATTGAAATCGCCTTATCTATCTTTTCTTCAGCAATAGCCCTTGATTTTTGCATACCCCACATATCGGGGAAGGTGTTTTTCTTCTGTATCCTGTCCTTTCCTGCAGTCTTTCCTATCTCATCTCTGTTTGAAGTTACATCAAGTATGTCATCCGTTATCTGGAAAGCAAGGCCCAGATTCTCCGAATACTCAGTAAATTTATTAATATTCTTCTCAGTTGCTCCCGAGAGAATCGCCCCGCATCTCACCGAAGCAGAAATCAGCTTACCTGTTTTATTCCTGTGCATATAATCCAGTTTATTCCTGCTTATCTTTTTCCCCGTAAAACATACGTCTACTACCTGCCCCGCTGCCATTCCTTCCGCACCCGAAGCATTTGCTATTTCCCTTAAGACCCTGACCTTTACCCTGTTGTCTGCAAGCTGGTATTTCAATATCAGATTAAAAGCCTCTGCAAACAGCGTATCTCCGGTAAGTATGGCCATATCTTCACCAAATTTTTTATGACATGAAGGTTTCCCTCTCCTGAAATCGTCGTTGTCAATTGAAGGAAGATCATCATGTATAAGTGAGTAGGTATGTATAAATTCAATAGCGCACGCAGTTGGAAGAACATTCCTGTAATCCCTTCCAAGGCTCTTTGCTGCCAAAAGGCACAGCACCGGCCTGAACCTTTTCCCTCCGTTTTTTATGCTGTATTCAATCGCCTTTCTAAGGATAGTCGGGCTCTTTTTATACTTACCCGCATAATACTCCAGTCTGTTATTTATTTCCCTTACCAGAAATGCGGGATAAAATTTATCTTTTCCTTTTGCATTATTTTTTTTAAATGAAAAAAACATGATTATTTGCCAAAAAGTATATAAAAATAAAATTAATTATAAATTAACAGAACCCTCAACTTAAAAACCTGTATTTTATCCGGGGTCTTTTATTCTGACTTTTTTATATTGTCTAAAATCTTTCCCAGTACACCGTTTATAAACCTTGGTGTATCTTCCTTCTGGCCCATGACTTTTGCTATTTCAATTGCTTCATCAACTGAAACTTTAAGCGGTATATCATCCTCATACAGCATTTCGTAAAGCGCTACCCTAAGGATATTCCTATCAATTATTGCAATCCTTTCAAGCGACCAGTTTTCTACAATACCCATTATCAAATTATCTATTTCTTCCTCATGTTTTCCAACTCCCATGGCGAGCTTTAAAGTAAACTCATCATAATTATTTCCTGCTTTAGTATTGCCTTCTATGACTTTACCTATGTCCCTGCTAAGTAAATCCCTCTGATACAACAGTATTATTGCATTAACCCTGCTTTTTCTTCTTGATGTGCTGTACATATTGTTAAAACTTCTTTTTTTAAGTACTTATCCTTGTTATATATTCGCCTGTTCTGGTATCAACCTTTATTATATCCCCTTTGTTAATAAAAAGAGGGACCATGATTTTTGCCCCGCTTTCTATTTCTGCCGGCTTTGACCCGGAGCTTATGGTATCTCCTTTTACTCCCGGCTCTGTCTCTTCTACCTTTGCTTCTATATTAATGGGAAGTTCAACTGAAATCGGCTTCCCCTTATAAAAGACCGCGGACACTTCCATATTATCTATCAGGTATTCCCTTTGCTCCTCAATTAAGTTCTCTTCAATCCTTACCTGTTCGTAATTTCCGGTATCCATAAATACATAATGACGGTCCTTATAAAGGAACTGCATATTCCTTGTTTCCAGTATCGCCTGCTCCATCTTTTCGCCTGCGCGGAATGTTTTATCAATAGTAGCTCCTGAGTTTATATCCTTTAGTTTCGTCCTGACAAAAGCCCCGCCCTTTCCGGGTTTTACATGCTGGAAGTAGAGTATTTTGTACAAACAGTCTTTATAAAGTATGGTCATTCCATTTTTAAAATCGCTGGTGCTTATCATATTTATAATCCTTATTCTACTTTATTTTCTTAATATTTTTTACAGATATATTTTTATAACAAAGAAAATTATAAGTAAGATTTAATTTAAACAGCTAAAAATTTCTTTTTTTCTATAACAAAAACTACATTTACAAATCCATTACAAAAAAGTCTTTTCTTGAACTATATAGGACCTCGCATTTATTCTTCTTTACTATAGCTGCATCTTCTATTCTGACACCGCCGAAATTTTTAACGTAAATGCCCGGCTCAATGGTTATAACCATATTTTCTTTCAGAACGGTTTTTACTCCTTTTTTTATAAACGGCTCCTCGTGAATTTCAAGACCCACGCCATGCCCCAGCCCATGGCCAAAATTATCCCCGTATCCTTTAGAGCTTATAAAATTCCTGGCAACGCTATCGAGCTTTCCCGCGCTTATACCTGCCCTGCAGTAATCTATCGCCTTCAGCTGCGCCCTTAAAACTATATCATATATCTTTTTAAATTCATTACATTTTTTATTATTTCGTGTAAATATTGTTCTTGTCATGTCAGAGCAGTAATTTTCAAATCTGCACCCGAAATCCATAAGTACTGCTCCGCTTTTTATATATTTTTTCTGAGGTATATAATGAGGAATTGATGTGCTTTTATCATATGCAGCAATAATATCAAATGACTTCCCATTTGAGCCTTTTTTTATAAGAAGCTCTTCCATATAAAATGCAAGCTCAATTTCGGATAATTTTTCCAGCTCAACCGGTTTTAATTTTAATATATTTTTAAAAGATTTATCAGTTATCCTGCAGGCACTTTTTATTTTTTTAATTTCTTCCTTATCCTTAACCGACCTTAAACTCTTAAGGATACCCCCTGCATCTTTTAATTCTTTATCCTGCATTTTTAACAATCTTTTTAGTATACAGCCGTACTTGTAACTTATGTCCTTCCATTCCAGGGCTACAGATTTAAATTCGTATCCTTCAAGTATTTCCTTAATCTTTTTGAATTTATCCCTGCCATAAAGAACGACTTCTATCCCTTTATTTTTTACTGACTTCTCTGCCTGTTCAAGATAAATAAAGTTAACAATAAGATAACTGCAGTCATCTGTTAAAAGAAGTATACTGCCTGAATTAACGCCATAAAAGCCGGTAAGATAAAAAATATCTGAATAATTAAGAATTATTATGCTGTGGAGTTCTTTTTTTTTAAGAATATTTTTAAGATTTTTAATTCTGGAGGTAAATAAGTCAGTCACTTTTTCCCGCTATTACTATTCCTTATATCTAATTCTTTATATATAATATAAACTTATCAATCAACAACTTCTTCCCATTGTTTCTCAAAACCTACCCCTCCATAAACAAGCTTTGGAAGGTCTTCAGGTATTACAGTATCAAGACCTTCGTCATATCCTATTGTGGACAAGCTTCCGAGAAGAAAGCCAATCAGACCGCTTTCATCCCTGGCATCTAGGGAATTTGCGATAAGTGAGCCCAGGACAGCATTATGGCTGTTCAATATCGCCGTGCCGCCCGACAGACCAAGAACATGTACATCAGGGTCCGTATAATCTGCGCTATAATGATTGTATTCATCTACGGTTATGTCAAGGTCATCCGAAGCCATTAAAATAAGTAAATCATCATCTGGAAAAACCCCCGTGGGTAAAAGCCCTGATGAAACATTAATATCTCCCGTAGCAATAAGCTTTCCAATTCCCGAGTAATATATATCGTTATCATTAGGGTCAAGTTTATCTAATTCCATTGATTCGCCAATTTTTATATCACCGTTTACCAGAACATTACCCTCTATTTCTATATAATAATGCCCATTTTCCTCATAGAATTTTATTGAATTGCTGCCGCTTTCCCTGTAAAATTCAATCCCTGTAATTAGCGGGGTACATGTAACCGTAACCGAATTTTCTATAGGACCCGGGAGGTCCGAACTTGTTACGGTATATGTAAGGAATCCGGTTGCGGTAGCTCCGGCTGCCAGGTCATCTTCAATTCCATCTGTATCCTCATTCGTAAGCCCGGATAAAGTTACCTCACCAAGCACTGAATCTTCACAAACAACATCCACGACATCTTCGCTGCTTATATTTGTAATTTTATAATTATAGGTTATGGTATCACCTACTTCAGCAGTATTCGGATTGGCATCCTTTTCAACTACTATATACGGCCCGGTTTCTATTTTTACGGAATCATCTGCCTGGTCTTCTGGAAGAACCGATTGCGGGTCGGTATCACCCGAAGCCACTACTTTATTTTCTATGGGACCCGGACTGTCACCTGCCGCAACTTCATAGGTAAGAGAGCCGGTTGCTGTTTGTCCGACAAAAAGGTCATCCGCAATTCCGTCCCCGTCTTCATCCGTAAGGCCTGTTAAGGATACCATTCCCAGCGGAAAATCATTAAGATATACATCGTAAAGAGTCTGCATCCCAACATTCGTAGCCGTATAGTTATAGGTTATGGTTTCACCCACGCTGGCAACATTTGGTGCGGCATCTTTTGTTACCAGGATATGGGGGTCCATTATAACTTTTACCGATTCTATAGTCGTATCGCTCACAGGGTCCGGCACAAGTGCAGAATCCGCTGTAGCGGTAACCGAATTTTCTATAGGACCCGGCTTATCAGATGATAAAACCGTATATATGGCAGTTCCGTTTGCTGTTGCTCCAGCTGCCAGGTCATCTGCAGACCCGTCTAAATCTTCATCAGTAAGCCCTGTTAAAGTTACAGCGCCAAGTTCTGAATCCACACAGGTCACATCTGTAATCATTGCCTTACTTTCATTCGTAACAGTATAGCTGTATGTTATAAGGTCTCCCACATCAGCATAGTTCGGGCTGGCATCCTTTGTAACCAGTATATGCGGATTTGTTATTACCTTTACTGATTCCTCCATATCATCACCTGGGGGAGTTGAAGAAGTATCCCCGGTGGCAGTAACGGTATTATTTATGGGTCCAGGCTCATCGGATTCGGTAACGGTATAGGTAAGAGTTCCGGTCGCACTGCAGCCGGCCGGAAGGTCATCAATTGCACCGTCACTGTCTGAATCAGAAAGTCCGCTTAAAGATACAGGACCAAGTTCCGAATCATCGCAGGTTATATTATATAAAGTCTTAATTCCCATATTCGTAACCGTATAGTCATAAGTTATAGTATCTCCAACTATGGCAGTCCCGGGGTCGGCGTCCTTCGTAACCAGTATGGTGGGATTGGTCTCATCAGTTATTATCCTTACGGATTCAGATGTTACACTCTCTATTGGAATAGCAGGAAGTTCCAGAAGCTCGGGGTCTATAACAAATACACCGTCTTCCAACATATCAGCTTCATTTATTACAAGTACATCGGCCGGAGGTTCCTGTATAACGTTTATAAAATCATCAACATAAACTTTTATATCAGGTTTTGGTGAGCTGAACATACTATCCCCTATCGGCTCATTGTAATACAAATTTGAACTTCCTTCAGTAATTATCTCTCCATGGCATGATAAATTAACCGGATTGGCAGAAGTTCCTATATCTGAATTATCCTCCAGTCTGATATCATCCATAACTATTAATTCCATTGTTTCTGCTGAACTGGTAGATTCAATACTCGCACCTCCGGTCATTTCTATATCACCGCCGACATTTATAATTTCTGATTTAAGTTCCGAAGAACCTCCCATATCTATATTCCCTCCAACCAGAAGATCATCGCTTGATATAACATCAGCTCCACAGGTTATTAATTCCCTTATATTAAGGTCACTGCCTACATATAATGGTCCGTTTATAAATGAGATAAATTGTATTTGTATTAATTTTAAGAATTCAAGTGTCTCTCTTGAGTAAATATAGCTGAACATATCAACTTCTGTAGTAAAGTTTACAGCCATATTTACCCTTACCGTCCTTGTCTGACCGCTTGGCAAGTCTTCGCCCGTGGAAGTTATTATATAACTGGTAACCCTACCGTCTATATCGGTAACTTCTTCATAATCAATATAAAACCTTCCAACATTATTACCGCCTGAATCTGCCACATACCCGTCATAATCATACGGCGTACCCTCGGAAGGAAGGGGGTTATCATCTTCATAATACTCCTCGATTTCAATAAGCATATCCGATATTCCTGCCTCTGCAATATTTAAGGCCTTAATCCTGTTTTCATAATACTCCGTAAAAATTACATCATTGAACATAAACTCGGTCATTGCAGCCATGGTAAAAATTATTACCATCCCCATTATTAGAACCAGTATAGTTATATTACCTTTTTTTCCTTTTTTAAAATGTGTAATAAATTTTTTCATCTTTAAACCCTGTTCCTCAGAGTAACTGAAGTTTCAAGATTCATCGTTCTGGGGCCCTCCACGGTTTCCTGCTGGTCGATTGATAATCCGATACTTACATTCCTTATATCCACAAGCAATCCTGCTTCTACCGGTACTTCAAGAGGTTCCTGTCCATAACCTGAAGTATAGGAAAATATCTGGCCGCCGAGTAAATGCCTTGCTACCACCTTCGCACTTCCGTTATCAACTGCTCTGGTGATTTTATAAAAACCCTCATAACCTTCATCCGTATCCGCGATAACCTGGTAATGAAGTTCTTCATCGGCTTCATCCGAATCTATATTGCTTTTAAATATAAATTCATCACCATTTGCATACGTTATTTCAGATATTTCCCTTATATCCTTTGTTATCAGGTTCATTGCCGTCCTTGCGTCCTGCGCCGATGTAGCAATGCTTATGGTAACCTCGCTTGACCTTGTAGTATTAAAATAGGACATGGTTATTAGAGTTACTATTACTGCTATAAGCAGCGATGATAGCAGAAGCTCAATCATAGTAAACCCCGAATTATTTTTAATTTTATCTTGTAGTAGTAACTTCATTACTTGGCTCACTTTCTTCTCCATCAGTATAAACTGCCTTTACATAATAAGAATATACGCCGGTACCAAACTCAAAAAAAGTTTCATCATACCTTGATACATATGCTTTAGCATGAGGATCTCCGTAGCCTCCGTCTCCCTTTTCCCTGTAAACATTATAGTAATCAATATCTGTTTCCGTATCAGGTTCTTCCCAGTTTAGACCAATAGACCTAATAAATATTAGTTTAATATCATAATCTATAACCAGATCAGTCGGCGGCGGGTGCTCAGCGCTTGGCGGGCCGCCTTCTCCAAAAGTAGGAGCTATCTGGGTTACAACAGTTATTTCATTGTTCAGCTTATCGCACTGCGCACTTATCTCCACCTGTTTATAACTGTATTCACCTTCCACCCAATTTACCGAACGCGTTATCACAAATTCCTCTCCGTCTACCTCTATAGTTGACTGTGGCTCCATCTCTCCATCGGGATTACCACCTGAAATTCCTACTTCCGAATAACTCATTAACCTTGCTTCCTCTACTTCGTTTTCAATCAAAGAAATTGCCTTTGTCTTTGATTTATTTGTAAGCATTGCCTTATTTGCTAAAGAAACACTCTGGACCATTGCAAGGGTTATAATTGCAAGTACAAAAAAAGCAACCAGAACCTCAATAAGAGTCATACCTCTCTGGTCCTTGAAATTCGGTCCCCTGCTTTTTTTAATTTTTGAAAGATATAAAAATATTTTATTCATAATTTATTCAGCACCAGTATTATTCTTTAAACTTATCCAGTATATACATGACTGCCAGTTTATATACATCCATCCCCAGGCCGCTTATAACGCCTGTAACTGCAGGTGATATGACTGACTTTCCTCTCCACTGCTCCCTGCTGAATATATTTGATATATGAACCTCTATAACTTTAATTTTGCTTGCCAGTATGGCGTCATATATTCCATAGCTGTAGTGCGTTAATGCTCCCGGATTTATTATCATATAATCCATATCTCCCATACACTCATGTATTTTATCTATAATTTCACCTTCATGATTTGACTGGTAATACTCTACTTCCGCCTTGCCTTCAACGATTTTCTCAAGTTCTTTTTTTACGTCATTAAAACTCTTTTTACCGTATATTTCTTCTTCCCTGTTGCCCAGAAGATTTAAATTAGGGCCGTTAATTATGGTTATTTTCCTCATTTTCCCCACTTTTCTTTTAATAATTATAACTGTACGACCTGAATTATTATAAAACCCGGTTTTTTAAATTATTTAATAATATATTTAATGTATTCCTTATATATATTTCTAATTAATTATACATACTTTTTTTAAAATTATCAATGATGATACTTTTTGCAATACCGCTATAAAAATGAGGTTTATTGATATCTTTAAGCAGCACAAATTTATTTTTTGAAGTCTTAAATTTTTTGTCATATTTTATTATATCAAGCATTTTCCCGATATCTGCATGAGGTATTTTACAGGGCAGTTTTAACTTTTCATAAAGCTCTATAATTTCATTTTTAACCCTTTTATCAAATAATCCCAGTGAAATTGACATATCAATTGCCATTATCATTCCAACACTTACAGCTTTACCATGATTTATTTCCTTCAGGCCAAATACATTTTCTATACAATGACCAAGAGTATGGCCGAAATTAAGAAGACCCCTGTAACCTTTGTTAAACTCATCTTTATTTACTACTTTTGATTTTATTTTGCAGCACCTGTATACGATATCGGCAAATTCCCTGGTTTTAATAAATCTGAATAACCTGTCCTCTCTTTCAGACTGAATATTATCATTTAATATATCAAGTATTTTTTTATCAAATACTATTCCATACTTTACGACTTCGCCAAGCCCGTTTATAATCTGTTCTTCCTCAAGAGTGGATAGAAAAGAAATATCTATAACTACTGCATCAGGCTGGTAAAAACTACCGATTATATTCTTTACCTTCCGGTAATTAACACCCACTTTTCCGCCTATGCTGCTGTCTACCTGCCCTATTATTGTCGTAGGACATTGTATAAACTTAACTCCCCGGTGAAAGGTAGAAGCTGCAAAACCTGCCAGGTCACCTGTAACTCCACCCCCGAATGCTATCATTACGTCATTGCGGTGCATATTGAATTCAATCATTTTCCCATAAATATAATCCACAGTTTTAAGATTTTTATATTCTTCCCCGTCCCTTACCTCTATAATTTCATGCGGCAGGCCGCATTTCCCAAGAGCATCTTTTACCGTATCCCTGTAAATATCCAATACCCTGTCGTTGGTTACCAGAACTATTTTTTCACAATCCCCGAAGCTTTGTTTTATAAGTTTTCCAAGATGCTCTTTAAACACTGCACCTATATAAATCGGATAACCTTTAAGCTTTGTTTTTGCATTTATTATTTTCATAAGATTTTTTGGTTTAATTAATTAAAATAAGTAATCAAGCCGGGTGAGAATCTCTTTTGAAGTTTTACGGGTGTCTTCTCCATTATTATCCACTACAATGTCCGCACTTTCACGGTATAGCATGTCTCTTCTTTTAATCATCTTTCTTATAATATCTTCCCTGTTATCTACATTTATAAGAGGCCTGTCTTTAACATCTTTCAGCCGACTTAAAGAAATTTCAGGAGAAACATTAAGATATACAACTCTGCTATTCTTCCTTAATATATCAACATTTTTCTTTCTCTGTACTGCACCGCCCCCACAGGCAAAAACACAATTCTTATTTTTATATACTTTTTCAATAACTTTCGACTCTAAATTCCTGAAATACTTCTCCCCGTAATTCTTAAATATATCCTTTATCTCTATTCCCATTTCCAGCTCAATTATTCTGTCCAGGTCAATAAATATAAACCCGATCCTGCCTGCAAGAACCTTTCCGACCGTGGACTTTCCAGAGCCCATAAAACCTATAAGAGATATATTCTCATAATCCATGCCATTTTAAATATTTTCAATATGCTTTTTATAATTATCATAATTATTTAATATTTCTTCTATACTATCCCCTCCGAATTTGTCCTGCACCGCATTAACCAGCGTTATTGCCAGCATAGACTCTCCAATTACTGCAGCTGCGGGAACTACGCAGACATCAGACCTTTCCTTTAAGCTGATAACACTCTCTTTTGTCTTTATATTTACACTATCCGATCCCTTTGAAGTGGTAGGTATCGGTTTCATGCAGGCACCTACAATAACCGGCTCACCGTTTGTTATCCCGCCTTCTATTCCTCCAGCCCTGTTTGTTTTTCTATAGAAACCTTTACCTTTCTTATAGTAAATTTTATCGTGAAAATTAATGCCGGTCATTAGAGGGGCATTAAATCCATCACCTATTTCAACAGCTTTAGCCGCAGGTATACTCATAAACATCCGCGCTATTTCACCGTCAATTCTTCTATCCCACTGTGAATATGAACCGAGTCCGGCCGGCACACCGGTTGCTATTACCCTGAATTTTCCACCTATGCTGTCGCCGCTTCCCATTGTCTTTTTTATCTCTTCCTTCATTTTTAGACTTACTTTTTTATCCGGGCATCTAACTTCAGATAATTCAATTTCCTTTAATAGTTCAGCATTTCCACTATTTTTATTATCCGCCCTTACTTCACTTTCAAGAGCGACACTGCCAATCTGCTCTACATAACTGAATATATCTATACAGAGCAACTTTAAAATAATCTTTGCAAACCCTCCTGCTGCAACCCTTGCAGCGGTTTCCCTGGCACTGCTCCTTTCAATTACATCCCTTACGTCATTAAGACCATATTTTAAATATCCGTTTAAATCAGCATGTCCGGGTCTTGGATTTAACAATTTATTCCCCGAATCCTTCTCACTCTCTCCGGATTCAGGTCCTATATCCATTATATCTTTCCAGTTCTCCCAGTCTCTGTTCCTTATAATAAAGGATACCGGTGCGCCCGTGCTTTTCCCTTTTCTTATTCCTGAAACTATTTCAACCGTATCTTTTTCTATAGACATCCTTCCCCCTCTTCCAAAACCCTTCTGTCTCCTTGAAAGCTCGCCATTTAAAAAATCCGCATCAATATCAACACCTGAGGGGTACCCGTCTATAATACTTATAATTCCTCTGCCATGCGATTCACCGGCTGTTAAAAATCTCAAATTCCAAACACCCTTCTTTAGTCATATAAAGGAACATCCATAATTAAAGTTAATATTTCATCACCTTTTTGCAATACAACCGAATCATCATTTATTGCCATAACCACATATATTTCATCAAGTGAATCCCCAACCTTTAACTTATAGGTATAATCGTTAAGATTTATATCAACAAAGTCTACTTCTTCCCTGCTGTAAACTTCTTCCAGCTTGAGTATGTTTTTTTCCTCGCCTTCTTCATCATCGCTGGTATAAAACGGCTTAAACGGGTCTCTTGCAGATTTATCAATAATACCTATATCTACTTCAGCCTCAAAACTTTTTTTCATATCCTCTTCGCCTTTGCCAATCTCTTCAATTTCCCTTTCATCAATATCAACTTCCGGAACTTTAAGGGTTTCGTCCCCGGCAGAGCCTTCCTCTCCTTCAAGACCAAAAACCGAGCATGCCGAAATAAAGATAACTGCAGCTGCAAATAATAAAGCCAACAGGCCCATTATTAAAATTCTTTTAAATTCCTTATTTACTGCTAAACTCTCTTTTTTATTTTTCTCTTTAATCATCATTTTATTTTCCAATGCTTATAGTTTTACTTTCACTATACATTTCAATCTTTATATATGTATTTAGACTTTCGTAATTATCATCCGTTGACTGCATCATTACATTTGATACTTTTGCAATTCTTGGCATCTTCTCAATTACATTTACAAAATTTATAACATCGTAATAACTTCCTACTATAGTCACATCGGAAATAATCTTATTAAATTTCATTTTTTCCTTCTCAAGGTTCACAGATTCTTCCGAATAATCAATTGAGTTAATTTCTACATTTGAATAATCTGCAATATCATATAATTCATTTGTAATAACACTGATATCACTTTCAGACGGGAGTTTTAACAGATACTTCTGGTACTCCGCATTAAGCAGATAATACTCATCCTTTACAGCTACTGACTCTTCTAACTGGTTGTTTAGTACCTGGTAATTTTGTTTCTCTGCTTCTATAGCAGTATTATTACCGATGCTTCCGGTAATATTGGGTATTAATACCAGAACAGTAAGCAATATTATAACTATAATTATTGCTACTATAATTATTATTTTAATTCTTGTACTCATGACTTATTTATAAATTATATTTATTTTTATTAAAATTTTTTAAATATTATTATCAATCCATTGCCTGTATTTCTTCTTCCAGAACTTCTTCTTTAGCCGGCGCAGTCCTGCCTTCCTCCAGTCCCAATTCTTCAATATAGGGTCCGACATCAAAATAAGCACTTATGGTAAAGGCAAGCACTTCTATATTTGAATCCGTTATATAGTCTTTATAGATACTGTTAATGGTGGCTTCGGTGGTATTTTCCATATTATTAATTTGAACCAGCATCTTTGTTATGTCAGTATATCCAAGCGCATAACCGTCAATGGTTAAATATTTAACTTTTTCTATTTCCTCTCCCAGCCCCTCTTCCCTGGCCTGTGAAATAAATTTATAGAATTCCTCGCCATCAACTTCTATTAACGTTATATACATATTTTCAGGTATCTTTTTACCAAAATCAATCAGCGCGTCCGACCAGGTTATCTCTACTTCCTGCAGATATTCAACAGTTTTTTCCTTCTCTTTTACTTTATCCTTGAAATCATTATAAATATCAAGCTTCCTTACATAATTATTGAGCTGCAAATTCACCCTCTCATGGTCTTCCAGTTCCGGTGTCAGCTCACTGTTAATATTGTATACGACAACTGTAAGTATACCCACCACTACCATCAACACGACCATTATCACCAGCACCACATTAAGTATTATGCTCTTAACATCTCTAACTTTTTCTTCTTTTGGCAGAAGGTTAATAGTTCTCATTTATTCAGACCTCTTAATGCCATGCCTATAGCTACGGGATCCAGGAGGCTATCTATGTTATTGCTGTCATAATCCGAAATATTTTTAATATTTTTCAATGAAAAATAATCCGATATATTTAAAAGTTCAA
>JAYEJA010000047.1:0-3632 GCA_034660395.1 Actinomycetota bacterium
CTTTTTGAAACTTACAGTTAAAGAAAGTCTTTTCTTAGCTTTATGGGAAAAACGAGATAAAAGGTCATTACCAATATTTCGATCTTTGAGTAAATATACAATGGAAAATGAGCAAGCAAGAGAATTTGCCCACATGATAGGCCTCGAAAGTAGATTTAAAACTACGGTAGAGAAACTTTCCCATGGTGAACGAAGAAAGCTTGAATTAGGTATGGCAATTGCCTCTAAACCAAAGATTATTTTAATGGATGAACCCACAGCTGGTTTATCATCCACAGAACGCACATCTATGATTAAACTCATAACTAAACTTACATCAAAAATGATGATTCTGTTAATTGAACATAATATGGTAGTTGTACATAATATAGTTAATCGTGTGATAGTAATGGATAGAGGATCCATTATTGCTGATGGCAGCCCAAAAAGTATTTCTTCTGACAAACAAGTTCGGAAAATATATATGATAGAACCTGAGGGAAAAAATTAAACATGATTGAACCGCTTTTAAATATTTATGATTTAGACAGTTATTACGGCAAAAGTCATATCATCCATAATCTTTCATTGCAAGTTGGTCATTGTGAATGTATTGCAGTTCTTGGTCGCAATGGTATGGGGAAAACAACGCTTTTGCGCTCGATTCTTGGGCTTAAACTAGTTACCCGTAATGGTAGTATTCGGCTTAACGGGGAAGAGCTTATAGCTAAAAAAACATACGAAATTGCAAGAAAGGGAATTGGGTATATTCCTCAGGGATGGCAATTGTTCCCATCTTTATCTGTTGATGAACATTTAGATTTTTCATATCGCTCTAGTTGTGGAAATAACGGTTATACCTGGACTGCTGATGCAGTATATGATCTTTTTCCAGAACTTGCGGAAAGAAAACAGATTAGTGGGACAAAATTGAGTGGGGGAGAACAGCAAATGTTAGCCATAGGACGGGCGCTTGTTACAAATCCAACTCTCATTTTAATGGATGAACCATCAGAAGGGTTAGCTCCAAATATAATCCAACGAGTAATAGAAGTATGCAAACATATAGCAAATAAGGGAGTAAGCTTACTTTTAATTGAGCAAAATATGGAGATGGCTAAAGCAATAGCTAAACGAGTATATATTATGTCCAGCGGCTATATAGCTTATGAAGCACCAATGAAAGAGTTTGCTGCTGATAGGAAATTACAACATCAATACCTCGGGGTATAGAAAATTGAGCTACAATGATAAATTTCTGCAGAAATATTTGTTAAAAAATTATCAATTTTATTGTTAAATTGAAGAGAGGATGTGAAAGTATAATGTCTAAGACTATAGTTATTGCAGGTGCTTTTGATACTAAAGGAAGTGAATTTGCTTTTTTAAACGATTTGATTAAAGCACATGACATCAAGACACTTACTATTGATATTGGTGTAATTGGTAACCCAGGATTTACGCCTGACATTAACAATGGTGAGGTTGCAAAGGCTGGGGGGAGTACTATTGAAATTTTAAAAACAAAAAAAGATAAAACAAAAGCAATGAGAGTTATGAGTGACGGGTTGTCGGTTATTGTAAATCGTTTATATGAGCAGGGTAAATTAAATGGCATTTTAAGTATGGGGGGAAGCGGTGGCACTGCCCTTGTTACAACTGCTATGCGTAATCTACCTGTTGGTATACCAAAAATAATGGTGTCAACCATGGCTGGTGGAGATGTTAGCAGCTATGTAGGAACAAGTGATATCATAATGGTACCTTCAGTGGTTGATGTCGCCGGCATCAACAGAATTAGTCGTAAAATTTATTCTAATGCAGCTGAGGCTATTGTTGGTATGGTTAAAGCTGAAAGCTTTTCTCCTGTTGAGGAGAAGCCACTTATTGCTGCCAGTATGTTTGGTAATACTACAAAATGTATCGACCAAGCATCCGCAAACCTAAATAAAAAGGGTTATGAAACGGTAGTTTTTCATGCTGTGGGCACTGGTGGTCGGACAATGGAAAAGTTAATTGGAAATGCTTACTTTGAAGGTGTGCTTGACCTTACTACTACTGAGTTAGCTGATGAAGTTTGTGGTGGCCTTCTTTCTGCTGGGCCTGATCGATTAAAAGCAGCTCCAAATGCTGGTATACCTGTTGTTATTGCTCCGGGATGTATAGATATGGCTAATTTCTTTGGTAAGGATACTATACCCGAAAAGTATAAAAATCGAAATCTTTATGAATGGAACCCTAATATCACTTTAATGCGCACTAATATAGAGGAAAATATTAAAATTGGGCAAATGATTGCAACAGCTGCCAATCTAGCCAAGAAAGGGAAAGTAGTAGTTATTTTACCTCTAAAAGGGGTATCAATGCTTGACAGCAAAGGAAATCCTTTTTGGGATCAAGACGCAGATCAGGCCTGTTATAATGCTATAAAAGATAATTTACGTTCAGATATTCCTATTGTTGAAATAGATTGTAATATTAATGATAAAGAATTTTCCGATAAAGCCACCGAATTATTAGAAAAAATGATAAAAAATAAGTAATATTAATTAAAATGTAAAAAAATAAGGAGGATTATTATCATGAGTACTACCCGTAAAGAAATTTTATCTCGTTTACGTAAGACTATAGCTGGAGGAAAACCAATTATTGGCGCTGGCGCTGGTACTGGTATTTCAGCAAAATTTGTCGAGAGAGGTGGAGTAGACATTATTATTATTTACAATTCTGGCCGCTATCGTATGGCTGGTAGAGGCTCTCTTGCAGGTCTTTTACCATATGGTGATGCCAATGCTATCGTGGTAGATATGGCCAGAGAAGTGCTGCCAGTAGTTAAAGATACACCTGTGTTAGCTGGTGTATGTGGTACAGATCCTTTCAGGTTAATGCCTGCTTTTTTGAAACAGCTTAAAGAAATAGGTTTTTCTGGTGTACAAAATTTTCCTACAGTAGGTCTTATTGACGGGGTATTTCGCCAAAACTTAGAGGAAACTAGGATGGGTTATAATTTAGAGATCGAAACTATTCGTATTGCTCACGAGTTAGATATGTTGACTTGTCCTTATGTTTTCTCTGAGGAGGACGCTCGCAATATGGCTAAAGCCGGTGCCGATGTTCTTGTACCTCATATGGGTTTAACTACTAAAGGGACCATTGGTGCTTCTACTGCTCTTACTCTTGAGGAGGCAGCAAAGCGAGTACAAGCTATGCATGATGCAGCTAAGGAGGTTAACCCAGATATTTTAGTACTTTGTCACGGGGGGCCTATTGCTGAACCGGAAGATGTTCAATATATTTTTGATCATACTAACGATATATGTGGTTTTTTCGGTGCATCTAGCTTAGAACGTTTACCAACTGAGGTAGCCATTCAGAATCAAGCAGCTAATTTTAAGTCTTTAAGACCTTAAAATTAGTATTTTAATGATTATATTTTACGCCATCCTACAAGAATTAGGGGGGGGGCGTTTTTTAAAAACTAGAATTTTTGTAATTTATAAAAGGAGGAGCAATGTTTCTCTTTACTTTAGCATTTTTAAATGGATTGACATTGGGAGCTTTGTTATTTATAATTTCTAGCGGTTTAACTCTTTCATTTGGTTTAATGCGTATAGTTAACCTCAACCATGGTGCATTTTACTTAACAGGAGGTT
>JAYEJA010000048.1:0-18390 GCA_034660395.1 Actinomycetota bacterium
TAAATGAATTAAAAAAGTAAAATATAAGTTTTATAATTGCAAAACTATTTTATTTGTTATAAAGTTGTTACAAACATAGGCAGGTGAATTTATTATGGGCAAAATAAACGGCGCACGCATGATTATAAAATGTTTAAAAAAAGAAGGCGTGGATGTCATATTTGGTTATCCGGGAGGAAAGGTTATTCCTCTTTATGATGAATTATATGATAGTGATATAAGGCATATACTGGTAAGACACGAGCAGGGTGCGGCACATGCGGCAGATGGCTATGCAAGGGCTACGGGCAGGACAGGTGTTTGTGTTGCAACGTCAGGTCCGGGAGGCACCAATCTTGTTACCGGTATTGCCAATGCTCATATGGACTCGGTGCCTATAGTAGCTATAACAGGACAGGCAAGTACAAAAGAAATTGGAACAGACGCTTTCCAGGAGGCTGATATAACGGGAATAACAGCTCCTATAACAAAGCATAATTACCTGGTAAAAGATATAAAGGAGCTGCCGGGGATAATAAAAGAGGCATTTTTAATTGCGTCCACGGGTAGACCCGGTCCGGTTTTAATTGATATACCGGTTGACATAATGACTGGTTTAATAGATGAAAATTTTAAGGTAAAAGTTAATTTACCGGGTTACAAGCCCACACTTAAGGGCAATCTTAAGCAGGTTAAGGAGGCAGCAAAAAGAATAGCCGGAAGCAAAAAGCCGGTAATATTCTCCGGAGGAGGAGTAATCTCCTCGGGAGCGAGTGGAACATTAAGGAAATTTGTTAAAGCTGCTAAAATTCCTGTAATAACTACGCTTCTTGGAATGGGTTCTTTTCCCGAGACAGACCCGTTATCTCTGAGCATGGCCGGGATGCATGGTACGAAATATGCAAATATGGCTTTTACAGAAACGGACCTTATTATTGCAGTAGGTGTAAGGTTTGATGACAGGGTTACCGGCAAGCTGTCGGAATTTGCACCGGGAGCAGAGGTTATACATATAGATATTGATCCTGCGGAGATAAGCAAGATTGTAAGGGCAGATATACCTGTTGTAGGGGATGCAAAGATAATCCTTGGTGATTTGAAAAAGGAATATGAAAAATATGTCGGCAATAAAGGAGTTCCTGATAGAAAGGAATGGCTTGAAAGGATTGAGAAATTAAAAAAAGATAATCCGTTAAAATATGAAGGAGATTCCGATAAGGTTAAACCTGCCTATATAGTGGAAAAGATATATGAACTTACAAAAGGAAATGCAATAGTATGCACCGAAGTCGGCCAGAACCAGATGTGGGCGGCACAATTTTATAAATATACGAAGCCGAGAACACTCATCACTTCGGGCGGTCTTGGTACAATGGGATATGGCCTGCCTGCGTCAATAGGCGCGAAGGCAGGAAAGCCGGGAAGCACCGTAATCGATATAGCAGGAGACGGCAGCATACAGATGGTATCGCAGGAACTTGCCACTGCAGTTGCAAATAAAATAAATATAAAGATTATGCTGCTTAATAACGGTTATCTCGGAATGGTAAGACAGTGGCAGGAACTTTTCTGGAACAGGAGGTATTCCCATACCTGTATCGAGGGCTGTGTCGATTTTGTAAAACTGGTTGAGGCATATGGCGGTGTAGGTATAAGAGTTAAAAAGAAGAAAGATGTGGAGGGTGCAATAAAGAAGGCTCTTGATACGGATAATGTTGTTCTTGTAGATTTTTGGATAGACAAAGAAGAAAACGTATATCCGATGGTGGCACCGGGAGCATCAATCAGCGATATGCTGGATAGTGTTTAAAAATTTTATATAAAACAGCAGGTGATTATATGAATCATGTTATTTCGGTTTTAGTTGAGAACAAATCAGGGGTACTGGCAAAGATATCCGGTCTTTTCAGCAGAAGGGGATTCAACATTGAGAGTCTGGCGGTAGGTACTACCGACGATGAAAAGATTTCCAGAATTACAATGGAGGTAGAAGCAGCGGAACATAGTATCGAGCAGATTATTAAGCAGCTTTATAAGCTGGTGAATGTGATTAAAATTCAGGAACTTGATCCCCATAACATTGTTGAAAGGGAACTGGTACTTATCAAGGTTAGTGCTGACTCGAAGACGAGACCGGAGATACTGGAAATAGTCAATATTTTCAGGACTAATATAGTTGATGTTGGCAAAAGGGCATTAATGATTGAGATTACCGGAAACACCAGAAAAGTAAGGGCGCTGGAGGACCTATTAAGGCCCTTTGGGATACTTGAACTGGTAAGAACCGGTAAAGTTGCCTGCACAAGAGCGAGTAAGTAGAAGCAAGTATCGGGATAAATATAAGAATTGCCGGGTAAATATGCGGCTGTTAATAAATGCCGGCTAAATATTAGATATAAGCTTATATTGAATTATTATGTAATTAAATATAAAAGGGGTGAAAATGTTAAAGAAGTATATAATGACACCGGGTCCGACACCGATATCCGAAGAGGTGTTGCTGGAGCACGCAAGACCTCTTATGCATCACAGGTCTCCTGAATTTTCAGAAGTATTTATCGCGGTAACCGATAAATTAAAAAAACTGTTGAAAACTGAAAATGATGTTTTTGTGCTGACTTCTTCAGGTACAGGTTCCATGGAAGCCAGCGTAGTGAATTTCTTTTCTGAAGGAGATAAGGTTCTTGTTGTAAATATCGGTAATTTTGGAGAGAGATTTAAGAAAATAACAGGCAAGTATGGACTGGATGTAGTTTCTGTTGATTATGAATGGGGAGATACTGCAAATCCTGATGATATCAAAAAAGCTCTTGATGAAAATCCGGGTATAAGGGGAGTGCTTGCACAGTTCAGCGAAACTTCAACCGGGGCATTAAACGATGTGGAAACTATCAGCAGTATAGTAAAGGAATATCCGGCAATATTTATAGTTGATGCAATAAGCGGTCTGGGAGCTTCGGACTTCAATACTGATAAGTGGAATATTGATGTGGCAATTGGGGGCTCGCAGAAAGCATTAAGTGCGCCTTCCGGAGTTGCATTTATAAGTGTCAGTGATAAAGCGTGGAAGTTAAATGAGAAGTCAGAACTTAAAAAGTTTTATTTCGACCTGGCTGTTGCTAAAAATTATACGAAAAAGACACCTCCCCAGACACCATGGACACCCGCCATATCAATATTTGTGGCAATGAACAAAGCTCTTGATATTTTATTTGAAGAAGGGCTGGAGAATGTATTTGAGAGACACAGGGTTCTTGCGCTGGCAACTCAGAGAGCAGTAGAAAAAATGGGGCTTGAGTTGCTGGTTAAAGATAAAGGTAAGAGAGGTTTTTCCGTAACTTCCATTATTGTCCCTGAAGGGGTTAACGGCGGCGAGATTACCAGAATCATGAGGACTAAATATGGAGTAACAATAGCCGGCGGACAGGGCAGTTACAAGGGAAAAATTTTAAGGATAGGACATCTCGGGTATTTTGGAATGTTCGATGTTATTGTTGCGCTATCCGCACTAGAGCTGACTCTCAGGGAGCTCGGGTATGAATTTGAAGTCGGCTCCGGTATTACCGAGGCGGAAAAAACATTTATGGAAAATAATTATCTGGAAAATTAAAGGTTAAGGATTGTAAGCTATAGCAGTAATTATATTAATTGATAGGATTTTTATAAAAAGTTTAGAGATAAACAGGTGAGTAATATATGAATAAGAAGGTATTAATTACGGACGGTATTTCAGCAGGGGCGAAAGATAAGCTTTTAGAACATTTTGCGGTAGAGGATAAAAAAGGGCTGGCTCCTGAAAAGCTTAAAGAGGAAGTCAAAGGTGTAAGCGCGATAATTGTAAGGAGCGCAACCAAACTTACTGCCGATATAATTGAAGCTTCGGATAAGCTGGAAATTATTGGAAGAGCAGGCATAGGTGTTGATAATATTGATATCTCAGCGGCAACTAAAAGGGGTGTTTTAGTAGTTAATGCACCCACAAGCAACGCGGTTACCGTAGCCGAGCACACCATAGCGCTTCTTTTTTCCATTGCCAGGAAGATTCCTCTGGCAAATGTTTCGCTGAAAAGCGGGAAATGGGAAAAATCCAAATTTAAAGGAACCGAGCTTGAAGGAAAGACACTGGGCATAGTAGGTTTTGGACAGATAGGAGGCCTGGTTGCCAAAAAAGCCATAGGGATGGGTTTGAAAGTTATTGCATATGACCCTTTTGTATCAGAGGACAGATTCAGGCAGCTTGGAATTAAGAAAGCTGATAAGCTGGGAGATCTATACGCGGAAGCTGATTTTATTTCAATACATCTTCCAAAAAATAAGGATACAATAGGAATGTTCAATAAAGCAGAATTTAATAAAATGAAGAAAGGTACAATGATACTGAATGTAGCGAGGGGCGGGATAGTTGTTGAGAAAGACCTTGCGGAAGCTCTTAAAAGCGGCCACCTGGGCGGCGCAGCCCTGGATGTTTATGAAAAAGAGCCGTGTACCGATTCTCCTGTTTTCAATCTGGAAAATGTTGTATGCACTCCTCACCTCGGAGCATCGACGGCAGAGGCGCAGGGAAGAGCGGGTATTATGATTGCCGAACAGGTTATAGATGTTCTTAATGGCGGAGCGCCGACTTTTCCGGTAAATGCATCTGCTGTCAGACCGGAGGTAATGGATATCCTTTCGCTTTTCTTTAAGTTATGTGAAAACCTGGGGAACCTTTTTATAAGTTTATTCGAGGGCAATCTGAACAGCCTGAAAATAGGTTACTACGGAAAGGTATCGGACTATGACGTAAGGGTATTAACCTCTACGATTCTGGTGAAGATTCTGGAGAAATACTCTGCAGAAAATGTCAATCTGGTTAACGTGGACCTCCTGGCAAGAAATATGGGACTCAAGGTGAAGGAAATAAAAAGCAGCCAGTCAAAAGATTATGTGAATTTGATTACACTGGAAGGAGAAGGTAAGGATGGGAGTCTCTCTATTTCAGGTACTGTTACCGGGAAAAAAGATACGCCCAGGTTTATATCAATAGATAAATTTGAAATAGATATGGCGCCGTCAAAATATATGGTGTTTATAAGATATAAGGATGTCCCGGGACAGATTGGAAAAATAGGTACTGCCCTTGGCAAGCTGGATGTAAACATAGCGTCAATGCATGTAGGCAGAAAGAAGCTAAGCGGAGTTGCAGTTATGGGTTTGAACCTGGATAAAGAGGTAACTCCTGAAATGCTGGAAGAATTTAAGAAGTTGTCAGGTTTTAAAAATATTAAGATAGTTGCTCTTTATTGATTATAAGGATTACCAAAGCCTGAACATATAAAAAAGAAAGTAAGCTGGTAAAAATGGAAAAGGAAAAAAATAAGGTATATATATTTGATACGACACTGCGTGATGGAGAGCAGGCTCCCGGTATTCATTTGAGCACAAGGGAGAAACTGCAGATCTCACAGCAGCTTTCGAAGTTGAATGTAGATATAATAGAAGCCGGATTCCCGGTATCATCAAAGAGTGATTTTCATTCGGTAAAGGAGATATCGGATAAGATAAGGGACAGAAAAATAGCGGCTCTGGCGAGAGCAAATCCCAGGGATATAGATATAGCAGCTGAAGCTCTTGAGGGAGCAGAGTATCCGGTTATTCATACTTTTATTTCGTCTTCGGATATACATCTCAAATATCAGTTGAAAAAGAGCAGGGAGGAAGTTCTGGAGCTTGCGTCCGCCGCTGTAAAGAGGAGCCTTAAATATACTGATACGGTTGAATTTTCAGCTATGGATGCTACAAGGAGCGACCGTGAGTTTCTATGCAGGTTGTTCGAAGTTGCCATCAAGAGCGGAGCCAGGATTATAAATGTACCGGATACGGTGGGGTATACTATACCGGATGAGTTTGGGAGATTGATAGATTATATTTTTAAAAATACCGGCGGTATCGAGGATGTAATAGTAAGTGTCCACTGTCATGACGACCTTGGTCTTGCTGTAGCAAATTCACTGACAGCTGTCGAGCACGGAGCAAGGCAGGTTGAGTGCGCGGTAAACGGTATTGGCGAGAGGGCCGGAAACGCATCGCTGGAGGAAATTGTCATGATTATAGATACACGTAAAAAGGACCTTGGAGTCTATACCGATATAAATATTAAAGAAATTATGAGAACAAGCAGTATTGTAAGATCCCTTACCGGCTATGCTGTTTCTCCCAATAAGGCAATAGTTGGAAAAAATGCTTTCAGCCACGAAGCAGGCATACATCAGGACGGAATGCTGAAAGACAGGTCAACCTATGAAATAATAAAACCCGAGGATGTAGGGCTGAAGTCATCAAAACTTGTCCTGGGAAAACATTCCGGAAGGCATGCTTTTGTAGATAAGCTGGTGGAGCTCGGTATTCATCTAAGTAAGGATGACCTTGAAGGTGCTTTTGAAAGGTTTAAGGTTCTGGCTGAAAGGAAGGGAGCTATAAACGACCAGGATATTAAGGCAATAGCGGAAAATGAGCTGCGTGAAGTTAGAGAGCATTTTTTACTGCAGTATTACAGGGTCCAGAGCGGTTCAGACAAAGAGGCCACTTCTACTGTAGGAATAAAAATAGGAAGCAGGGTACATGAGGAATCTTCAAAAGGAGATGGGCCGGTGGATGCTTCGTATAAGGCAATTGATAAAATTACGAAGATAGATGCCAGACTGGTGGATTATAATATAGAAGCCGTATCGGGAGGTAAGGATGCGCTTGGTGCGGTTAAAGTGGTGGTTAGTACCGGCAGCGGTGTAGAGGTTATGGGCAGCAGTATAAGTACGGATATAGTTGAAGCAAGTGTGAAGGCATACGTAGATGCCATGAACAGGATTATGGAAAATCAGGCGTAAATAGTTTATTTGATTTTAAAAGTTTAAGTTTAAATAGAAGGGAAATCAAAAATATATTTTTTAAATACCTGAATTTATTAATGTAGATAAGAATATTTTTATGATTACGAAATGAGGAAGGAACCTATAAAGGAAATGGGTAGCGATAATAGGGCTCAGGCAATCGCACAAAAAATAATTGCAAATCATTGTGACAGGGATTATGTATCTGAAGGCGAGATTGTAAATGCTTCGGTAGATATTGTTCTTGGTAATGACATAACCATGCCTATTGCAATAGAGGAATTTAAGAAGATTGGAGCAGACGGGGTATTTGACAGGGAAAAGGTAGTGATGGTTCCGGATCATTTTACTCCGAATAAAGATATAAAATCTGCGCAGCAATGCAAGCTGATGAGAGAATTTGCCGGGGAATATAATATAAAAAATTATTTTGAGGTTGGGAGTATGGGCATTGAACATGCGCTGCTTCCGGAGATGGGTTTGGTACTGCCGGGTAATCTGGTGGTAGGTGCCGATTCCCATACCTGTACCTACGGTGCTTTAGGCCTGGCATCAACCGGGGTTGGAAGTACAGATGCAGCTGTAGCCATGGCTACAGGGAAGCTGTGGTTTATGGTCCCCCGGACTGTTAAATTCATTTACAGTGGTGACTTGAATAAATGGGTAACCGGCAAAGACCTGATATTATATACCATAGGTCTGATAGGTGTGGACGGCGCTCTTTATAAATCTATGGAGTTTAGCGGACCTGCCGTAAGCAGGCTGTCTATGGATTCAAGATTTACAATGTCCAACATGGCAATAGAAGCAGGGGGAAAGTTTGGAATATTTGAAGTAGATGATAAAACCAGAGCTTACCTGAAAGAAAGGTCTGATGGTAATTATGAAGTATTATCCAGCGATGCTGATGCAAAATATGAAAAAATTTATAACATAGACTGTTCCGATATAGAATCCCAGGTAGCTGTTCCGCATCTTCCATCAAACGCGAAGAGTGCCAGGGATATAAAAAATGTTGAGATAGATCAGGTGGTTATAGGTTCCTGCACCAATGGGAGGATGGAAGATTTAAAAATTGCAGCGGAAATTTTAAAAGGTAAAAGAGTAAACAATAATTTAAGAACAATAATAATTCCTGCTACACAGAATATATATCTTGAAGCATTGAAAAAGGGATATATCGAAATTTTTATAAAATCCGGCTGTGTGGTAAGTACCCCTACATGCGGCCCATGCCTTGGAGGTCACATGGGTGTTCTTGCCGGTGGCGAAAGGGCGGTATCTACCACAAATAGAAATTTCGTTGGGAGAATGGGCCATCCGGACAGTGAAGTTTATTTAAGCGGTCCCGCTGTTGCTGCCGCTTCTGCCATAGCAGGCAGGATAGCCATACCGGAGGAGGTTATGTAATGATTATAAAAGATAGGGTAATAAAGTATGGCAATAATATTGATACGGATGTAATAATACCGGCAAGATATCTTAATACCGCCGATAGAAGGGAACTGGCCTCACATTGCTTTGAGGACCTTGACAAGGATTTCAAGGAAAAGATGAAAGAAAAGAAGATAATAGTTGCAGGTAGTAATTTTGGCTGCGGCTCTTCCAGGGAACATGCTCCGCTATCAATAAAGGAAAGCGGTATTAAGGCGGTAATTGCCGTGTCATTCGCAAGGATATTTTTCAGAAATGCTATAAATATAGGGCTTCCGGTAATAGCCAGCGAAGAAGCTGCTAAACATATAGAGGATGGAGATGAGATAGAGATAGATTTAAGCAGCGGGGTAATCAAGGACAACAGGTCGGATGGTATTTTTAGAATTAACCCCCTCCCTGATTTTATACAAAAAGTAATAAAAAGCGGCGGTTATATTAATTATATAAGAGATAGTGTAAATAAATAGCCCGCGCTAATTCCTGGAAGCTGTTTTTACTAATGCTGATAACTCCGGCATATATTTTTTTTATTTTTGAAATGGGGCAATATATTTTACAGGGGTTAAAAAATATTAGAGTGAAAATTAGATAAGTATTAAAATAGTATAAAACTTGATTAAAACAGAAATGGATGAAAAAATGAGTAGCAGCATGGAGGAAAAAAACAAAATATACATACTGGATACAACCTTAAGGGATGGTTCACAGAGAGCCGATATATCATTTTCGGTTAATGACAAGTTACAGTTAATTGAAAGATTTGATGATATCGGGATTGATTATGTGGAGATTGGATTCCCTGCTTCAAACCCGAAGGAAGTTGAATTATTTAAAAAGCTTAAGTGCAGGAAATTCCATTATTCCAAAATAGTTGCGTTCGGGATGACCAGATATAAGAATGTTAAGGTTGAAGATGATAAAAATATGAAACAATTGATGGAGTCAGGTGCAGATGCTATCTGTGTAGTGGGCAAATCATCTTCGCTGCATGTTGAGAAGGTTATAGAAACATCGCTTGAAAATAACCTGAGCATGATTTTTGATTCCATAGAATATTTAAAGAAGTATTTCCCCGAGGTTATTTTTGATGCGGAGCATTTCTTTGATGGTTTTAAAGAAAATCCGGAATATGCAATAAAAACGTTAAAGGCGGCTTTAGAGGCCGGTGCTGATTACTTATGTCCCTGTGACACTAATGGAGGCGTGCTTCCGGGAGAAGTTTCAGAAATAGTAGGCAGAATAAATAAGAGTATCAAAGCTGATATAGGAGCGCATTTTCATAATGACAGCGGCTGTGCGGTTGCAAATACGATAATAGCAGTGCAAAAAGGGGTAGATATGGTTCATGGAACAATAAACGGCTATGGAGAAAGATGCGGTAATGCGGATTTATGCCAGGTAATCCCAAATCTGGAGGTAAAACTAAATAAGAAGTGCCTCAAAGAAGACAGCTTAAAGCATCTGACAGGTCTTTCCAGATTTGTGAGTGAAACTGCAAATCAGATAACAAACCCGTCACAGCCATTTGTAGGCCGTAATGCTTTTACCCACAAAGGGGGAATGCATGTAAGCGGGGTAAGCAAGCTTTCAAAAACATTTGAGCATATGGATCCGGAAATAGTAGGCAATACGAGAAGGATATTGATTTCCGAGCTTTCCGGGAAGAAATCCATAATTTTCAAGGCGAAGGAATTTGGTATTGAGCTGGAAAATGATTTAAAGAAAGTGAGTGAAATACTGAACAGGGTCCAGAATCTGGAACATAAAGGGTACCAGTTTGAAGCAGCTGATGGAAGTTTTGAACTGCTGGTTAAAGAAGTTGCCGGAGTAAAGAAGAAATTTTTTAAACTGGAAAGCTTCAGGGTGCTGAACGAAAAAAAAGAAGACGGCAGCATGATGTCCGAAGCGACTGTAAAAGTTTATATAAAAGGGAAAAGGATAATAGAAACTGCTGAAGGAAATGGTCCTGTCAATGCGCTGGATAAAGCTCTGAGAAAATCGATTGAAGGGTGCTATCCCGCGCTTTCAAAGATAACTTTAACAGACTTTAAGGTAAGAGTATTAAATGAGAAGAAAGGAACCGGAGCAGTAGTCAGGGTATTAATAGAGTCCTCGGATGGAAAGAAGAACTGGGGGACTATAGGAGTATCGGAAAATATAATTGAAGCAAGCTGGCAGGCGCTGGAAGACAGTATAGTTTACGGCCTGATGCATGTTGAGAAAAACAATAAATCCTGATTTGCCTTTTATGGTTTACTTTCCTGGTTATTTTTAATCCCGTAATTTCATTGGTAATTCTTCCGGGTTTTTTATAGCCTGTTTTTGTCCGGCTCATCTATATACGGCTTTATATCTATTACAGGTGTTCCGTCAAGCATATCAACATTTCTAACCTTAAGAAGGTTGTTATCTATTCTTAGCAGTTCAACAACCGATAATCCTATATGGTTGGGCCTGTACGGAGACCGGCTTGCAAATACACCTCTTGATGAATTAGAAGATGGGGGAATTGCTGTAAGCCGGTAATCATTAATACGGTTAAAATAAAAAAGAACAATAATGTATTTGTATCTTTCCAGTCCTTCAAGGCCTTTTATGTATGGTTTGTAAATTTTAATGGTTCCTTCTGCTCCGCCGGAATATCCGGGCTGGCGCGGTGACTGTTCTTTATGCTTAAAGGGTGTTTCTATTTCTCCTATGGGTTTTATAGTATATTCTTCCATATCATTTTAATCTTTCTTCTGTGATAATACCATTTTTAAGTTTTAAAATCCTGTCGCTTACTTTCCTTGCTACCCCGAGATCATGGGTTATAAAAAGCATTCCCAGGCCTCTTTCTTCCTGAATACGGTTTAGCAGTTTTAGTATTTTTGCCTGGATGCTTGCATCAAGTGATGATGTGGGTTCGTCGGCAATAAGAAGTTTGGGGGAAAGAATAAGGGCTCTTGCGATAACAACTCTCTGGAGCTCGCCGCCGCTGAGGTGATGTGGATAAAGGTGAAGAAAATTCGAGTCCGTCGGGAGCTCCACTTCTGACAGTACCTCTTTTGCTTTTTCTATAATTTCTGGTTTATCTTTTTCTCTGTGTATCAGCATCGGCTCCATGACTGCGTCAATAACATTTAAACGGTGGGAAACTGCAGATTCAACCTCCTGAAAAATCATCTGTACTTTTTTATAAAAACCGGCGTCCCATTTTTCTATCTTATTGTTTTCAAGATATATATATCCGATGTCGGGTTTTAAAAGTCCCATAATTATTTTGGCGAGGGTGGTCTTACCTGAACCGCTTTTCCCCAGAAGGGTGACCGTTTCACCTTCATAAACACTTAAATATACAGACTTTAAGACTTCTAAATTCCTGTAGCTTTTGGATATATTTTCTATGTTTAATAAAGGAATAATCCCTCCGCGGTGGCAGGCAAGCATCGTATCGCCATATTTTTTAAGAGGGGGCCTGTATACTTTGCATATATTAATGGACTGTGTACATCTTGGCCAGAAGGGGCATCCCGTATCAACAAATTCAGAGCTTCCCCTTATGCCCTGCAGGTCTTTCGTCCTATCAGGAGAAGGATATGACCTGATAAGGCCCCTGGTGTACGGATGACGCGGATTCGAAAATATCTTTTTTGTGGGACCTGATTCTACAATACTTCCTCCATAGAGAACCATGGTTTTTTCGGACATTCTCTTTACGGTGTCAAGGTCGTGTGTCAGGAGAATAACCGTCTTTTTGGAACTTAGTTTTTTTATAACTTCGGTAAGGATGTTTTTGGTTTCAGAGTCAAGTGATGAAGTTGGCTCGTCAAGTATAACCAGTTCGGGCTCAGATATATAGGCCATGGCTATAAGGGCCTTTTGCTTCTCACCCATGCTTAGCTGGCAGGGGTAAGCATCAGCTCTATCGGAAGGAAAGCCGACCCTTTCAAGCATGTTTTTAATTTTTGAGTTATCGTTTTTACCGTTTAAAATCTCGCTTATCTGTTTATATACGCTGACGGTAGGGTTGAGTATATTATCTATGTTCTGGAAGACCATGGAAATTTTTTTCCATCTGATTCGCGACAGTTCCTTACGGGTAGCACTGCATATATTTGTTCCATTAAATAAGATGTTTCCAGATATGCGTTTAATGTCATGCTCCTCAGAGAGGAGACCCATTATGCTCAGGGCAAGAGTTGTCTTGCCGGTTCCCGATTCACCTACTATGGCTGTAATATCGCCTTTTTTTATTTCAAAGTTTAAGTTTCTCAGTACTTTTTTGCTGCCGTACGATGCATTTAAGTTTTTTATTTTAAGCATCTTTTAACCTCGGGTCTATCACTTTTTCTATTAAATTGCTGAGCAATGTAAAAGAAACAAGAACCAGGGAAAGCATTATACCTGAAGGAAGAAGCCACCACAACCATACCGGTAGATAATAAAATTCCAGGGCATTGTGCATAATCGTGCCGAGACTGATTGACGAAAGACTTGATATCCCTATGAATGCCATGCCTGCTTCAAGAAAAACAGCCGAACGGGCATTTTGTAAAAATGAGGCCATTATTATATTGCCAAGGTCTGGTATTATATGCCTTTTAAGTAGGTAGGCCTTTCCTGCACCGAATGTTCTTGCTGAATATATGTGTATTTTTTGCTTTATGGCAAGAGTCTCGCCCCTTATGATCCTTGCGCCGACCTGCCAGCGGAAGAGGGCTATAAGTATTACGAGGCTTATAATGTCCGGCTTTATAAAGGCGGAAATAAGAATAAGTATTATAATAGAGGGTATTACAAGCATGGCGTCAATAATTCTCATTATAACCTCATCAACCAGTCCGCCGGTAAATCCGGCAATAACCCCTATAATAACGCTTAATAATGTCGCAAGTAAACCTGCACTTATTGCCACAAAAACGGAAGTCCTCAGGCCGTAAATAAGTCTTGAAAGTATATCCTGCCCCAGGTCATTTGTACCCAGGATACTGGTAATGGATGGCCTGGAGAGTATAATTTTGCTGAAAGCTTCAGGGTCTTTTATAAAAAATGGAGCTGTTGCAGAAATTAAAAGAATCATTATGAAAATGATAAGCCCGGCCCTGGCACTTTTATCCTTTTTTAAGTTTTTTCTTATACTAATATGCATAATTTATCCTCGGGTCTAACCTTACATAGAATATGTCTATTAGAAAATTAATAATTAAAACAAGCAGCGTAACAATAAGAAGGCTGCCCTGAAGAACGGGGTAATCCCTGTTTAATATGGAGTTATAAATAAGACTGCCCATGCCCGGATATGAAAAAACTATCTCTATAAAAAGTGCGCCGGTAATAAGACGTGTGCCAAGGTGGACGCCGGCCTGGGTGGCTACCGGTATAAGGGAATTTTTACCTGCGTGCATGTATCTTATCCTTTTGTCTGAAAGTCCTTTTGCACTGGCAAGCAGCACGAAGGGTTCCCTTATATTTGATATCATTGAGCTTCTGGTAAGAAGATAACTGGTTGGAATGAAAACAATAACCAGACTTACAAGCGGCAGTATCAGGTGTCTTAAAAAATCAAGGGAAAGCCGGAGGCCCGAGAGCCCTGAGTATGCTTCCCTTGCACCCTGGAAGGGAAGAATTCCCAGAGTTACTCCGAAGATTATCAAAAATACCACGCCTACAAAGAAACCCGGAAAACTGGAAGAAAAAATAACAGTGGATAAAATAAACCTGTCAATTTTTTTACCCCTCCTCCATCCGGATTCAATTCCAAGGATTATACCTGAAATGCCGGCGATAAACATGGATAGGCCCATAAGCAGCAGGGAATAGGGAATACGGGATATAAGGATATCAATAACAGGTTTTTTATGGTAATAGGAATATCCAAGATTGCCTTTAAAAATAGATATTATATATATAAAATACTGGGTTAAAACTGGCTTATCCAGGCCGTAGGCTTCATTTATATAATCTTTTGCCCCGTCCGATAAGTTGAGCAGTACTTCGTCGCCGTAAATGACGCTTAAGGGGTCTCCGGGGAGAAGCCGCGGAACTGCGAAGTTTAAAGTTATGATTAGTAAAAAAGCTATTATATAGCTAAGCCATCTCTTTTTCATGCCTGTTATTTTATATTACATATTAATAAATGTAATTTTATTTAAAGGTATCGGTATGCCTATGGCGATGCCTCCCTCAGTAAAAAAGATGTCGGCCTTTTCATTATGAGCCCAGTACCACTGCGGGTAATAAAGGGTTATGGAAGGAAGTTCCTCCGCATATATTTCCTGTATTTCGTAAATCATCTGAATTCTTGTACCCATATTCATTTCACCGACCTGAATGTTTAAAAGCTCTAAAAGTCTGTCATTTTTAAAATAACGGACGCTGTTGAAACCTTCACCAATTATTACTCTGTTTAATGACTCGGGGTCTCCTCCAAGCCCTCCGTGCCCGCTTATGGCAATGTCAAAATCCCAGTTTTCTATTTTACTGTCCAGGGTTTTGGACTCGTAGCTTACCAGGTCTATCTTTATTCCTGTATCCTCTAAATTTTTCTTAACTATCTGTGCGTCCCTCTCAAAATCACCCTCACTTACTGCAAGCTCAAGTTCCAGTATATTGCCGTCTTTATAATAATAACCATCTTTTCCAATTGAAAATCCAATATCCTCTAAAATTCCCCTTGCTTTTTCAACATTGTATTCGTACTGAGGGGTGTTTTTGTTATACCAGATGCCGTTGGCAGGGGGCAGGAGTCCAGCGCTGCCCTTAACTGCAAAACCCCTCTGTGATATTTCTACAATCTGGTCATAGTTTATAGCGTAAGCAAGAGCCTGCCTGAAGGATTTTTTTTCAATAAGTCCATTGTTATTATGGTTAAGTATAAGTTTTGCTGCCCATATGGGAGGTTCCTTTTTTATTTCAAATTCACTTTCTTCAAGTTCTGATGCTACATCGGGGGGTATCTGGCCTGCATCTATTTCACCTGACTTAATCATTGCAGGCATGGATTGTTCGGATGAACGGACAAATGCAATACCGCCTGTATTTACATCTCCCAGATAATAGTTATTATTTGCTTCGTAAAGGTAGGAGCCTTCCTGGCTGTTGTAATCTTTTAAAATATATGGGCCTGTGCCGGTAAGGGCGTCATTTTTGTTATATGAGAGGGGGTCCTGTATATCTTCCCATATATGTCTGGGGAGAATGGGGAGTGTTCCTGCAATGTTATTAAGAAATGGAGCGTACTTATCTGTTAAATTAATTTGAACAGTATAATCATCTATAACTTCTGTAGATTTTATTACATCTGAGTTTACCCATACCCAGGGATATTCTTTTATATAGTTAAAAGTAAAGGCGGCATCTGAGGCAGTGAACTGTTCTCCATCATGCCAGAGAACATCTTTTCTTAAGTTAAATGTAAAGCTTATTTTTTCCTTATCATAAGACCAGCTTTCGGCAAGCATTGGTATGATATTTCCCTGTTCGTCTTTCCAGACCAGGGTATCGAAAATTAAGCTCATCCTGATATAGCCGGGCCCCCGGGAATACATTCCATAAGGAGAAGGGAAACCCCAGTCTCCGGTTGTATCGCCAATTTTTATCAAATCATCTGAATTGGTATTAACATTAGGGGAGCATGATAGGGAAAATAACAGAAGTGATAAAAGTACCGGGATGAGGAGCATTTTTTTCATTTGTTGTCCTTTCTATCTAAAGACGGTTGATATAATTATTGAAAATTAATTATATAGTAGTAGTAACACTTTTACAATATTTAGTAGCACTTTTTAATTATTTTTTGTCAGGTTTAATAACATATAATTTTGAGTACTATGTAAAAAATATCTACTTATATGATTGACAAATATAATTTACATATTAAAATTAAGGCAAATGGTTAAGAAACTTTATGAAAAAATAAAATTACTGAGGAAAGAAAATAACTTTTCGCAGGAGTACATTGCCGGAGAACTGGGGATGTCCAGGCCTACTTATATGCAGATAGAAAAAGGTGAGCGGGATTTAACTATATCTGAGGCAGAAAAACTCGCGGCTATTTTTGGCATGCAGCTGGAGAGTCTTTTATCACCGGGTAAGGTTTCTGAGAAAAAAGTTATTTTTAAAGAAGAAAAGTTGCAGAAAAAACCTGAAAAAAATGGAATACGTATTATTGCAAAACGCGCGGATATTGTAAAATTCAAGGAGGTTCTTCTATACATATTAGAAAGAGTGGGAGCAAAACATAATATTGGTGAGACTGCTTTGTATAAGCTTCTTTATTTTATAGATTTTGATTTTTATGAAAAATTTGAAGAGCAGCTGACAGGTGCCCGGTATATTAAAAATCATTATGGGCCGACACCTATAGAATTTAAAAAAATCATTGAAGAGATGGAAGAGAAAGGTGAATTAGAGAAGGTAAGAAGCAGGTATTTTAGATATAACCAGAAGAAGTATCTGCCGCATAGAAAACCTGATTTAAAAAAGTTGTCTGCGCAGGAAGTAAAGCATGTAGATGAGGTACTTGCCCGTCTTTCGGATAAGAATGCCGGTGAATTAACAGAATATTCCCATAGTGACGTTCCCTGGAGGGTTCATAAATATGGTGAGATAATAAGCTACGAAAGCGTATTTTACCGTGATACAGCTCATTCTGTAAGGGAATACGAAGATGAACTTTGATGAAACTTCAGAATTTTCTAAAGATTTTAAGAGATTGTTAAAAAAGTATAAGTCACTGCCCGATGACATACTTGAATTTAAAAAGGTTATTTTAAAGTCCCCATTAGGTACAGGGAGGAGTTTTACAGTACTGATAGCAGAAGAAGATATAAAAATTATAAAGGCCCGTCTTTTTTGCAGGTATCTGAAAGGTTTTTCACTGAGAATCATTTATGCTTATTGTGAAATTAAAAGGAGGATAGAATTTATCCAGCTGTATTTTAAAGGTAACAGGGGAAGGGAAGATATGGGGAGGATTAAGGGTTATTTAGATGATTTGAAGTATGGGGTGAACCCCGGATAATAAATTATATATTCATAGAAGCTGTCAGAATCCTTCACCTAAGATGATATGAAGTTCAGTATTATGTTTCGAGTATACTTGGAAATTTACTTGACTTTTTCCGAGTATGGTTTAAACAATTATCATGGATAAAAGAACAATCTATAAGAATATTTGGGATAAGCTGCTTCCTGACAGGTCTTTAATAATGCTTGCAGGACCCAGTCAGTCAGGCAAGACTACTTTTGCACGGGATATTGTTTCAAAGGATTTCCAGGATGTTGTCTACTTCGACTGGGATATAGATGATGATAAGAGAAAACTTATAACAGATCCTGTATTTTTAATGTTATTTTAATAGTACTTATTTTATATTCATATGATAAAATAATAATAAATATCTATTAAATATAAATAATTCCAAAATTTTGTTATTTAATATTTTTTAATATACTATGAAAGTTTCAAATATATGGAGACTACTTAAAATTCTTTTAATGGTTTGCAGGTATAACAGTATTAAAGCTGACAGAATAGCGGATGAGCTGGGAATATCTACAAGGCAGGTCTACAGGGATATAAATTGTCTCAAGAATGCAGGTATCCCAATATATTCTGATAGAAAAGGTTATTCTGTAACCTCAACTTTCTTTATGCCGAAAATTAGCTTGAATCTTGAAGAAACTATAACCCTTATTCTTTTTATAAATTCTATCCATACACAAAAAGGAACGCCTTATTTCCAAACTTTAAATACAACCTGTGGGAAAATTATAAATCTGCTTCCTGGGGATTTGAAAAATAAGATACTGGAAAGTAATTATAGCGTGCTGGTAGATTTCGGCCTTGAGACAAAAATAGATTACAAAAAAGTAGAAGATATTTTTGATTGCATAAATAATGCTCAAATGGAGAAGAAATCAATTCGTATTAAATATTATAGTATAGAAAGAAAGAAGGAGAAAAAAAGAACAGTTAACCCCTATGCTTTAAAGTTTAGATTTGGCGTATGGTATCTTATAGGTTATTGTAATTTGAGAAAAGGAATAAGGACATTTAGAATTGATAGAATAAGGGAAATAGAAAAACTTGATATAAATTTTAGCATACCGGATGATTTTAGTC
>JAYEJA010000049.1:0-65753 GCA_034660395.1 Actinomycetota bacterium
TATTAACTTCTTTACTTATCTTATTTATAATATCCGAATCCAGGCCCTCTATTGCCACCCTAACCGCATTTTTAATCGCTTTCGCTTTTGAGCTGCCGTGAGAAATAATCACAGGCCTGTTGAGCCCCAGAAGCTGCGCTCCTCCATATTCTTCATAATCAAATTTTTTCTTCATTTTTATAAGAGAACCCTTAATGCCAATAGCCGAAATTTTTGCCAGCATGTCTGACTTAAAAATTTGTTTTATTTCATTAAAAAAGAATCCTGCCATTCCTTCAACCAGCTTTAATATTACATTACCGACAAAACCATCACAAACGGCTACATCTGTTTTGCCTTCAAACAATTCCCTTCCTTCTATATTTCCTATAAAATTGATGCCATCATATTCTTTAAGCAGCTTATAGCTCTCTACAGCAAGCTCGTTACCTTTTTTTTCTTCCTCCCCTATGTTAACCAGGGAAACTTTCGGATTTTTCACACCCAGTATACTCTCGGAATAAATTTTCCCCATTATAGCAAACTGCCTGAGATACAGGGGTTTACAATCTGCATTAGCTCCCGCATCTATCAGTAAGAATTTCTTGTCACCCAGCGGGACAACTACTGCAATGGCCGGCCTGGCTATGTTTTTTATTCTTTTTATATTAAAAAGGGAACATGCCATTACTGCGCCGGTATTTCCAGCAGAAATAAATGCAGCCCCTTCTTCTTCTGATGCAAACTGTGAGCCCCTGTATATGGATGAATCTCTTTTTTTCTTCAATACAGAAGAGGGAGATTCATTCATACCGACATCCTGGGAACTGTGGATAATATCAATGCCGGCAAGATTTAAATTCCCTGATTCCGCCAGCTTTTTTATTCTGTCCGAATCACCTGCCAGCTTTATTTTTGCTTTCAGGTTCTCTTTAGCTTCCACAGAGCCCTTTATTATTTCTCCGGGAGCAAAATCACCCCCCATTGCATCTACGATAATCGAATGATGATTTGAATATAATTGTGTCATTGTTTAATTATGGATTCAATTACTTTTTGATATTTTTAACAATTTGTCTATATCTATATATTCCCTCACTATTTCAATTATCTTACTAACTTTCTTAATCTCATGGAATCCGACATGACCCATAATTTCTCCAACTCTTTCGACTGCCGTTAAAGTATCAAAATTAACCAGAACCATTGGCACTCCCAATTCCTCTGCTCTCCCGAGTACCACGGTACTTGGCTGAAAGTTACCGGTAAGTATCAAACACTTTGTAGGAGTTTCCAGCGCAGCAAGCTGAACATCCGCTCTGTCTCCCCCTGTTATTACTGCTTTATTCACTTTCCTCTGAAAAAACTTTAATGCCTGCTCCTGCCCCATTGCTCCAACCATAAATGTTTCTACCAGCTCATCAACTTTATCCTGCGCACATATAATCTGTCCCCCCAGCTTCTCTGCCATTTCCTTTACGCTTACAGAAGACAGTATTTTATCCGAAACGATGTATCCTAAAATCTCAATATTTTTTCTTTTTAGAAACGGGATAACCAGGTCTTCAGCATACTCCATCTGACTTCTTGGAACCCAGTTTATTATTACTCCTGCAAGGCATTCCTTTAAGAATTCTTTTGCATAGAGTATCTGGTCAACAATTTCAGAACTGTACTTTACCACCATTATTGCCTTCGCTCCCACTTTTTTACAGATCTTACTCGTAGATACTCCCAGAAAGTAACCATCCTCAACGCTTTTTGCGCCTTCCATAACTATGACATCCTTACCCTTTTTAATTCTATTATAGGCATCTGTGATAGTATTGATAAAATCCTTTGAGAAACCCGGATCTCTAAGACCTTCCCTGCTGTACTGCTGTGTAAGGACAACGGGACAGACATCCTTTAAGTTTTCTTCTGTATTTAAAATACTCGATATATACTGCGCATCCTCATCTGTAGTAATTCCCCCCACACGTGTCGGTAAGGTTCCTACCGGTTTCATATAACCTACTTTTAACCCCTTCTCACCAAGTATTTTCCCTACACCCACACACATTGAGCTTTTGCCAGAAAAAGGTTGATTTGAAATAAAAAATAATGGAACCATCCTAACCTCCTATCCTTATTCTTGAATCACCAGCCATAGAACCTTTCCCCTTTTTCTTTACGAAAAGGGGATTTATATCCATTTCCATTATCTCTGGAAAATCAGTAACCAGCTGCGAAACTTTTAATATAACTTCAATTATACTATTTATATCCGATGGGTTCTCACCCCTGGTTCCTTCCAATATCTTTATGGTCTTAATTTCTCTTATCATTTCGTCTGCAGCCTGCCTGCTTAAGGGGGGTATCCTGAAGGATACATCCTTAAGAGTTTCAACATATATTCCCCCCATACCAAACATAATCACGTGCCCGAACTGAGAATCTTCGCTTACCCCTATTATTATCTCCTTTTTATCTTTAATATACTCCTGTACCAGAACACCTCTTATATCAGCATCAGGCATATATTTTAGTGCATTAAAAAAAATGTCATCATAGCTCTTTTCAAGTTCTTCTTCGGTATTTATATTAACCTTCACGCCGCCTACATCTGTTTTATGTAAAATATCCGGAGATACGATTTTTAATACAAGCGGATATCCTATTCTGTTGCCTATCTCTTTCACTTCATTCTTATCCGCTGCAAGTTCAGCCCTGGGCAGTCTTATTCCATATGCTTCAAGAACCCCTCTCGCTTCTATTTCCCCCAGCTCCAATCTATCTTCCAGCCGGCACATATTAAATATCTTTTTAACTTTCTCCTTATTGACATCAAAATTCTCAATTTTAAAACTCTTTCCGGATTTCCAATCAGCATAATCAGCCATGACCTTCAGCGTACTTACCGCTTCTTCAGGAATATTGAAGTTTGGTATTCTTTTTTCAGCTAAAAATTCCGCTGCCCTTTTAATTTCATTTCCTCCTATAAAACTTGTCAACACCGGTATCTTATCTTCCCGGCTTTCTGTTACTTCTGCAATTGCCTTTGCAGTTTCTAAATTTTGTGTCATTGCCTGCGGTGTAAGCAGTACTATTACAGCATCTACATTTTTATCTTTTATTATAACTTCCAGAGTTTTTTTATACCTATCTGCTAAAGCGTCCCCCAGAACATCTACCGGGTTATAAAAATTAGCTTCTTCCGGTAAAAAACCCTTTAACTTTTCTATGGTCTCTTTTTCAAGATTTGCCAGCATGATGTTACTTCTCTCGCAGGCATCAGTAGCCATTATGCCCGGCCCTCCCGCATTTGTTATTATTGCAACTTTTTTACCTTTAGGCAATGGCTGGTAGGAAAAAGCTATCGCATAATTGAAAAAATCTCTTATTGTGTCTGCCCTTACTATTCCTGATTGTTTAAAAGCAGATTCATAGGCACTGGCAGAACCTGCCAGTGTTCCCGTATGAGATGATACCGCCCTTGCTCCAGCGTCGGTGTTTCCTGATTTGACTACTATTATTGGTTTTTTTCTTGAAACAACCGAAGATATCTTAATAAATTCTCTTCCATTTTTTACGCCTTCAAGATAGGCGATTATTACCCTTGTATCTTCTTCATCTCCCAGTTTCCCGATAAGGTCGTTTTCCGATATATCGGATTTATTGCCCAGAGAAACAAATTTAGAAAACCCTACTTTATTAGTCTTTGCCCAATCAAGAATAGATGTGCCGAGAGCTCCTGATTGAGATAAAAAGCTAATATCACCCGCGGGAGGCATACCGCCTGAAAAGGAAGCATTCATTGAACATGCAGTATTTATGACTCCAAGGCAGTTGGGACCCAGAATCCTTATTCCATTTTTTTTGGCTATATCAATTAATTGACTTTCCCTCTTTGCGCCTTCAGTACCTGTTTCCTTAAAACCTGCAGATATGATAATAGACCATTTGACATTCTTTTTTGAACAATCTTCCAGAACAGGACATACATACTTTGCAGGTATGGCTAATACAGCCATTTCAAAATCCAGGGGAATATCTAAAACTGAAGAGTAGCATTTTATATCACAAATTTTATCTGCTTTTGGGTTAACCGGAAACAATTTTCCTTTAAATCCGGATTTTATGAGATTCTCAAGTATAACATGGCCAACTTTGCCTTTTTCCCTGGAAGCTCCTATTAATGCTAAAGATTGGGGACAAAAAAAATTTCCTAAACTCAAATTGCAAACCTCCAATCAAAAGTATAATCAATTCTTATTTATTTGCTTCTCCTGCTTTCTTTTTTTTGTCCTCACTCTCAAAAGATATTATCTCATTCTGCAGATAATAACCGCAATTCTGGCAAACCCTGTGCGCAATCTTTTTGCTATGGCACCTGGGACACTCAACGATATTTAATATTTTTAATCGATCATGAGTTCTGCGTTTATCTCTTTTTGACCTCGATGTTTTACCTTTGGGAACAGCCAATTCTATTTCCTCCTGTTAGCTTATTATCACAAACTTATCATAAACGGATACAAGCAAATAAATATAACATAAAATAATTATTATTCAATAAATACTGCCTGCTTTATTATTAAAATTTATAAAATGATGATAGATGAATATCATTTATCTCCCTGACTCACATCGCCCCTGAACTGCTCTCTGCCTTTCTCAATAGCAGTCAGCAACTTGTGTAATACTGCTTCAAGGTTTGCCAGCTTTTCATCAGCATAATCCTCAGCTTCAAGCCTTATGGTTCTTGCTCTTGCTTCCACCGCCGACATTAATTCTTCCGCCTTCCTGTTAGCATCTTTCAATACCTCGGTCTCACTTACCAGGGCCTCCGCCCTTTCCTTGGCTTCCTTTACTAATCTTTCAGAATACCTCTTGGCTTCCTCTACCATATTCTCTCTTTCTTTAACAATCCACCTTGATTGCTTTAATTCTTCCGGAAAAATATTCCTTAGTTCATCCAGCAAATCATAAATCTCACTTTCATTAACAATTATATTAGACGAAAAAGGTATTCTTTTACTTTTATCAAGAAATTCCTCCATTCTGTCAACTACCTCAAATACATCCATTCTTCTCTCCATCTATACCTTTATTATTTAAAATCTTCTTTTTCAAAACTTTCAATTACATCATTTTCTATTTTCTCAGGCACCAGACCTCTTATGCAGCCATTGAACATTGCTACTTCCTTAACAGCACTCGAGCTGAGATAAGCATATCTGGGATTTGTTACCATAAATACAGTCTCTACTTCCGGGTTTAATTTCCTATTTATCTGCGCCATCTGGAACTCGTACTCGAAATCTGAAATAGCCCTGAGTCCCTTGACTACGACTGTCGCATTTACTTTACTGGCCAGTTTCACCAGCAAACCGTTAAATGTAATAACCTCTATATTTTTCAGGTTACTCAGTGATCTCTTTACAAAATCAACCCTCCTCTCAACAGAATAAAGCGGCTTTTTCTTAGGATTTTCTGATATTGCGACCACTACCTTTGAAAAAATTTTTGAACACCTGTTTATTATATCCAGGTGGCCTTTTGTCATAGGATCATATGTCCCGGGACACAATGCAATTCTTTCCATAACTTAAATCCTCTTACCTCCTCTTTATTATGGCGAGAGATATAATATTTTTTTATCTCCCCGGCCGGACTTTTTCAATAAATCCAATCCCCTTATCTCTTCTTCAATATCTCTTTTTAAAAAGCACTCATATATTACCAGGGTATTACTTTTAGCGATATTTTTTTTTGATACGGCATTGAATATTTTTATCATTATATCACTTTTAATTTTATAAGGTGGGTCCATAAATATTATATCCCACCCCGGACCCTTATAAAACTTTAGAAACTCAATAACGTCACTTTTTATTATTTTATATTTTTCACCACTTATTTTTAGCCCTTTGATATTACACTCTATTAATTTTACAGACTTATAGTTTCTGTCTACAAAATATACCATATTGCAGCCGCGGCTCAACGATTCAATTCCAAGAGACCCGCTTCCTGCAAATAAGTCAAGCACATTTGCCCTGCTTATCCTGCTGCCGATAACATTAAAAATACTTTCTTTTACACTATCAAGTGTTGGCCTGATTTCATAATTTGAGGGGGGTTTTAATTTTCTACCTTTAAATTTACCCGAAATTATCCTGATAGTTTACCACCATAAAATACAATTATTCTATTGAAAATATATAATGATATAAAAGCTGTCCTCCTTTATGGATTTCCATATCTATTTTAGGAAAATGCTTTTTAATTCCTTTTTTTATCTTATCAATATCCTCTTTTTTTGCATCCTTTCCCATGTAAAAAGTTATAACTTCTTTTTTTGAATCTGCAATATCTCTTACAAGGTCAACCGTGGCATCCACGACATTATCCGATACTACTCTAACCTTTCCTTTAGATAATCCTATGTACTCGCCCTTTTTTATTTCTCCCACCATAAGATTAGCATCTCTTACCGCACATGTTACTTCCCCATCTTCTGTCTTTTTAGCTGACTGTTCCATATTATCCATATTCTCTTCAATGCCGGCATCAGGATTGTAGCTTAGAATAGCTGCTATGCCTGCCGGAATGCTTTTTGTCTGAACTACATAAACATCCTTTTTCCTTACGACTTTCTTCGCCTGATTCGCAGTCAGTATTATATTCTTATTGTTGGGTAATATTATAATCTCGGAAGCATCCAGGTCGCTTATAGCCTTTACCATCTCATATGTTGAAGGATTCATACTCTGTCCACCGCTTACGACAATATCTGCACCTACACTCTTAAATATCTTCTCCAGTCCCTCTCCGCTGGATACTGCCATTAAAGCTCTGCTTGAATCTATCCTGCCTTCCGACGGTTCTTCTCCTTCAACTAATTCCTCTCTCTGGTCTTTCATATTATTTATCTTAATATCATGAAGGGATCCTTCCCTTGATGCCCTGCCTAAAATCCTATGGGGATGATTCGTATGTACATGTATTTTAACCAGGTTCTCATTTCCAACTACTACGGCACTGTCACCAAAGCTTTCTATTCTTTCCCTTAGTCTTTCTACATTTATCCTTCTTCCCTTCACCATAAGCTCTGTACAATAAGTATATTTGATTTCGTAGGTAAGCCTTACATTTTTTAGATTTTCCTTTTCATCATGAGAGACATACCCCTCACTTTCTTCAGAGACACCCTCTTTTGCTTTTTTGTCCCTGCTATTATTATTTCTATTACTTTTATTTCCTGACAATGCAGCGGTTTTCCCGGGTTCCACGGTATTCATCTCTAATTGTTTGTCCAGACTGCCGATTCCATTCATTGCCTTTTTTACTCCGATCAATATATCAAGAATACCCTGCGCCCCCGCATCTACCACATCAGCCTTTTTTAATACCGGTAGAAGGAAAGTAGTACGTTCCACGGATTTTTCCGTTTCAGAAATAACTTCATCCAGGAAATCTATCATTTTTACCTTACCGTTATTACCTCCCATATTCCCAACAAATTCGCATATATCTTTTATCGCGGTAAGCATAGTTCCTTCAGTCGGATCCTGGACAGAACCGTAGGCAAGATCTCTTGAAGCTTCAAGGGCTTTTTTTATTACATCCAGATCAAACCTGTTGCATTTTATAATTTCATCAAAAAACCCTTTAAGTATCTGTGATAATATTACGCCCGAGTTGCCCCTTGATCCCATTAATGCTCCAAATGAAGCTTTTTCCAGCACATTTTTTAGAGAAAAATCATTTAACCGGGAAAGCTCTTTTTTAACTGACTTTAAGGTTAGCAGCATATTGGTACCCGTATCTCCATCCGGAACAGGGAATACATTTAAATCATTAATCTTCTTTTCATTTTCTTCAAAGTTATCCAGTACCTTATTAACTAGTTTTTCAAGATTCTCTTTCTTTATTCCTTCAGTAACTTCGCCGTTCACTTTTGCCACCCTTTTATAAATTATCCCATATTAAAATTTATAAGCATGCCATCCCCGGCCGCCGTTATATTATACCAGAATTTTTGTCATTTTTTCCTATAAAATTAATCTTTCTCACCTTCAATTTTTTTATACTCTTTAAGACTAAATAATCTTTAAATTGTTTCCTTTAAATATCCCGGTTTTATCTCTCTATTTCCTATTTAACTTGAAAAGTGCTTAATAAAATGCTAATATTCCTTCCTGTTTAATTAATACCTGGCCGATATAAGTTATCAATCCGGGTTGATGGTATATAAATTTTAAGGGAAAACAGGAGAAGAAATGTCAAGAAAATGTGAGATTTGCGGTAAGGGCGCGATTTTTGGAAATAGCGTAAGCCATTCAAATAAAAAAACTAGAAAAACTTTTAAGCCCAATATACAAAAGGTAAAGGTTGAATACAGAGGGAAGATAAAAACTATTAATATCTGCACAAGCTGTCTCAAATCAGGCAAGGTAAAAAAGGTGGTTTAAATACCTTCTTCTACCCGGCTTTATTTTTTCTCAGGCAGCAAACAAAACCGGCTTCACTTTCAAAATAATAAGGCATTATTTCAAGACACCCTTCAGGGTAACTGATACCCCGGTAAACATCAGAATTTTTGATTGACGTAATCTTATCGATAAAATCATTTTTTTCACAAACATACTTCCCCCTGAATTCCTTCAAGAATCTCTCTATCATATTTTGATTTTCTGCCGGTGAAAGGGTACAGGTGTAAAAAATGAGCTTCCCTCCAGTTTTAAGATAACGGTCACAATTAACCATCATACTGTAAGACATGGCGGAAAGCCTTATAACATCATCCATTGACTTGTTATATTTAGCATCCGGGTTTTTGGAAATAGTTCCAAAAGCACTGCATGGTGCATCAATCAAAATACTGTCAAAATATTCCCTGTAGATATCAGTACCTTTTATACCTGCCCCGGCTTTACTGTCTCCAGCACCGCCGCTGCTTTTTAGAAAACCTGGTTCGCCTGCATCTGCCTCAACAACTTTGACATTATCCAGACCCAGTCTTTCCATGCTGTCTCGCAATAGTTCCAGCCTCCTGCTGCTGATATCCACCGATACCAGCTCCCCTTTATCTTTTAATATTTGAGCTATATAGGAAGTCTTTCCTCCGGGAGCAGCGCATACATCAAGTACCTTATCCCCCCGGCGGGGCCTTAAGAAATATTTCACCGCTAATTGAGAAGATATATCCTGTACCGTAACCAGGCCTTTTTTATAAATTTCAGATTCTGAAATTTCCTGAACACTATATGTTCCCACAGTATCATCAAGTATTTCTTTTAAAAAAAATAGATTCTTACTTCCTTTGCTCTTTCCTCCGGTAATATCAAATCCCTTAAAAACTCCATTGACCGGCTTCAGCTCAAACTCTCCTGCAAGTTCTTCAGGACTAATATTATCCCTGTTAAACCTTAAATAATAAAGCGGGTTTTCATTTAAAGACTTCAGGATTAAAATAGTTTTTTCCCTCCCATAACATTTGAGCCAGTAGTCAACCAGCCATTCGGGATATGAATATTCCTTGCTGATCCTTAAAGCCTCATTATCCATATCTTTAATCTTTTTCTTAAAAAAAAGATTAATGTCATCTACGGAGCTTATTTTACGCAACGCTGCATTTACAAATTTTGAAGAGGGATAATTCGCTCTTTTTTTAGCCAGCTTAACACTCTCATCAAGCGCTGAATAGTCCGGAACCCTGTCCATATACATTAATTGATAAATCCCCATCCGTAAAATATTCAGCACTATGAAATCTATATTTCTTAAATCCTTGTCCGAGAACAAGGAAAGGATGAAATCAATTTTTATATAATATCTTACTGTCCCCTTTACAATATTGAATATGAAACGCCTATCAAGGCCTGAAAGATTACGGTCCTTGAAATTTTTATTTATTATATTCTTTAAGGATTTTCTTTTTTTAAAATACTGGTTTAAAACAAGGAGGGCAATTTCACGCGGGCCGGTCTTACCTTTTTTATTACTCAAAACTCTCACCGGCCGTTATCAGATATCCGTTGATAAAATCCCTATCGGTCATCACTCTTTTTCCCTGAGGCTTTAAAAGCTTGATTTTTATAATTTGGCTTCCGCCGCATTTAACCAGGATACCTGAATTTTTATCAGCTCTAACAATATACCCGTTATTGATTGATTTTTCGTTAATCTTCAGTCCGGAAAGATATTCTTTACTTTCAAATTCATCCGGCACTTCCGCTTTTAATATTTTAATCCTCAGACTCTTCCAGAAACAATATGCTCCAGGGCTGGAGCTGAAAGCTCTGATTTTATTATTTATTCTTACAGCATCTTGTCTCCAGTCAATCCTGAAATCCTCATTTTTAGTCTTGCGGGTATAAGTCGCATTTTCTTCTTCCTGGGGGTATGAATTTATATCACCGCTTTCCAGTAAATCCAGTACTGTCAGAAGAACCGGACTGCCGAACTTAATTACCTTCCGTTCATATATTTCCCGGTTATCACTTTCTCCAATACCGAATTTTACCTGGGCATATATTCCGCCCCTGTCAACTTCAGCAGTAACTTCTATAACACTTACGCCGCCAAGACTGTCACCATTCAGTACCGCACTTATTATCGGAGTCGGCCCTCTGTACTTTGGTAAAAGAGACGGGTGCACATTAAGCCACCTGGCAACCTTTGAATTTATAAGCCTGGCCGGTATTATTCTGCCGAAGGATACCATAACTGCCGCATCAAACTCTAATTTACCAAAGTCATCATAGAAACTATTATCAAATTCCCCGACCTGTATAAAACTAATTCCTAATTCCCTGGCCCTGCTCTTCACTATATTGGGGATAACCTTTCTTCCCCTGCCTGACTGTTTATCAGTTTTGGTAACCACGAGAGTCACCTCATGCTTTGATTTATATAATTCCTCAAGAAAAGGAACTGAAATCTCTGATGAACCGAAAAAAATAACCTTCAATTCATATCTCCATACATATTAAATTCCCATTTTTATTTCATTAACCCTGGACAGAAGCTCTTCTCTCGACTTCCTGTCAAGGTGGTCAATATACATTTTCCCGTTTAAGTGATCAATTTCATGCTGGAATATTCTCGCCAGTAAGCCCTCTGCCTTTACCACCACATCCCGGCCTTTCAAGTCCTTTGCTTTCACTTCGACTTTCTTATACCTGTTAACACTGTAATCCCTTATTGAATAGATACTGAGGCATCCTTCAATTGAACTTTCCATCTCCTTATCAAGAACTTTTATCTCCGGATTTATGAATGCTTCTGTACCATCTCCCCTATCAACTATTATGACCCTTCTGCTAACTCCTATCTGCGGAGCAGCCAGTCCTACTCCACCTTCCTCTTTTGCAATATCAATCATATCATTAACCAGACTTATAACTTTATCATCTATTTTTTCTACCTTATTACTTTTTTCTCTTAAAACAGGGTCGCCAATTTTTCTTATTTTCTTAACAGCCATTAATTAATCTCCCTTCAAATGAACTTACAAAATCCATACCGGATTTATATCAATTATTATCCTATTTTCATCGAATTTTTTAAACCTTTTTAATAGTTCGGCTAACCTGCCGCTTAATTTATCCAAATCTTTAGCCTTTATCATAATATGCCACCTGTAAAATCTGTTTATTTTATAAAATGGTGCAGGCGCAGGTCCCAGTACACTGTCTTCCTCACCAACAACTCCGTGAAGGCCCGGGGCAAGCTCGTTTATATCTTTCTTTACCATTTTTTCATCCTTCCCTGAAACTATTATGTTTATCAGGTCGGAAAACGGCGGGTATCTGAGTTCCCTTCTGCTTTCAAGCTCCTGCCTGTAAAAAGATTCATAATCATCCCGGAGGACATTTTTCATTACCATACTTTCAGGATTATAGGTTTGAATTATGACTTTCCCCTTCTTTTTTTTTCTGCCTGCCCTGCCCGATACCTGTGTAATAAGCTGATAAATCCTCTCATTCATATGATAATCGGGAAGGCCCAGCATACCATCACTGTTAATAATTCCTACAAGGGTTATATCTTCTATATCCAGACCTTTGGCTATCATCTGCGTCCCTATTAGAATGGAGCCCCCCGGAGAAATAAATTTTTTAAGTATTTCCTGATGCGATTTCTTTTTAACGGTCGCATCCGAGTCCATTCTTAACACAGGCACCTCTTTAAATCTTGCTTCAAGCTTTGATTGAACTTTCTGGATACCGGTCCCGTACAGCGTCATACTGCTTGCGCCGCATACATCACACCTGCCTGTATAAATTTTTTCCCTTCCGCAATGGTGGCACATCAGCTTTCTCTTATCCCTGTGGTAATTATATGGAAGGTCGCATGCAGGACATTTCGGCACATTACCGCATTTGCTGCATATAACAAAATTACTATATCCTCTCCTGTTTAAAAAAATAATTACTTTATTGTTTTTTTCCAGCTCATTTTTTACTTCTTTAAACAGTTCCCCGGTAACAGTAACATCTTCCTTCCTGTAGTCTATCTTTTTTAAATCTATCAATTTCATTTCCAGAGGACTGCTGCTCTGGGCTTTTACAGGAATCTTAATAAGGGTAAAATCTTTTTCATTTTCAGACCTGTATCTTGTAACTATACTCGGCGTAGCACTGCCCATGACAACAGGAATACCCAGGATTCCCCCCATCTTCATAGCTACTTCTCCTGTGTTATATCTTACTCCTGTCCCCTCCTTGTATGATGAGTCATGCTCTTCATCTATTATTATTATTCCCAGATTGTTTAGCGGAGTAAAAATGGAAGACCTTGTTCCAATTATTATCTCAAATCTATCATTCCATATGTCCAGCCATCTCTCGTATCTTTCCGCCACATTCATATTCGAGTGATAAACGCCAACTCCATCACCAAACTCCTGCTGAAATCTTGAAAATAACTGAGGTATCAAAGATATCTCGGGCGTAAGTATCAGAGCCCTTTTATTATTTTTCAGGACCCTCCTGCACGCAGCTATATAAATATCGGTTTTACCGCTTCCTGTAACGCCTTCAATTAGAATTTTATGAAAAACGTCTTTATCCAGGACATTCTCAATAGACGATATGGCATTTTTCTGGTATGGATTTAAAGTTATTTTCTTTTTAATCCTGTTTCTTTTATACTCATATTTAAAATCCCTTTTATGCCTCTTCCTCGTTACGGAAATTATCCCTTTTTGTATAAGGAAATTAACATTTGAATAGCTGCATCCCGTATCTTTTATCAACTTTTCTTTTAGTATTTCATTATGTCTTCCCAGATAATCAATTATTTTCTTCTTTGAATAGTTCTTCTTCCAGTTTATCTTATCACGGTACTTATTGTATTTATCTTTATCCAGTGATAAATAATCCCTGTATTTAAGCTTGACCCTGCTTTTCGCAGCCGATTTTCTACCCTTTTCCCCCGGAGGAATAAAAAATTTTGCAGCACTTCCAAACGGCTGAACATAATAGCGGCTTATCCATTTTATTAACTTTAGCTTTTTGGGATTAAAAACAGGTTTCCGGCTTATTACCTCTTTAATATCCTTAATTTCCCTGTCATGCAGCTCAGATTTGCTTTTAGTTTTTATTACATAACCAGTTTCAAACCTGTTCTTAAACGGGACCCTGACAATTACACCTATATAAACACCGGATAATAAGTTCGGGGGTATGCGATAGTCAAAAGGTCTGTTAACATTAAGAGCTTTTATATCAATATAAATCTCTGCATATTTATTTTTTATATTCATTTGAACCAGTGCATCTATTTAAGTCCAAGAAAACTCTTAACCTCTTCAACTTTATCCAGCTTTTCCCAGGTAAAATCTCTGTCATGTCTGCCAAAATGGCCGTAAGCTGCAGTTTTTTTATAAATAGGCCTTAGCAAGTTCAGGTTTTTAATAATAGCTGCAGGTCTTAAATCAAATATCTCTTCTACCGCTTTTTCAATTTTCTTAACATCCACTTTTTCAGTTCCGAATGTTTCTACCATAACAGAAACCGGGTGCGATACTCCTATGGCATAAGCGACTTCTATCTCAACCCTTTCAGCAGCCCCGCTTGCTACCAGATTTTTAGCTACATGCCTCGCAGCATAAGCGGCTGACCTGTCTACCTTGGAGGGGTCCTTTCCTGAAAAGCATCCCCCGCCGTGTCTTGCTACTCCACCGTAGGTATCCGCAATTATTTTTCTCCCCGTCAATCCGGTATCGCCCATCGGACCACCTATGGTAAATTCTCCCGTAGGGTTAACATACAGTTTAAAATCATTATCTATATACTCTTTCGGTATAATCGGTTTTATTACAAACTCCTTCATATCCGGTTTTATCTGGGACTCTATATCTATCTTTGGAGCATGCTGGGTGGCTATTACAACCGTCTCAATTGAAACCGGCTTATTACCCTCGTACCTTACGGTTACCTGTGACTTGCCGTCTGGACGGAGATAGGGCAATATACCTGCTTTCCTTACCTCAGATAAACGGTGCGCCAGCTTATGGGCAAGCTGAATTGTAAGAGGCATATAATCTTCGGTTTCGTTACAGGCATAACCGAACATCATGCCCTGATCGCCTGCGCCCTGCGAATCAAATTCATTCTCATATCCGTTCCCCACTCTGGATTCATAGGCATTGTTAACACCTTTAGCTATATTTGAAGACTGTTTCCCTATGGAAGTGAGGACTCCGCATGTTTCACAATCAAATCCATACTTTGCCCTGGTATATCCTATGTCTTTTATTACCTCCCTTACAATATCAGGTATCTCCGCATAAGTAGATGTAGTAACCTCACCTGCCACTATTACTATTCCGGTTTTAAGTAAAGTTTCAATAGCAACCCTGCACCCGGTATCGTTAGCTATTATCGCGTCGAGAACAGCATCGGATATCTGGTCAGCCATTTTGTCCGGGTGTCCTTCAGTTACTGATTCTGAAGTTAGCAAGTAATCCCTTTTCTTTGCCATTATTCCTCCTGTTAATCTTTGTCTCCTATTAATCTTTTATCTAATTAAATCTTTTAAAATTTCGTCATATATTCCCCTGGCAATTATTCGCTTCCTGTCCTTCTTAAGTTTTTTTACGCAACCATCTTTTTTTATTATGTCAACCTCGTTGAAGTCGCTCTCCATACCGATATCTTCTCTTGATATATCATTTGCAACAACCATGTCGATATTTTTATCTGCAAATTTTGCCATTATATCTTTTACACCATAACTTTCTTCAGCTGCAAAACCAACCAGGTACTGCCTCTTTTTCTTTTTTTCTGCCAGCAACTTCAGTATATTTTCATTCTCCCTGAAGTTTATTTTTGATAATATATCATTTTTCTTTCTTAACTTGAAATCATATTTTTTAACGGGGACTATATCACTTACTGCTGCCGACATTATTATAATATCTGCAGATTCAAAATACTTAAATAATGCTCTTTTCATATCTTCCGTACTTTCAACATAATTAACCTTTACCCCGTACGGAGGAGTAAGATTTTTTGCAGTGCTGATAAGCACCACACTGCTGGCTCCCCTGAAATAAGCTTCCTCTGCCATTGCATAACCCATCCTGCCGCTTGATTCATTTGAAATATATCTAACCCTATCAGCGAACTCCCGGGTACCGCCGGCAGTAACTATAATTTTTTTGCCCTTAAGGTCATTGCTATACTTTAACAGCCCCGCCAGCTTTTCAATTATTTTTTCCTCTTTCTCGAGCCTTCCCAGACCTCTTTCACCGCAGGCCAGATTCCCGCTTGCAGGTCCCGCGAAAAAGAACTTGCCGCTTCCCTTAAGTCTCTTTATGTTTTCCTTAATTAAATTATCACGATACATGCTCTCGTTCATGGCAGGAGCAATCAGAACAGGGCACTCCGCAGCTATTACTGATGTTGTAAGGAAATTATCGCCAACGCCATAGGATAATTTTGATATACTATTTGCTGAAGCAGGAGCAATTAAAAACGCATCAGAACTATGGGATAGTGATATATGTGAAATTTTTTTTTGTTTGGCAAATTGTTCCACAATAGCTTCATTACCGGAAATTGCGCTAAAAGTAGCGGGACCAATAAAATTAAGGGCACCCGGAGTCAATACCGGAAATACATTTGCTCCCATTTGAGTTAAAATGCTGCAGATTGAAGCTGCTTTAAAAGCAGCAATAGAAGCAGTGACTCCCAGGACTATCCTTTTATTAGAAAATGGTGACTTATCCGAAATCAAATTTATACGGTTTCCTTTTTTTCCTTATAAGTTATTTGCTTATCTTTTATTTCTTTAAAGGCAATTTCAAGCGGGTCGCGCGATTCTATATCTACCAGCGGCTTTATCACGCTTACTCTTTCCATATTCTTTTGTGCCGACAGGTATTCACCAAGTTCTCTTGCCCTCTTTGCCGCTGCCATGCACAATTTATACTTGCTGTCTATACTCTCTTTGTATTCATCGATATATTGTACTTTCATTTCAGGTTAATCTTCACCTTCCTTCTTTATTAAGTACTTTCTTTAAGTTAATCAGAGCTTCATTATAATCATTATTCGCAATTATACAATCATAATATTTTTCATATTCTAATTCTTTTTTAGCAATTTCAAGCCTTTTTTTTACTTCCCCGTCACTTTCAGAACCTCTCTTCTGTATCCTCTTTTCCAGCTCATCAACAGATGAAGCAGTAATAAATATCAGGTAGGCATCTTTTATCTTCTTTCTAACCTTCATGGCGCCCTGAACATCTATTACCAGTATAACATTCTTTCCTTTATCCAGATTCTCCATTACGAATTTTTTTGGAGTACCATATAAACACCCGGCGTAAGATGCCCATTCCAGTAACTTATTTTCTTCTATAAGTCTGTCAAACTCTTTCCTGCTTATGAAATGGTAATGGCTGCCGGACTTTTCAATTTCTCTTCTGGGTCTGGTGGTAACTGAAATGGATTTGATGAAATTACCTGACTTTCTTATCGCATCAATAACCAGGCTGCTTTTCCCTGAACCGGAAGGTCCAGAAATAATAAACAATTTTCCTCTACCTGCCATAAAAATACTTTAAATCTACCAGTCTAGCTGATTTTAAAAAACCGGTAAAAACTGTGTTTCTGATTCTTCCCCAGCCCTCCAACTTTCTTATTGGGAGATATTTTCAAACTTTTTAAGATTTTTAGTGCATTTACTTTGCCGTTTCCGGGAAGTGCGCCAACCAGTTCTAAAACTTTCATATTGCTTATATATTCATTAAAAAGCTTTTTATCCTTAAAAAGTTTTTTAATATCCGTTTTGCCTTCCTTTAACATGCCTTTTATTTCAGCTCTTTTCTTCCTGACCACTCTGGCCTTTTCCAACCCTTTTCTTCTATCATCATCGCTTAAATTGTTTAAAGACATGCAACTCCTTCTGTTACGAAAAAACTAGATATATTAGAGTATACAAATATATATATTTAATATCAACTTTTTTTACTAATTAAATTAATTAAAATTTTTTTCTGCTGCCGGGGTATTCCAGAGGATAATTTTTCCTGCATAACTCACAACGGGAAGGAGGATATTTATCAATATTTAGATTTATTAAATAATAATAAGGACATTCAAATTTTAAATTTTCTGAGCGGTCTACGATACTTACCACAGCTTTTACTTTCGCTCCGTAACCTTTACATATATCTATTACTTCACTTACCGAGCCGCCTGTAGTTACAACATCTTCGGCCACAATGATTTCTTCGTCTTTTTTTATTTCAAAACCACGCCTTAGCTCCATTTTTTTGTTTTTTCTTTCAGCAAAAACCATCCTGTATCCACCTGCATAAGCAAGCATATAGCCCCATTGTATTCCCCCCACTGCCGGAGACACTACCGTATTTACTTTATTTAATTCAACCTTTTCCTTTATTACTCCAAGACCTTTATTTGCGAGCTTGAAGGTAATGCCGGGATACTGAAGCAGTCTTGCGCACTGAAGGTAATAATTGCTATGATATCCCGAGGTTAACTGAAAATGGCCTTCCATTATAGAACCCGTGTCTTTGAGTATCTTAAACAAATTAGTACCTTTAACCTCATTTATTACTTTAATCATAACTATATACTCCCCTCTATTTCTTCCAGATACATATCTATAACCTTCGGAATATTACCTCTTGTTGTTATTGAACGCCCGACTATTATAAAATCCGCACCACTTGCTATTGCCTGCCGGGGGGTATTTATCCTTTTCTGGTCTCCGGCGCTATCACCGGGAAGCCTTATTCCCGGGGTTGCGATATAAAATCCGCCGCCTAATTTATTCCTTATTGGTTCTACTTCATTTGGTGAACATATTATCCCGTCCATCCCGGACTCCACGGCAACCTTTGATAAATTTAAAACAGAATCTAAAAAATTACTCTTAAAACCAAGTTCATCAAGGTCCCCGTCATCCAGACTTGTGAGAATGGTAACCCCCAAAAAAAGCGGCCTTAATTTTGCCCTGAGCTCTGTCTGCTTTTCAACAGCTTCACGCGCACTTACAAGCATCTTTCTTCCGCCCAGCGTATGAATGGTTAAAGCCCTGACATCAAGATTCCCTATAGCCCTGGCAGCCCGGCTTACTGTATTTGGAATATCCATAAGCTTGGCGTCAAGCATTACATCATAACCAAAACTCCTTATGGTATTAATTATTGAAGGTCCGGTACTGTATATTAACTCCAGACCTATTTTTATAGTTGAAACCTTACCGGAAATTCTTTTGCATAGACTTATAATCTCGCTTTTGCTGTTTGCATCTATACTTATAATTAATCTTTCCTCGGGCAACAATTTATTTTTTTTCAAATCCTTATCCTCCCGATTATCTCATTAATATCATAAATCTTTTTGCTCTCAAGATAAGACTTTAGCCCGTCTATTATTCTCTTGCCAATATCATACTGTACAAAATTTGCTGTGCCTATACCTATTGCACTGGCGCCCGCTATCAGAAATTCCAGTGCATCTCTAAGACCGAATATACCTCCCATGCCTATAACCGGAAGAATTTTTTCCTTTGACAGGGAATATACCCTGACCAGGGCAATAGGTTTTATTGCCGGTCCGGAAAGCCCGCCGGTTACATTAGCCAGCTCGGGCCTGAAAGTCTGTACATTTACTGCCATCCCGATTACCGTATTAATAATCGATATTGCCTCGGCTCCCCCCTTTTCCGCTGCAGCCGCTGCTTCAATAAGATTGTGCTGGTTGGGACTGAGCTTTACCATTACAGGTATCTTAACAATACGAACGACTGACTTTACTATCTTCCTTACATCGTCGGGTACGGCACTGAATGCCATGCCGCCTTTATCTACATTCGGGCATGACAGATTTAGCTCTACCGCTATTATCCTTTTCTTTATATCTGCAATTTTATTGGCAAGCTCAGTAAAATCCTTTTTCTTACGACCAAATATGCTCAGGATAAGCTTTACACCTATCTTTTCCGCTTTTGGAAGGTCCTTCTTCTTAAAAACATTAATGCCGTCATTTTGAAGCCCGACAGAGTTTAGTACTCCCCCATGAGTTTCAAAAATCCTTGGAGGCGGATTCCCCTTCATTTGCTTTAAAGAATAACTTTTCGTGGTCACCGCTCCCAGTAAGGCAGTATTGTAAAACTGGTTGTACTCCATCCCGTAGCCAAAAGTACCCGAACACATAATTACAGGATTGCTCAGCTTTATTCTGCCAAGTTCCACCGCAAGCTCGGGACCATTTCTGCCTGACTCTTCCTCATAAGGGAAAAGCCTGTTTTCTTCAGTCAAAAATTACCTCCCTTAAATTAAATGCCGGACCCTCCCTGCATACTTTTTTATATGTGAATCCTCTCTTACCTTTTTTTACTTTTACGACACACCCGTTGCAAACACCTACTCCGCAGGCCATCATTTCTTCCAGGAGCGCTGTTACTTTATTATCCGTACCCATATAATTCCTTTTTAAAGCTTTTAACATATCCACCGGTCCGCAGCAATAGACATCATAATCTTTAAATGATTTCAAATTGTCCCAGATGTAATCAGAAACCAGTCCTTTCTCCCCCCAGCTTCCGTCTTCAGTAAAAATGGTATAATTGATTTTAAGCTCTATTAAATCTTCCTCCCACCTGAAATAATCATTATTCTTAAAGCCGGCAGCAAAAAAAACATTTTTTTTCATCCTGCCGGCTTGCTTTGCCAGCAAATTCAATGGAGCAATACCTATTCCTCCCCCGATTAAAAGTACGTTTTCTCTGGTCTCACCAATGTCTATACCGTTACCCAGGGGACCTATAAAATCAAGGATATCCCCCTTTTTAAGACCCATAAGAAACCTTGTTCCCTTCCCTCTTATTCTGTATAAAACTGAAAACACATTGAACTTTTTCTCAATTTCAAAAATACCGAAGGGCCGCCTTAATAACGGATCTATTATTCCCGGATGCGAGCATCTGACATTAATAAATTGTCCCGGTTTTGTTTCTTTGCATATGTAAGGCGAAAAAACACTAATCTTAAAAAGATTATCATTATATTTCTCGTTTGATATTATTTCCCCGTTTAAAAGCTTCATTAATATTCCTGTATAGGTTTAACCCTGGCTTTAAAGTTATTTTTCATTTCCTCTATCCCCTGTACCACAGCCGAAGCTCCTGACATGGTAGTAGTAGAAGGTACGTTATGAAGAACTGCAGCAGTTCTGAGATAATAGCCATCACTTCTTGCCACGCTGCCCTCCGGGGTATTTATTATCAAATCAATTTCTCCATTTTTTATCATATCCAGTACATTCGGCCTGCCTTCCCTGATCTTTAAGACCCTATCACACTTTATACCTTTCTTTTCCAGTAAATTCCCCGTCCCCTCCGTTGTAATTATTTTAAAACCAAGCCCTGACAGCTTACTTGCTATGGTTATTATCGCATCCTTATCTTTATCATTAACACTTATAAACACAGAGCCGGATGTGGGAAACATATGGTTTGTGGATATCTGCGTCTTTGCAAAAGCAACGCCGAAACTGCTATCTATTCCCATTACTTCTCCCGTTGATTTCATCTCGGGTCCCAGTATGGTATCAACGCCCGGGAATCTGTTAAAGGGCAAAATCGCTTCCTTTATACTGTAGTAATTGATCGATGTAGAATCAACTTTCTTAAACTTTATATCCTTTAGTTTCTTACTTGTCATAACCAGAGACGCAATTTTTGCCAGGGGGACTCCGATTGATTTGCTGACAAAAGGAACTGTACGGGAAGCTCTCGGGTTCGCCTCAAGCACATGTACCACCGAATCTTTTATTGCATACTGGATGTTCATAAGACCTCTTACTTCAAGTTTCTTTGCCATCCTGTATGTGTAGTCTTTTATTTTTTCTATAACTTCCCTGCTAAGAGTAAAAGGCGGTATTACGCATGCACTGTCACCTGAATGCACGCCGGCTTCCTCTATATGCTCCATAATTCCACCGATAAATAGCTCTTCTCCATCATAAATTGCGTCAACATCAACTTCAATTGCACGCTCCAGAAACTTATCTATAAGTATCGGCTTATCGTAAGATACGACCGCTGCATTCTTAACATAATCAACCAGGCTTTCTTCATTGTATACTATATTCATTGCCCGGCCTCCCAGAACATATGACGGCCTTACCAGTACCGGGTAACCTATTCTCTTTGCTATCTTCTTTGCCTTATCAACATCCATGGCTGTTCCGCTATCCGCCTGGGGTATATTTAACTTCTTCAGCATCAAGCCAAATCTTTTGCGGTCTTCAGCCAGGTCAATGCTGTCAGGAGATGTCCCCAGAATGTTTACACCCGCATCTTTCAATTTTAAAGCAAGCTTTAATGGGGTCTGCCCCCCAAACTGCACTATTACCCCGTAAGGTTTCTCTGCCTCCACTATATTCATTACATCCTCAAAAGTTATCGGTTCAAAATATAACCGGTCTGAAGTGTCATAATCCGTACTTACAGTTTCCGGGTTGCAGTTAATCATTATGGTCTCAAATCCTTCATCATGAAGAGCAAAAGAAGCATGAACGCAGCAGTAGTCAAATTCTATACCCTGCCCTATTCTATTCGGGCCTCCTCCAAGTATAATTATCCGTTTTTTATCCGAGGATACAGTTTCGTTCTCGTTTTCATAAGTGGAATAATAATATGGCGTATATGCTTCAAATTCACCGGCGCAGGTGTCAACTGTTTTAAAAGTAGCTGCGACCTTCATTTTTTTTCTTAAAGCTCTTACCTCTCCCTCGCTGCCTTTTAATAAATGGGCTATCTGTCTGTCTGAATAACCATGAACTTTAGCTTTATGAATTACATCTCCGGTAACATTTCCTAAATTATATTTTTTAAGGGATTTTTCAAATTCCACGAGCTGCTTTATATTATTTAAAAACCAGGGATCTATTTTTGTATACTTTGATACTTTTTCTATGCTCATACCCTTTTCAAAAGCATACTTAATATAAAAAATCCTATCCTGATTCGGAACTGAAAGCTTTTTACCCATTAGCTTCTTGTTTAAATAATTCTCTCCATCAGAGCCAAGGCCATACCTGTCTATTTCTAAAGACCTTATCGACTTCTGCAAAGCTTCCTTAAAAGTCCTGCCGATTGCCAGGGTTTCTCCGACAGACTTCATCCTCGTGGTAAGATTTGAGTCTGCTCCCGGAAACTTCTCAAAAGTCCATCTCGGAAATTTTACAACCACATAATCAATTGAAGGCTCAAAACAGGCAGGTGTTTTTCTGGTTATATCATTTGGAATTTCATCAAGCGTATGTCCTACTGCCAGTTTCGTAGCAATTTTGGCAATAGGATAACCTGTTGCCTTTGAAGCAAGTGCGCTGCTCCTTGATACTCTTGGATTCAACTCGATTACTGCTACTTTGCCATTTTTGGGATTAACTGCAAATTGTATGTTTGATCCTCCCGCATTAATCCCGACCTCTCTCATTATCTTAATACTCGCATCTCTTATATTCTGGTATTCTTTGTAAGTCAGGGTCTGTGCAGGTGCAGCACAAATGCTGTCACCGGTATGAACACCCATCGGGTCAAAATTTTCTATTGAGCATATTACAATTACATTGTCATTTTTATCTCTCATCATCTCCAGCTCAATTTCTTTCCATCCAGCAACTGACTTTTCTATCAGTACTTCAGATTTTGGAGAAATATCAAACCCACTTGTCACGATATCGACAAATTCTTCTTTATTAAATGCAACTCCTCCTCCAAGTCCGCCAAGTGTAAAACTGGGTCTAACCACCAGGGGGAATTTTAATTTCCTGCTAAAGTTCAAAGCTTCCTTCAAACTGTGTGCATAACTGCTTGGTGGAACATAAAGTCCTATCCTGTCCATGGATTCCTTGAACTGTTCCCTATCTTCGGCCCTGTTTATAACATCTATATCAACTCCAATAAGTTCTACCCCGTATTTTTCTAGAACGCCCATATTTGACAGGGCTGCAGCCATATTTAATCCGGTCTGTCCTCCAAGTGCGGGAAGCAGCGCGTCCGGTCTCTCCCTCTTTATTATTTTCTCTACGAATTCGGGAGTTAGAGGTTCAATATAAGTTTTATCCGCAAATTCCGGATCAGTCATAATAGTTGCAGGGTTACTGTTTACAAGTACAACCTGATAACCTTCCTCCTTTAAAACCTTGCATGCCTGTGTTCCTGAATAATCAAATTCACACGCCTGCCCTATAACTATCGGGCCCGAACCTATCAGTAAAATCTTTTTTAAATCTTTTCTTCTTGGCATAAACCTTTCTTTCTAATCATTTTTTTTAAAATCTTCAATCAGCCTGATAAATTTGTTAAAAACATATCCTGAATCATGCGGCCCCGGTTTACCCTCCGGGTGAAATTGTATCGTATAAGCATCTATATCCTTATACTGCAAACCTTCAATAGTATTATCATTTAGATTAACATGTGTTATTTCATAACCGGTGTCCTTAATTCCCTCCAGCGATTCCCTGCTGACGGCAAAACCATGATTCTGGGACGTTATTTCTACTTTACCTGTTTCCAGATTTTCAACAGGGTGATTTCCGCCATGATGGCCAAATTTTAATTTATAACTCTTTGCACCAAGTGCAGCTGCCAGAAGCTGATGACCCATGCAAATCCCAAAAACCGGCCTCCTGCCGATTAACTCTTTTATTGTTTCAGCTGCATATTCAATTGCAGAAGGATCCCCCGGCCCATTGGAAAGCAGTATTCCGTCAGGGTTATATTTCATTATCTCCCCGGCTCCTGAAGAAGCCGGCACCACAATTAATTTAAATCCTTCCCAGTCCAGGCATTTTAATATTCCTCTTTTAATTCCAAAATCCACAACCACGACCACGCTTTTGTAATCACCTCTATCAGGATTATAAATATAGGGGGCATCGCATGTAACATCCTTTACCAGATCTCTATTAATTATCGAGGGGTATCTATCCAGCCTCTTTTTTAATTCTGACTTATTATCAGTTTCGGTAGAAATTATTCCCTTCATGGAACCCTTTTGTCTTACATGCCTGGTCAATTGCCTGGTATCTATTCCTTCCATTCCTACAATATTACTCTCTTTCAGATAATCCTGAAGACTCCCTTCTGCTCTCCAGTTACAGTAATAATCAACATACTCTTTTACAATCAATCCGCTTGCCTGTATCCTGTCAGACTCAACATCCACGCTATTGACGCCATAATTTCCTATCTCGGGATAGGTCATAACCACTATCTGTTCATAATATGAAGGATCGGTAAGAATCTCCTGGTAGCCAATCATGGAAGTGTTAAAGACTACTTCACCAATCGTCTCTCCTCCAGAACCTATATTTATCCCTTCAAACATTGTTCCGTCTTCTAATAATAAATTCGCTTTCAATATTTTAACCCTTCTCCTTTTTATTATTTATTGTATAAGCAAGACTGCCTCTGCTGATTGTGCAGATTATCCTACCTTTTAGTTTCTGCCCCAGAAATGCGCTGTTTTTACTTTTTGAAACTATGTTTCCCTTCTTTATTTCTTCTTCTGCCTCCGTATCTATAACTGTAAGGTTTGCCAACCTTCCCGCTTCTATTTTCCCTTCATCAACACCGATAATTTTTGAGGGAGCAGCAGATATAAGGTTTATAAGCTTTCCCAGTTCCATCTTCTCTTCAACACACAAACTGGTAAAAGCAGCGCTAAACAGTGTTTCAAGCCCTATAGTCCCAAAACTTGCAAGCTTGAAAGTCGTGTTCTTTTCCGTATCCAGATGAGGAGCATGATCGCTTACTATGGCATCGATTACCCCGCTTTTTATGCCTGCAACCAGCGCCTGCCTGTCTTCTTCGCTCCTTATGGGCGGTTTTACCTTAAAATTGGTATTAAATGATGTAAGACAACTGTCATTAAAGAAAAGGTGATGCGGTGTTACATCGCAGGTTACTTTTACTCCCTCTTCTTTAGCTTTTTTTATCATTTCTACACCACCCCTGGTACTCAGATGAGTTATATGAATCCTTGCACCGCTCCTTTTCGCAAGACTTATATCCCTCTCTATCATTAAGTCATCACTCAGTCTGGATATACCTTTAAGTCCCAGAATATTTGAATAATCACCTTCATGAACAAGACCTCCGCCGGATATATAATCATCTTCCTCATGCAGGATTAAAGGTAAATCAAATTGTGTTGAATAACGCATGATTTCATACATTAGCCTGCTGTCACTTACGCACATGCCGTCATCAGAAAAACCGACCGCCCCCGCGTCAGCCAGAAGACCCATCTCCGTAATGCTCTTTCCCTCAAGTCCTTTTGTCATTGCAGCCACCGACAGAACCCTGCATGCCGAACTATTTCCCTTTTTTAAAATATATTTCACCAGAGACTGCGTATCTACAACCGGCCTGGTATTAGCCATACATACGACTGTTGTAAACCCGCCTTTGACAGCGGCAAGTGCTCCCGTTTCTATGGTCTCTTCATCTTCAAAACCGGGTTCCCGCAGGTGCACATGCATATCTAAAAACCCCGGCGATACTTTGCATCCTTCTGCATTAATTTCATAAATATTATTATCTTTAACTTTGATTTCTTCTTTTATTTCGGATATAATCCCGTCTTTTATTAATATATCGGAAACAAATTCCCTGTTATGCCAGGGGTCTATTATACTTCCTGATTTTATAAGCAAATTTTTTTTCTTACTTTCCTTCATAACCTTCCAATCATTGCCTCTAAAATTACTGTCCCAATATCAAATAAATTAGCGCCATCCTTATAGCCACCCCGTAAGTTACCTGACGCTCGATTACAATTTTTTCCCTTAGCTTCCCCCGGGTCTCCATAACTTCATCGGTAATTTCTATTCCCCTGTTTACCGGTCCGGGGTGCATAACGATAGAACCTGGTTTCATTCTGCCGAGACGTTCCATATTCAGACTTAAAAACCGGTTATACTCCATTATAGATGGATAAAACTTTCTATCCTGTCTTTCAAACTGCATTCTGAGAATATATATAATATCGGACTCCTCTATGACATCATCTATACAATGTCTTACATCCATTTTTGAGAAATCTTCAGGAAGGAGAATCGTTGGCGAAACTATCGTTATATCCATTCCCATTTTTTTAAACAGGTTTATATTAGACCCTGCCACTCTGCTATTTATAAAATCCCCAACAATTGCTACTTTAAGCCCTTTAAACTTTCCAAACACCTTATTTATGGTATACAGGTCAAGCAATGCCTGCGTAGGATGCTGGTTCTTACCGTCACCGGCATTTATTACCGGTACTTCCACAAAACTATCGGCTATTTTAACTGCCCCGCTATCGCTGTGTCTCATAATAACCATATCTACATTCATTGAGAGTATTGTTTTTAAGGTATCAACTATAGACTCACCCTTAACAACACTACTTGTGGATGAAGAAAAATTAATTATATCTGCGCTGAGTCTCTTGGCTGCAATCTCAAAAGAGGTCTTTGTCCTGGTACTCGGTTCAAAAAATAAATTAGCAATTGTCTTACCCCTCAGAACCGGTACCTTCTTTACATCCCTTCCCGATATTTCAAGAAAAGAATCCGCATTTGCAAGTACCAGGCCTATATCTTCCTTTTCAAGGCTTTCAATACCGATTATACTTTTTTTACTCAGCATTACTCCTCTTTCTTAACAACTGTTACACTATCCTCCACACCGTCAGTTTCTCTTAATTTAACCTCTACTGACTCGCTGCGTGAAGTTGGCAGGTTTTTTCCTACATAGTCCGCTCTTATCGGAAGTTCCCTGTGCCCCCTGTCAATTAAAACAATCAGCTGAATTGACTTTGGTCTTCCAAAATCAATCAGCGCATCCATTGCGGCTCTTATAGTCCTGCCGGTATAAAGAACATCATCAACAAGTATTATATTTTTACCTTCTATATCAAATGAAATATCAGTTATCTGGGATACGGGTTTTATATTATGCCCGATATCATCACGGTAAAACGTTATATCAAGCTTTCCGGTTTTGATTTTTATCCCCTCGAACTTCTCAATATTTCCTGCTATTCTTCCGGACAGCGGAACTCCCCTTTTTTGAAGCCCTATAAATATCAGGTTCTCCGGTCCCCTATTTTTCTCAAGTATCTCATGCGAGATTCTTGAGACAATCCTCTCTATATCATTTTTACCCAGTATATGTGCTTTTTCCTCCATAATCATTCCTTATATCGCCATATGAAAAAACCTCCCTACCATACAGGTAAGAAGGTTAATATATATTTCCTTTTTGAAATATGTAAATATTATTTTAACCATCCTTTTTAGTCTCTCCGGACTATTTTAAAGGTTTTATTATATTTTTATTTTATTTCCACAAGATACTATAGGAGATTGCAGTTAAAAAAACAAGTATAAATTTAAAAAAATTACCTGATGCTTCTTCTTAACTGTTTTAACTTGTAGTTCAGGTCACCTTTTCCGTCTTTACGTAACCTGCCCCCTCTGTATCCGCCTTCACGGGGCTTGAAGTTTCCCTTATTCTGGGTTCTGGCCTCATTGACTACTATGGTTCTTCCCGTAAACTCGGATTTATCAAATTTTTCTATAGCCGCTTTTGCCTGTTCTTCGCTTTCCATTTCTACAAATCCGAATCCTCTTGATTTTCCATCCATTCTCGTTATTACCTTTGAATACGTAACAGTGCCTTCTTTAGAAAACAATTCCTCTAATTCCTTATCAGTAGTATTATAGTCCAGATTTCCAACATACATTCTTTTGTTCACTTAAAATACCTTTCCTTAAATTACCTTTTTTATATATAAAAGAGGAGCAGAAATTATATTGATTAAAAACATTGAATAAATGAAATAAGAAGAATTCGCCAAAAAGTAAGCTTCTATTTTATATAATTACTTCTAAATAAAAAATTCCCGCCACTCTATTTTAAAATTTACAACTTCCTAAGAAGTGCCATAATATTATATAACATATTTTTAATTTATCCAAAGAATATTTTTTTTACTTTCAAAGCATGCATTTTAAGCATCTGTAAAATAAAATGCAACTATTACGCCGTTCATACATTTATCATAAAACTTTTATTTATATTTTATAAAACTCTCAAATAACAAGCTGCAACAGCATAGATAATTACCTGCCCACATGCTAATGCCGCTCCCCATAAAAACTTTACGGCTCTATAACTCTTCCCATAAATAAAATACTTCCACTTCTATCATCAGCAATTATAAAAAAGAACGGTCTGTCCACTGTAAATTCAATTATCCCCCCATCAGGAACAGCAGATTCAACCATTTCAACCACGGTTGCGGCAGCTGCTTCACTCCCTTTCTCATTAACCTCGATAAATGCCTTATGAAGTACCCTTGATATCCAGATATGAGCTGATTCATTCGAAATAATACCGCTAAAATCCGCCCTATCAGGGTCAAAGGCGATACCCATTCCCAGCTCGGTAAGTGTATCGTTTAAAAGCTTTATACCATATTCTATTTTATATCTCGGCATTTTCAGTGAAACCTCACTGCTGCGTAACGAACTTTTCAAACTGTTCCACTTTTCTTCATCCATGGATTCAACAACTCCATCAACATCCACGCCCTTATCAGGAAGGATTGTATACATGGACATCTTTTCCTCTCCATAAGGAAGCCTTAGAGCTGAAAAATTATCTCCTTTATAGTAGTCGAATTTTTCCTTAAGGGACATCATGGGAACCTTTTTCGCAGTTCCGCCATCAAGATAAAAGTCATCATCAACAGTCTGTTCTTCATCAAAGGGATAGGTCCATCTACCTTTAAAATAAATGGCATTTATAAGATACATTACCGCACCCTCAGGGATTGCTGAAATCATCCTATCAATTTTCCCCCTTGTTTCCTCTTCTATCCAGCCGTTAATTGTATCAACTGCCCTCGCTCCGGAAAAATCAATTTCATTGATTTCGGAATCATAATATTTTTCATTTCTTTCAATGAAATCCTTTTTGATATCATAACCCATTCCGTACCATATGGAATTGGCAATGGCCCTATCAATTTCACTGTCCGCATTTTTAACAGCTGCCATCAAATCACTAAACCCCGAATTAAGTTCCTCAAGGTCAAATCCCTCAAATTCCAAGGCATCAGCCATTTCCAGACTGGTGTCGCCAAGCGCGCCGTTATAGGTCATTGCAAGGGCCAAAAGTACGGATAAGGGAGAAATGAATACATTTTTCTCGCTGTCTTCATTAATTAGTTTCTTAAAGATGTTAAAACCAAAATTAGTATTTGCATCTACCAGGTTTTTATCTACCGAAGCTGCCAGGTCATCTGATTGAGCATCGGTAACTTCTTCCTTCACATCGTTAACAAATGAACAACCGGCAAGAAAAGCAGCATTTAATAATAATATAGCAGCAGTCAGTAACGATAAAAATAACCTGTTTTTATTCATATGTCCTCCTTTAAGAATTTTTAACCTTTATATATATACGCAGGATAGTATTAAGTAATTAAGGTTGAAAAATATGAATACACTGAAAAATATACTTTTCGGCTATTGCTCCTTACTCAGTATGCATTACCGTTTATCTGAACTTTTAGCTTCACTTCTTCTGCATTCAAAAACAACGGGCTTTCTACAGTCTGGCCGGGCTCAAGTTCTTCAATTGAAACTGTTTCTGACTTTGATTCACTATTATCTGAAAGATATAAAACTATTGTTAAAGTGCCGTTAAACTTTGATGCGCTGCTTATATTCTTTAATTTTACCCTTAAGCTGACATCATTAATAATTTTATAGGATAAACCCAGAGTATCATCAATATCTTCTTCGGATTCCTTTTGCTCATCAATATAGTATGTTTCCTCGAAAATAATAGACCTCTTTTCTACAGTTTCCTCATAATCCTTATCGGAAACTATAATTTCTCTTTCCGCATCTGCATCAGCGTCAGCGTCAGCTTCCGCTGCATCTTCCGCAGCATAATCTCCAACTGATGCAGCCGCTCTTCTTGAAGCATTATAGTGCTTCATATACCAGAAACTGAAGAAAGATACAGTAGCCAGTATGATTAATATGGAAGCTGCAAGAGACAGGGTTTTAACCCTGCTTATGTCCATTCTTTTTGTTTGAAACACATATTCTTCATTGACTATAATCTCGTCACCGATTTCAAATACCCCTGGCGGAATTTCCTGTTTTAAAAAACGGCCATCCCCGGTCAGGACTATACAGTAACCTTTTTTTATTTCCATTATTACAGCTTTCATCTCTCACTACCCCCCCCCCGCTACGTCAACATAACTAAGATTATTCAATATGGCCAGAACCATAGCTATTATATATATTCGTCCCCTCTCCAGTTTTTTACGGTGTACCGATATAATATTTTCTATTTTTTTTAAGGGGAGTCTCCTGGTTTCCATTAAAGTTCTAAGAATGCCATCATCGTCAACTATAGATTTTGCAATATTCTTATATTCTTCTCTCAGGCTGCTGCTCTTAGGGGATACTTCCGCCAGTTCTTCCAGGCTGATTCCCCATTTTTCCAATTCAGACCTGTATTCTAATGTTTCAATCATCCTCTCTTCTTTATCTTCATCAATTGCATACTGCTCCCTATAATTGATACCATTACCCTCAAAATTGGCGCCGGATAATCTTTTATCTTCCAGACTTATCGTTCTTCTCTTATTCTCTTTTCGGTAGTAATCAATAACACGTCTATCTATAACCATTCTTGCGAAACTCAGGAATTTCCCCTTTTCCCTGTCATAGGAATCCATTGCTTCTTTGAAGGCAGAAAGTCCGATAGAAAATTCCTCATCCACTCCATATTCTACGAATCTTCCGGCTCTTTTTTGAATAACACCCGCAATAAAAGGCCTGAATTCATAAATTAATCTGCTGGTTTTAAATTTATCTCCTCTTACTTCAACTACCCTATTCTCAAGAGTCTGCCTGTGTAAAGCCAAAATATTAATCTCCTACCAGATTAAATGATTTGTCTGATATTATATTATAACTTCAATTTTTTATAAATCATCTCATTTGTTATGGTATAATTAATTAATATTTTAAAAAAGGAGGATTTACTATGGATGTAAAGCTTCTCATAACCTACGACCCCGCCCATATAGAAAGCAGCAGGGAAAAAGTCGAAAATCTTTTTAGAGAAATTAATGTAAAACCCGAATTTTTGAAATCAAAGTATGACGGCATTTTTCTTCTCAATGTTGCAAAACCGAAAGAACTTGTAAAAAAACTTAAAAAATTACTAAAAAAGGACAGGGAACTATTTGGCAGAACCCACCGATATATCCCCGTAGACAAATGGGTTAAATCAAAAGTGCCCGACATGCAGAAAGCAATAAAGTCAACTGTTCCGAAAATTAAAAAAGAAGAAAAGTGGATGATGGACCTTGAAAAAAGACATTATGACAAACTTGATTTTAAAGAGCTGATAATTAAACTTACCGATGTGGTAGACCGCGAAAAGATTGATTTAAAAAAACCTAAAAAGATAATAAAAGTTGAAATCGTGGGAAAAGACGCCGGGATATCACTTCTGGAACCTGATGAAATACTTGTAGTATAAAAATCACTTTCCCCCTGTTCTTTTTTTAAAGTATTTTAAAAATCTATCCTGATACTGTTCAAACATCCCCCACCTATCTAATTCCTGCTTCAGGTCAAGGGGCTCTATCTTTCCTTTTTCAAATAACTTAAAAAGAATCTCTATCTCATTTTTGGCTATAACCGGATAACCTGCCCTGTCTCTCGTTACAACAGGGAAACCCTCATTGCCCACACTCACCGAGCTATTCTTCAGCAAATCAGGCAGCTGTGAATAGTGAGCGCTTTTTGTTACTATTTCCTGTATAAATTTAGAAAGTGAAACATCCCAGAACTCATCTACCCCTCTTATAACAGCACTGTAGGGATCTTTCTTTTTTTCAATATTCCCTGATATTTTCTTTGCTACAGAAGTAAGCGAGTTTGAAACTATTTCCATTTTTTCAAAATCACGACTCATTCTCAAGCCGTAAAGAATCATAGCCAGATCGTTATCTTCCTCTGCAAGCATTTCGAATGCCTTCCGGGCTTCCCCGCTGAATCCTTCTACCCTTAACATATATGAAGGGGTTATAACCTTGGGCTTCTGCCATGTTATCTTACCTTCCCTTATTATCGTTTCGGTATCGGAACTCTTGCCCTCGAACTCCAGATACATCGGCACTGCCAGCATATAATAATGGATGATTGTAGAATCAAACGAAGAAAGCAGCTTTTCCGGCTGTTTTATAATCTCAGTTTTTTCTATCACCATTTTAATTTTTTCTTCTAAATCCATATGAATCCACTCCTGAAACCTGACATATTTTAATGCCATGCAAAATAAATATCAACTACCTTTTTAATATTATCACAGATAAAAGAAACTATTAAATTAAAATAACAAATAAGACAACGGCAATAATAACTCAGGCATCTCCCTTTAATAATCATGTAGCAATTCTTGACAATAAACATCAAAATCATTAGAATTTTTATTTAGTTTCAAATAGTTTTTTCATGCAGTTGCGTCACTTTAAGAATTATTTAAATTCATTAAAATTTTAACCAGTCTTATTAAAATTTAGCAAAGGAGTGTATTAAGTGAAAAACATAAAAAGAAGATTACCAGTATTTTTTATTATTTTAGCTCTTACCTTATCAATTATCATGATATTGCCTGCAGCATTGATTGCCCGGGAAGAGGCAGATGAAGAAAATACGCCTGAACCCGTTCCCGAGGAACTGGACTTTGAAACCACTCTTCCAAAAATAGAGGCAGAGGAAGGCGAAACATTTAATTTTAATTTTTCGGTAACTTACATAGCAGGAGATGAGCCGTTTGGCCTGAAAGAGGGAAACCAGAGTAAGCCCTTTGATATAGAAGTTGAATATCCATCAGGCTGGAATGCCGCTGTGGCAAGTGGAAATACAGTAGCGCGGACCATTAACCTTGAATCATACAGTACCGAAAGCTTAAATTTCCTGGCAGAAGAAAGAACGCCCCAGGAACCCGGGGAATACAACTTTACAGTTACATTCAAATCAGCTGTTGAGGGAGATACCCTGGAAGAATCCATAGAATTCACGGCAGTGCTGACTGCAACCTATGAAATTACACTGACTCCAAAAACGGAAGTTTACAGCACTGATATAACTGCCGGTAAAGATAACCATTACAAGTTAATACTGGCCAATAACAGTTCTACATCTGTTGAAAATATAAGCCTGAGTTCAGACGAGCCCGAGGGCTGGCAGGTTGATTTTGATAAAAAAGAAATAGAATCAATTGAAGCCGGTGAAGAAAAAGAAATAGATGTAACCATAAATCCCCCGGAAAAAACCATTGCCGGTGATTATATGCTGACTTTTTCAGCTTCCAGCGAGAACGATAATGGCAGCTCGAAAGTCAGGGTGACCGTTGAAACCCCTACTATCTGGGGTATTGTGGGCATAGGGATTATCGTGATAGTTATAGTTGGTGTTGCCATAATATTTACGAGACTCGGAAGAAGATAAATTATGAATGACATTAAAGATTTAATAATTTCCAAAAATTTATCAAAGAAATATAACGGTCAGCTTGTAGTTGACAATTTTAGTATAAGCATTAAAAATGGTGAAATATTCGGCCTTCTGGGACCAAACGGCGCCGGGAAATCCACTATTATACTTATGATACTCGGACTAACAGAACCGACATCCGGCAGTATAAGCGTAGGCGGTTTTAATTCGACAAGGCAGCCGCTTAAAGTAAAGAGGATTACCGGTTATCTGCCTGAAAAGGTCGGTTTTTACGAAGACATGACAGCAATGGAGAACCTTTCATATACCGCAGAATTAAACAATATTCCTTACAGGGAAATTCCTTCTAAAATTGATGAGGTACTGGATACAGTTAGTTTATCAAAAAATAAAAAACAGCAGGTCAGGACATTTTCAAAAGGTATGAAACAGAGACTTGGAATTGCCGATGTCCTTATAAAAGACCCACGCCTCATAATTTTTGACGAACTGACCGAAGGCCTGGACGTTAAAGTAGCAAATCAGATTCTACAGACAATACTTGACCTTAATGCCAGTAAAAACATTACATTCCTTCTGTCATCCCACCAGCTAAACCTGGTACAAAAGGTTTGCTCCCGCGTAGGCATATTATCCAGTGGAAAATTAATCAACCAGGGAAGTGTAGAAAGTCTGGGAAGAGAACTATTTGGCGGAGGAAAATACAGGATAGAAATCGAACTGGAGAAAATAACAGGTAAGATAGCCGACAAGTTAAAAAAGCTTGATAAAGTTATAAGTGTCAATAAAACCGGTAAAAAATTTACGATTGTTTGCGATAAAGATATTAGACAGGGCATATCACGTCTTGTTTCAAACGAAGGCATACTTCTAACCAGAATGGATATGAAAAAGGATGCACTTGAAGAAATTTATCTAAAATATTTTAAAGAGGAGTAAAATGAGAAGCGTTTTAACCATATATAGAAAAGAGCTGTGCGACCATTTCAGCAGTAATAAATTTCTAATCCTTCTTTCTTTAATTTATATTGCAGGTCTTTCATCAACCTATGTGTCACTTACCAATATAAGGCAAGCCGCAAGCTCACTTGATGAACATGTATTTCTTTATTTATTTACTACAAAAGGAGACATTCTTCCTTCCTTTATAACCTTTATTAGATTCTTTATTCCCATTATAGGAATAATATTTGGTTTTGATGCTATTAACAGCGAGAAAACCAGCGGCAATTTAAGCAGGGTCCTTTCCCAGCCAATATACAGGGACAGTCTTATAAATAGTAAGTTTTTAGCCGGTATCACCACTTTAGGCATTATAATAGCAAGCATCGTATTTATTATCTCGGGAGTAGGTTTATTTTCAATCGGGGTACCCCCGACTTCTGAAGAAATCTTAAGGATATCCTTTTTTATATTCATCTGCATCTTTTACGGCGGTTTCTGGATGGGGCTTTCGATACTTTTTTCAGTTATAATGGAAAAAACAGCTGCTTCAATACTTATAACCACAGCTATATGGATATTTCTTATGTTCTTTCTCCCAATAATTGCGGATGCCATAGCCAATGCGATGGCACCGGTGTCAGATAATCCCACATTCACCGAGTTAGCAAGAAACTACAGTATCAGCAGTTCAATATCAAGAATATCACCTGCAACTCTTTTTAGCGAATCAATAATAGTCCTTCTTATGCCCATAGGAGGAAACTTAATTATTAATAATAAGGCTGGTTTAGTGCAATCCTACGAAATGCTGCAATCCGGCGAAATGCAGCTTAATCATCCCCTTTCACTCGGGCAGAGCCTGGTTCAGGTATGGCCTCAGCTTGTAGCCATAATAGCACTGGCTATTGTTTGCTTCGCAGTATCATATATTATATTTATGAGGCAGGAAATAAGGTCAACCTAATCCTGGTGAGTGGTAACTTCTTCAATCAGGCTTGTTCCTACCGATATCTTATCCAGGCTGTGTATTGAAGCACCATTCTGCTTTATAACCTGTTCGACCTGATCATAATCTATCGAATCGCCTTCACAGGTTATTTTAACATTTTCTACTTTCTGGTCCATTTCAATTAATGATATATCAACTCCATATACTCCGGGGAGGTCTGCCAGTTTGATTGAAATTTCTACCATACCAGGCGAGTGCGGTTTAAGTACATCTAATACTATTCTTCTTATATTTGCCAATTTATTATCTCCTTTTCTAAAAAATTAAAACATAAAAGCTTAAAATAACCGGTTATCTTTCCATCTTATATCTCCTCCTTAAATCTTTAAGGCATTCAAGTAAATCATCTGATAACTTATCTTCAGCAACAACCCTCTTTCCGGTTACAGGGTGTTCAAATTCCAATCTTTTTGCATGCAAAAACTGTCTTTTAATACCAAGTTCTTTTGCCAGTTTCTTTGAATTCCTGTTACCGTAAAGGGAATCACCTATTACCGGATGCTCTATATAGCTGAGGTGCACCCTGATTTGATGTGTTCTTCCGGTTTTTGGGCTCACATCCAGTAATGTCGAATATTTAAACTCCTCCTTTATCTCAAACCTGGTTACCGAATCCCTTCCTCCATCAATCGATATATTCATTTTTTTTCTATCAAGTCTGGAACGTCCTATTGGGAGAACAACCTCTCCCTTTTCCTCAAAAAACCTGCCCCACACCAGTGCAGCATAGGTCTTCTTTATTTCCCTCTTCTTAAACTTGTCCGATAATAATCTATGGGTTTTGTTGTCCTTTGCTATTATAAGAAGACCTGAAGTATCTCTGTCCAGTCTATGGACAATCCCCAGCCTTTCTATACCCGATACATCTGATAATTTATCATAATGATAAAGCAATGCATTTACCAGTGTTCCTTTATTAAAACCCCTGACCGGATGGGTTAACATCCCGGCTTCTTTTGATAAAACCAGCAAATACCGGTCTTCATATAATATTTTTAAATCTATCTTCTGCGGTTCTATTGAAGTGACTGAATCTCTTTCTCCGGGATATTCTAAAGTTATTAAATCCTTCTCAGAAACATTATAGTGCTTATTCACACTTTTATCGTTTACTTTCGCCTTTCCCCTTCTTATTATGCCCTGGATGCAGCTTCTCGATAAATCATCTATCCTGGCAGATAAAAACTTATCTACTCTCTGGCCAGAGCTACCGGCATCTACTACAAACTTTAAAATGCTTTCAGACTTTTTATTCAATTCCTCTCTTAAACTTTTTTCTTTTTAAAATACTCCCTGAGTATTATTATAATAGTAATGCAAAAACCGACATTTATAAAGAGATCGGCTACATTAAAGACTGCTCCAAAAAAAGAAAAATTTAAAAAGTCCGTAACCTCTCCCGCGAAATATCTGTCAACAAGGTTCCCCATCGCTCCACCAAGTATAAAACCAAGTGATATATTATAAAAAACAGAGTTTAAATTAATTATAGCTTTTAAAAAAATTATTAAGAAAATGGCAATAATAGATACTACAGTCAGGACCCTGGTATACCCCTGGAACATTCCAAAAGCTGCGCCTGTATTATTAATAGGAGTTATATAAAAAAACCCTTTTATCACCTCTATGGAATTATTCATAGGAATTTTCTGGACCACTATATACTTTGTTACCTGGTCTGCAACAAGTATGACAGCAGCACTTATTATAAAATACAGATTCATAAAAATGCTTCTGCTTATTCTTTTATCCACTTTAAACAATACTCCCCGTAACTCTTATGCCAATCTTTATTTTCCTATCGTTAACCTTTACTTCTTTTACAAACATATCATCCTTAAAATCATGACCCATCGACTTGCTAAGAGTTTCTTTCATTATATAATTTCTAAACTTTTTCAGAATATCTTCTTTTATACCGGGCTCAATGGCGAGGTCAATAGTGTTTTCTATCTTAAAATCCGCTTCTTTTCTCAAATTCTGTACCTGATGGACAAGCTCCCTGCAGAGCCCTTCTTCCAGAAGGTTTTCCGGTATAACTGTTGGAATGCCTGCAGTTATTTCACCATCACTTTCTATCCCAAGACCTTCCTTATTACTGACCTCAACAATTATCTCTTCAGGCAATAACTCTATATGTTTTCCATCTATAGCCAGACTTATATTTTTACCATTTTTAACTTTTAGAGCTGTGCGCACCAGGTCTTCCGAAAGCAGCTTCTTTTTTATCCCGGGGACCATACTGCCGTATTTCTTGCCCAGTATTGAAAGATTGGGCTTTATATCATATGAAACCAGCTCATTAATATCCCCGGCAAATTCTATTTTCTTAACATTAAGTTCACTGGTTATAATGCCTTTGAGATGATTGACGGCTTCCTTCTTCCCTTTATCCTCATCAAAATACAGGGTTACTTTCTCAACCGGCTGCCTTATTTTTATGCGGGTCTTACTTCTTACCGCCCTGCCAAGATTAACAACCCTCCGTGCTATATCCATTTTAAAACTCAAGTCCTTATCTATAAGGTTCTCATCATGAGCAGGATACTCCTCCAGGTGGACGCTTTCTTTGCCCTTGCCGATGCTGCCTGTCAGGTTTCCATATATTTCTTCACTTAAATAAGGTATAAAAGGCGCGCACAATCTGGTAATTTCTACCAGGCACTCATAGAGAGTTTTATATGCGCTTATTTTATCCCTGTCCTCTTCACTCTTCCAGAACCTTCTCCTGCTCCTCCTTACATACCAGTTAGATAGAACATCGACAAAATTCTGTATGGCTCTGCCGCTTTCGGTGACATTAAAATCATCCATAAGCTCATTTACCTTCTTTATAGTAGAGTTGAGCTCTGATAATATCCAGCGGTCAATTTCTAATCTTTCTTCTACCTTAAGGTCATGCCCGTAAGGATTAAAATTATCTATATTGGCATATATCACAAAAAAAGTATAAGTATTCCACAGGGTAAGTATAAATTTCCTGATAACCTCATCAATAGCCTTCATAGAGAAATTTTTAGTCAGCCATGGAGACACACCGGTAAAGAAATACCACCTTATAGAATCTGCTCCCTGCTTGTTAAGTATATCCCAGGGATTTATTACGTTCCCTCTGGACTTGGACATTTTTTGTCCGTTTTCATCGTTTATAAGACCCAGGCAAAGAACATTTTTAAAACTTGTTTTTTTAAACAGCAGTGTCGATATTGCAAGCAGGGTATAGAACCATCCTCTTGTCTGGTCAATTGCTTCACAAATGAAATCTGCAGGAAAATTATCCTTAAACAATTCTTTGTTTTCAAAAGGGTAATGGAATTGCGCATAAGGCATTGAGCCGGAATCAAACCATACATCTATTACCTCGGGTACCCTTCTCATTTCTTTTCCGCATTCCGGACATTTTATAACAATGTCATCTACATACGGCCTGTGAAGGTCCAGCTTTCCAGGCAGGTTAACCGCTTTCTCCTTAAGTTCCTCTATGCTCCCTATGCATACCTTATGACCATTTTCATCCAACCATACAGGCAGCGGTGTTCCCCAGTATCTTTCCCTGGTAAGGGCCCAATCAATATTTCCTTCAAGCCACTTTCCAAATCTCCCATACTTTATGTGTTCCGGAAACCATCTAACCCCTTCATTGGACTTTAAAAGGTCTTTCTTTATTTTAGAAGTTTTTATATACCAGCTCTTCTTGGCATAATATACAAGTCTGCTGTTACATCGCCAGCAAAAAGGATACGGGTGCTTTATTTTCTTAACGCCAAAAAGTAATTTCCTTTCCTCAAGCTCTTTTATTACTTCCGGATTTGATTTCTCTATATTCAATCCGGCAAATTTTTTAACTTCCTTCTTGAACCTTCCTTCTTCATCTACCATCTGTACAAGCGGCAGGTTATTTTCTTTTCCCGCATTCATATCATCTTCACCGAAAGCAGGCGCGATATGAACAATACCGGTACCTTCTTCAACAGATACAAAATCGCCTCCTATTATTTTAAAGGCATTTTTATCTCCCCCTGCATAATCATAAATAGGGCTATATCCGGAGGAGATAATCTCACTGCCCTTAAAAGTCCTGCAAATATTATATTCTGCGTCTTCACCAAGCACGTCTCCAACCAGATTTTTTGCCATTATTAATTTTTCGCCTTTATATTCCACTTCTGCATAATCAGCATCCCTTTTTACCGCTGCAGCCGCATTTGATATAAGAGTCCATGGGGTTGTCGTCCAGACAAGAAAATATGTATTTTCTTTCTCCCCATGTGGAAATTTAACCATTATTGAGTAATCTTCCACTTCCTTATATCCAAGTGCTATCTCGTGGGATGACAGGGCTGTCCCGCAGCGCGGACAATAAGGAACAATCTTATAGTCCTGATAAAGCAAATCCTTATCCCATATATTTTTTAATATCCACCATACAGTTTCTATATAATCATTTTTAAATGTCAGATAAGCATTATCCATATCCAGCCAGAAACCGATACGTCTGGTAAGTTTTTGCCATTCCTCTTCATATTTCATAACACTCTGCCTGCACATCTTATTAAACTTCTCAATGCCAATTTCTTCTATTTCTTTTTTTGAATTAATATTCAGCTCTTTCTCGACTTCAAGCTCCACAGGAAGACCATGTGTATCCCAGCCGGCTTTTCTCGGTACATCGTAGCCCTTCATGGTTTTATATCTTGGAAAAATATCCTTATAGACACGGGAAAGGATATGATGAACACCCGGCGCACCGTTGGCAGTAGGGGGACCCTCGTAAAAAACAAACCTTTCCTTACCTTTGTTTTTTTCAAGAGTCTTTTTGAAAATATTATTCTTATCCCAGAATTTTAGGATTTTTTCTTCCAGTTTTACTAAATCAACGTTACTATCAACCTTTTTAAACATAAACCCAATACCCTCAAAATATCCTGTTTTTACAAATTATGACTCCAAAACTATTTAATAAATTTTATATAATTAGATTAATTTTGTGAAGTAGAAATATCACTGTCCCCGATAAGCTCCTGCAGGATTTTTGCTGACCTCACTGCCTGTGCTTTATAATGGTTATTAAAGTAGACCATGGTTTTCCCTGTGTTTGCAGCCACCTTTTTAATCCCTGGCACCCACTCTGCCAGCTCTTCCCTGCTGTAGAGATAGTCATATCTCTGGTAAGAAAATTTTGGGTTCCACCAGTTAAGATTATTTCTGCCGTGAAATCTTATATAACCGTTTTTACTGGTATTAATACCTGTGGGCGGCAATAAACCTTTAAGGCGGGGTTCATCAACATTGCAGAACCCTATATCTGATTCCGTTAAACAGTTGAAAGTTTTATCCTTTAACCAGCTATTATTTCTAAATTCTGCACAGAGCTCCAGATCCTTAAAACTTTCCCTGATGCTCTTAAGATAATCGCAATTCTTTGTGCTAAATTTAAAAGACCACGGAAACTGTATTAGTACGGCACCCATCCTTTTACTCTTAATAAAAGGTTGAAGTGATGAAACAAACTGACTTATATCCTCTGATTTAAAATCTCTGGAATGTGTAACACCGCTATGGGCTTTTACCGAGAAAATAAAATCACTGTCCACCTTATCAGCCATTCCCTTAAATATTCGGGGGTATGGCAGCTTATAATAAGTAAAATTGATTTCTACAGTATTAAAAAATTTACTATAGTATTTTAGCTTCTCTTTTTTATCAAGTTCCGACGGATAAAAATTAATATTCCAATCTTCGTAGCTATATCCGGAAGTTCCAATAAAAATATTCCTCATTAATCTATAAAAATTGAGAAAGCTCGCTTAATATTTTGTCTTTAGGCATGGCACCTACAAGAACCTTTGCTATATCTCCGCTTTTAAACAGCAGCAGTGTGGGAATACTGCTTATACCGTATTTCATGGCTGTATTTCTATTCTCATCTACATTAAGCCTGCCAATTTTCAAATCATCTCCTCTTTCCTTTACCAGTTTTTCAATCTCGGGCTCTATTAACCTGCAGGGACCGCACCATACGGCCCAGAAGTCTACCAGAACCGGCTTCTCGTAATTAATTACTTCACTGTCAAAATTTGAATCTGTAAATTGATGAACAACTTCAGACATTACTACTCCTTCTAATAATACTTTTTCATTTTTTAAAACGATTCTTTATGAAATTCTTTAATCACAGATATTCTATCATCTCAATTTTTTCTACATTTATAAAAACAATTTCCCTTACGGCCTTCTCATTATCCATGATTTTCCCGGAACCATCTATATAAATAACTTCTGCATCAGACACCGGTATGAATTTATCTTTTTGCGAGGTGATATAGTCACTCAATCTTCCATTTATCAGAGTATGAACCGTACCCCTGACAATACTTGATTCAGTCTTAATTTTTACCTTTACCTTTTGCTTTTCAATCTTCATCTGCATGGTATTGAAACCTCCGTTATTAATTCTGAGAAGATATTATCAGAGGTATTTTTTTTAGTCAAATAAATCATTTATTATTAATCAAATATTTAAAATAAATACATTAATACCTGATTTATAATAAAATTTTTATATAATTTGTATTAATATTGTATTGTTTTTAACAGGTAATATACTATAATAACTTATAATTACTTAATTAATTTCATAAACTGCAATGGAGGTAACAATGTACAAATGCATGAAATGCGGAAACACCTATAAGTTCATAGGTACTGTAAAGGAAGAAGGAAAAGCATATATTTATCAGAATCCGGATAATAAAAATACACCTGATTCCATTACATGGGCTTTTATGGCAACGGACAATAACTGGAAAAGTTCACATAATGCAGTCAGGTGTTTTTACTGCAATTCAACCGAAATAGCAAAAATTGATTTACCATAATCTTCTATAGACCGAAATCATTTCAATCAAGCAACCGGGGGTGCTTTAATGTTCTTTTTTAAATTCTTCCCTTATGAGATGGCTTGCCCTGTAAAGAGCTTCAAAGGAAGTGCCTGCATCACTCCACCATCCCTCAAGCACGGAATAGGTCATTATACCCCTTTTAATATACTCATTATTAACATCGGTTATCTCCAGTTCGCCTCTATCAGATGGTTTTAGACCGCTGATTATTTCAAATACATCGCTATCATACATATAGAGCCCGGCAACAGCATAATTACTCCTTGGTTTTCTGGGTTTTTCCTCAATATTTATTACATTGCCCTCTTTAATTTCAGCAACTCCGAATCTTTCGGGGTCTTTAACTTCTTTCAAAAAAATCCTTGCGCCCTTCTCCTGCTCCTCAAACGCTTTTATCGCATTTGAAATATCATCCTGAATCATATTATCACCGAGCATGACTATTACCTTATCTTTATCAATAAAATTCTCGGCAAGCCTCAGGGCATCGGCAATACCGCCCTCGCCCTCCTGATAGGTATAACTTATATCTTTAAGCCCGAATTCCTGTCCATTACCCAGAAGTCTTAAAAAGTCACCTGCATAGTTTCCTCCCGTGACTATCATTATATCCTCGAGGCCTGCACTAACCAGGGTTTTAATAGGATAATAAATCATTGGCTTATCATAAACCGGCAGCAGATGCTTATTTGTGACCTTGGTACATGGCATAAGGCGAGTTCCCAGTCCACCTGCAAGTATTACTCCCTTCATTTTTTAGAATTCACCCCTCTTTATATAATTTTACTTATCAAATAAAAACCGGCTACAGCTAACGCCAGACAGACACAGTATATCGCAAAAATGTTTAAATTTCTTTTTCTTGTAAGAAAAATAATAAATTTCACTGCTAATAATCCTGCCGAGTAAGCAGCTATAAAGCCCGCTGCAAGATTTTGTCCGACCTGTATGCCGCCATTAAAAATAATATCCGATGAACGATATAACTCGAATACAAATGAACCGAAAATAATGGGGACTGAAAGTAAAAAAGAAAATCTTACCGCTTCAACCCTTTTTATTCCATAAAAGCGCGCAAAAGATATGGTAGCTCCCGACCTCGATACTCCGGGAAATATGGCCAGCGCCTGGCCTATCCCTGTCATTATTGCTATCAGACTATTAAAACCTATCTTTCCATTACCTATATCCCCTTTAATAATCCTATTTCCAGCTGTAATCCCACTGTAATCTCCATCCATGGTCTTTTTAGTTCCCGGGGCATCTCCTGCCATTTTTTTCTCCACTTTTTTCCCTCTTAATTCTCCAAGCCATAAAAATAATGCCGTAACCAGAAGAAAACCAGCGGCAGCCAGCGGCTTTGTAAAAAGGCCTTCAAAATAATCATCCAGGAAAAATCCTGCAATCGCAGCAGGTATACTTGCAATAATTAAAAAGATTCCCAGTTTAAAATTATTTGATTTCCTTTTATTTTTTATAAAAATACCAAGAATCACAGCTTTTATAATTCTATAAATTTCCCTGTAAAAAACGGTTACTACCGAAGCCAGCGTTGCAAAATGCACCGTCACTATAAAATAAAGGGGAGGACTTTCCCATCTGAATAGATAGGGGAATATAACCAGATGTCCGGAGCTGCTTATGGGCAAAAATTCGGTAGCTCCTTGAATTAAACCTAAAATGATTGACTGTATTATTTTCAACTTATATAATTATAAAAATTAATTTTTAATAAATTTACGGCTAATTTTTAAAATATAGCATAAAATATCTAAAAATAAAAAAACAGAATGGATTTTTCAGACTTTTTTGAATTTATATCGCCCAGGGCAGTAACTTTCCTTACAGCAATGACACCTGTAGGAGAACTCCGCGCATCAATCCCAATCGCCCTTTCAAAGTATGGAATGAATATTTTCGAAACTTACATAATATCCGTTCTGGGAAACATGATTCCCCCTATAGCCATATTATGGATTCTTGACCCCGTATCAAAATTTCTAATGAGCAGATACAAACTTGCCGATAGATTTTTTAAATGGCTTTTTAACCGTACCCGCAGAAAGCATTCTAAAAGATTTAAAAAATATGAAGGTTACGCACTTGTCGCATTTGTGGGAACACCGCTTCCTATTACAGGCGGCTGGACCGGCGCTTTAATCGCATTTGTTTTCGGCATCCCCCCAAAACGCGCCCTGCTTCATATATTTATTGGCGTTCTTACTGCAGGAATAATAGTTACAACAATATGCCAGACAGTGGGCTATGTAAAATTTATTATTGCCGGCTGAAATTTTTAAAATTATCTTCCGCTTATAGTTACATTTCTTAATAGAAGCGAAGGACTGCCTATATACCCGTTTAGAGGGAAAAACTCAAGGTCTCTTCCAGCTTTTTCTATACTTTTACAAAAACTTAATATATCGGTAGCTATTGTCACTTCTTTAACCGGAATTTCGGTTTTGCCGTTTTTCATCCATAGACCTTTGGCTCCAACGCTAATCTGGCCTGATATATTATTCACTCCCGAATGCATTCCTATTATATCTATTACGTAAAAGCCCTCATTTAAATCTCTTAGAAGTTCATTAAAATCGTATTTTGACGGCTCAATATAAAAGTTTGAAATACCTACTTCCGGAGTTGAGCGATATGAAGCCCTCACGGCATTGCCTGTTGACAGGGTCTTATCCTTCCTCGCAGTAAAAGTATCATAAAGGTAAGTTTTAAGACAACCTTTTTCAAATACACCGGTCCTGCCCTTTACAACACCTTCCCCATCAAAAGGTCTGGAGGAAAGACCTTCCGGCAGTGTACCGTCATCAAATATATTTATATCAGCAGAAAATATTCTTTCCCCTATTTTACCTCCAAAAACCGATTTCTTTTTTTGGACCGAATCAGCTGTAATACCATCTGCTATTACACTTAAAAATTGCGCAGAAACAGAAGAACCAAGAAGGAGGCTCACCCTATCCGATTTTATTTTCTCCCCTCCCAGAATTGATACGGACCTTTCCGCCGCTTTATCCGCAACGCGGTCCAGGTCAATATCATCCGGAGACCTGCCGCACCCAAAATAATCACCGGTGGAAGTATTATTCCCTTCCCGTGAAATAGCATTCACATAAATCATGCAGGTAGTTTTTTTATAATTATCACAGAATCCTTCAGAGTTTAAGATGGCTGTCTCGTATATGCTATCCTGGTAAGAAACATTTTCTATATCGGAAATTCTCTTGTCCCTGCTTCTGGTCAGATCTTCAAGTTTCTTCGCTATCGAGACTTTATCCTCTATCCTGTAATTAAGTAAACTCTCCCTGAACAACAACTTATCGCTTATAAGCTTTTTTTTATAGGTATATTCTTCTTCTACAGGAAGATAATTATATTTTTCCCTACCGGTTATTTTACTGTTTGATACGGCTCTTTCGATGCAATCTTCCATACTGCTATCTTCTAATACCGTTGTATATGCATAACCTACCGATTTATCCTTAAAAATTCTTATTCCTACACCAATTGAGTCCGAAAATGATAATGTTTCTATTTTACTTTTAAAAATCTCTATTTCATTATCTACTGAACTTGCCGTAAAAACCTCAAACTCATCTACATCGTACTTTTTAATTTTCCCGGCGGTACTCTTACAAATATTTAACAGCTGCTTTTCCCTTGATTTATATCTTCTATTATTCTGCATCTCTATCTTTTATACCTCCCACAGTAATTTTACTGACCTTTATGGTTGGCTGGCCTACTTCATTTGAAACAGACTGCCCGCTTTTACCACAAAAACCGGGCGCAAAATCTAAATTGTTTCCTACCGCTTCTATCTTCTTAAGTATCTCCATTCCATTGCCGATTAGCGTTGCACCTTTTATGGGAGAACCAAGCTTCCCATTTTCTATCATGTAGCCCTCACTTATTCCGAATACAAAATCCCCTGTTGCCGGGTCAACCTGGCCGCCTGCAAATTCTTTCGCATATATACCTTTACTTACAGATTTTATAATTGACTCCGGGTCCTCTTTCCCGCTTTCTATATAAGTATTGCTCATTCTTGGAATAGGCACATGCCTGAATGACTGCCTCCTGCCATTCCCGGTCTGTTTACCTTTCATTTTTTTAGAAGTCCTCAGGTCATAAAGATAGTTTTCAAGGACCCCGTCTTTTATAAGTACGGTTTTACGGGATGGAAAACCTTCCCCATCAAATTTATATGAGCCCCAGTGATACTTAATAGTGGAATCATCAACAGCAGACACTTCCTCGCCTGCAATTTTTTTACCTATCATTCCCTTAAAAACCGATGCATCTTTCATTACCGCATCGGCCTCAAGGCCATGGCCGCATGCCTCATGGAAAATAACTCCTCCAAAAGCCGGTCCTATTACCACAGGAATTTCTCCCGTCGGGGCATTAATTGCGTCAATCATATTAACAGCAATCCCGGATGCATCTTTAGCCAATATTGCCGGATCTTTTAAATCAAACATTTCATAACCGCCCGTTCTGGCAATTGATTTATATCCGGATGCTGCATTATTCCCCCTTCTGGCTACTACATTTACCGCTAAAAATGTCCTGACCATCTTTTCAGATGAATAAGAACCATAGGAATTTGCAATAAAGATATCTTCCTCCACATCAGAAAGAACAGATGTTACCTGGATTATTTTAGAACTGTAATTCCTTGAATTTTTATCAATAATCTCCAGAATTTCCTTTTTCTTACCGGGATAAATACCTGACGGGGGTTTCTTTATATTTGATGCGTAAGAACTTTCGGATTCGTTAAGGTTTAAAACTTTAAGAGAGCTGCTGCCGTTCAGGGCAGAACTTAAAACTTTAGCTGCATTTATAAGTTTCTCTTTTTCAAGGGAATCTACAAAGGCGTAAAAAGTGCTATCGCCAATCCATAACCTTAAACCGCAGCCTACCTCATAACCGCTGCTGGATTTTTCAATTTTACCATCATCTAATCTTAAATTATTAAAAACTCTTTTTTGTACAAAAATTTCAGAAAAATCTGCACCATTTTTAAGTAATATATTTAGAATCTTTTTAGTAAGTCCGTTATCAAGCAATATTGCCTACATTCTCTTCCTATGAAAGGTCTTCTTCTACTTTTTTCGCTTTTTTCTTTCCCTTCTTAACTGTCTTTTTTATTTTATCTCCCGCTTTTCTGGCTTTAGAGCTCACATTCCTGGATACACCGGATACTTTTACTTTTCCCTTCTCTGCAAGTTCTTCTCCCCTGCTTCTCATTTCTGCAATTTTGACCTTGCCTTTATCTATATATTCCTTCGTTTTTCCTGTAGCTTTATCCAGCTCGTCCCTTGTCTTTTTTACAAATTCATTGCTTTTTTCCTTTATTTCCTTTCTTGTTTCAGCTCCTGACCTGGGAGCAAATAAAACCCCCAGTATAAAACCAGCAGACAATCCAACAAGAAGCGACGTTAATATCCCCGAGAAATAATTCCTTCCATTGTTGTTATTATTTTCTTTTGTCATTCTTTGTCCTCCTCGCTCTCATTTTCCCCATCATTTTTTAACAGACTGTTTATAAGGCCCGCCGAAGTACTTATTACCTTAATTATGGGACTTGTTACAATTACGCGGGCAAGTCTTACTATCTTCTCCAGCTGCTCTACTATTGAGCTTATGCTCTGGGTAAGATCGGTTATTGAACTTACTTCAGTATTTAAATTAGTGACAGTATCATTTAACTTTTCTATAACAGGAATAATATTTTCATTTAACTTATCTGCCATAAATCTAAGCTTATTGACTAATCTAAATAAGGGCACGGCAATAATTATCCCTACCAATGAAAAAACGGAAATTAAGATTATGGCAACAATACCCACTATTTCTAACGATGTCATATTGACCTCTTCATTTTTGTTGTAAAATAAACATCTAACATTATATATATTTTGTTTCTTTTATTCAAAAAATAAAAAAATTAAATTATAATGATTTATTAATGAGTTGCCTTATCAATAAGTTGCCTTATAATATTTAATTAAAAAGCGGAGAAAAAATAATATGAAAATAATAAAATCCAAAATTAAAATTTTAGCTGTAAGTGCTGCATCAATCTTATTAATTCTCATCTCTATCTCCTGCACCCCCGGAGCAACTGAAAAAATTGATGTTGACCAGAACGGAACGCAGGAAGATACACTATCTGAAGATGAGATTAAAGAATTGGAAGAAGCAGTTGAAGCCGTAGATTATGAAAATGCTGAAATTGGCGCGGAAATAAAAGGTTATATACCTTCCTTCCTCTGCACTGACAGCGATAACTATATAAAAATTGAAATTACTAATAATTCCGACTTCACATGGAGAAGTGATGGTCAGAATATTGTAAGAATCGGTTACCATTACTATGGACAGGATGTTGAATATTCCGACTACGACAAAACAGCGCGAATTACCCTCCCGGACAATTTAGAACCGGGTGAAAGTGTTACTTTGGATGTTATGATAAACGACATAGTTAACGAAGGCACCTATGTCATACAGATCGACCCTGTTGTAGAAGGGAAATTCTGGTTTTCTTCAAAAGATGTTGAAGTTCTCCAGGGTAAAGTCTTTTTTGGCTCCTGTAAATAATAAAATCTGTACCATACGCAGCCGGCACCGCTCCGAAAAGTCTGTTTACGCTTTAAACTTTTCTCCTGTTATTTTTTCATAAGCGTCAATATATTTCTCAGATGTCTTTTTTATAACACTTTTTGGTAAAACAGGAGGCGTGGATTTTCTATCCCAGTCGGTACTTAAAAGATAATCCCTTACATATTGCTTGTCAAAACTCTTCTGTTCCTGTCCCGTTCTGTACTTATCCAGGGGCCAGAACCTTGAAGAATCAGGAGTTAAAACTTCATCTGCAAGAATAATCCCATCATCCGTTGCACCGAATTCGAATTTCGTATCTGCGATTATTATACCCTGCCTCATGGCATATTCAGAAGCTTTAAGGTAAAGTTCAATACTTTTTTCCTTTAAAAAATCTATGGTTTCTGTCCCAAATATTCTCTTGGCTTTATTTATTGTAATAGCTATATCGTGGCCCGAAACCTCCTTGGTGGTAGGAGTAAATATAGCTTCAGGCAAACGGTCGCATTTATTTAAGTCAGGAGGAAGCTTAAGATCTCCGATTTTACCGGTCTTCTCATATTCTTCCCACCCGGAACCCGTTATGTATCCACGGATAACACACTCAATGGGGAAAACTTTGACTTTTTTGACTATAACAGATCTACCTTCCAGAATATTTTTATGCTTCCTTAAGAATTTTGGAAACTTTCTAAAATCGGTTTCCAGCAGATGGTTATCTATTACGCTCTTTAAATAATTAAACCAGAAAACTGAAATTTTATTTAAAATCTTACCCTTTAACGGAATTAATGAGGGTAAAACAAAATCAAAAGCAGAAATCCTATCGGTAGTCACTATTAGAATCCTATCATCAAATGAAAACATCTCTCTTACTTTGCCGCTTTTTAATTTCTCAAGTCCTTTAATATTTACCTCTCCAATTTCTTTCACGGGTTACCCCCTCTCTCTTTTATTTTTAATTTCATATTCATCCTTTAATAAAAATATCCTGCTAATTAATAGCTGCGCCCTTTAACGCATGGGAACAGATGCAGTCTCTCTTTTCAGGAATTTTCGATATTACCTTAAAAAGAAGTTCCTTTACTTTTTCATTATTCTCATTAAAAACTCTAACAACTTCTCCAATTGTCACCGGCTTAATCTCGGGATGACCTTCCAGACCGGTATCATAATCAGTTATAAGGGAAATATTTGCGTAACATATTTCCTGCTCCCTGGCAAGATAAACCTCGGGGTACTGTGTCATATTTATAACCTCCCAGCCCTGGTCTGAATACCATTTACTCTCGGCTCTGGTGCTGAATCTCGGTCCCTGAATAACAACCACGGTCCCCTTCGGATGACATTTGATTCCAAGTTCTTTCGCGCTTTTGGTAATAATTTTTCTCAACCCGGGACAATACGGCTCCGCCATGGCTATGTGGTACGTTTTTGGTCCATCATAGAAAGTATCAGCCCTTCCTTTTGTCCTGTCCACGAATTGGTCGCACACTACGAAATGACCTGGTTTTATATGGGGCTGAAGGCTTCCCGAAACGCTTGGCCCCAGAATTCGCTTTACCCCGAGCTTTTTCATAGCATAAATATTCGCACGGTAATTAATTTTATGCGGAGGCAGCGTATGTTTTTTACCATGGCGGGGCATAAATGCCACTCTTCTGTCTCCAACTTTTCCTATTATAACTTTATCAGAAGGAGAACCATACGGGGTCTCAATTTCGTACTTTTTCGCTCCCTTTAAAAAAGAATAAAATCCTGACCCGCCAAATACACCAATATCTGCCTTTTTAATACCAGCCATATTCCTTCCTTTCGTATTCTAAAAAATTAATCTTTTTGCCACAGATAAAATAAAGTTATAAATAAATTAGAAACCCTCTTTATTTACCAATTCAATAACAGATGACTCGAGACGCGCACCGAATTGACTTAATACTTTAGATGCAACTGCGCTGCCCATCTTGCCGCAGGTTTCCAGATTCATTCCTCCCGCCAGTCCATGAAGAAATCCTGCCGCATAAAGGTCACCTGCTCCTGTAGTGTCAACCACATTATCATTTTTCCTTGCAGCTACATTATTTACCTTTCCCTCAGATACAATTACAGACCCCTTCTCTGATCGTGTGATAACACTTATATTCCCCACTTTACTGCACTCTCTTACGGCATCTTCAATGTTTTTGACCCCGAATAATGATAGAATCTCTTCTTCATTGGCAAACAGCACATCTATGTATCCTTTTGCAATACTTAAAAACTCTTTTCTATGCCTTTTCACACAAAAGGAATCAGAAAGGGTTAAGGCAACCCTGCTCCCTGCTTTCACAGCTATATTTATCGCTTTTTTAAATGCTTCTTTAGCGTCGCCGCTGTCAAAAAGATAACCCTCAAGGTATAGTATCTCCGACTGTGAAATGCTAATTTCATTAATATCTTCCGGTTTTAAAAATCCCGACACGCCCAGATAGGTATTCATCGTCCTCTGCGCATCCGGAGTAGTTAAAACAATGCAGCATGCCGTACGCATGTCGCCGCCGGCATTTACTACACAATATCTAACTCCCAGATTTTTTAAATCTTTCTTGAATGATTTACCAAGATCATCATTTCCTACTTTACCTATAAAAGCTGCCCTGTCTCCAAGCAATGACAGAGTAGCAATCGTATTTGCCACCGAGCCTCCTGAAACTTCCTTTACCGTCCTGATACATGAATGCAGTTTCTCAACTTCAGATTCATCAATAATTTTCATTGAACCCTTCCGGAGATTATGCTTTTTAAGAAAATTGTCTTCTACGTTAGCCACAACATCCATAATAGCATTGCCGATCCCCAGCACCTTATACTTTTTTGTAACCATAAGATATCTTATCCTATCTGAAGTAGAATACTTTTAAAATATTAATCTGTTCCAGCAAGCTTCCTACCTATAACATTTAATAGAATATCAAAAATTATGTCAATTACTATTACTTTATAAAAATATCTTTTTTAACTATAATTTTCATAAATATTAATAGACACTCTCATTAAGAAAGGAATATGATGTTTGAGAGTATTACCGTCAAAACCAGAAGCAGAATCGAAATGATTGATATTACGGAAAAAGTAGAAAATTTAATTACAGGCCATAAAGTAAAAAACGGGATATGTTTCCTATCCGTTCCCCACACTACTGCCGGAATAACCATAAATGAAAACACGGACTTCAACGTACAGCTTGATATTAATTCAAAGCTAAATGATTTAGTTCCTCCTGATGGCGGCTATACCCATATCGAAGGCAATTCCGATTCTCATATAAAATCAACGCTGGTCGGAGCAGCAATAAATATAATTATTGAAAAGGGCAGGTTTGTCCTTGGAACCTGGCAGGGTATATATTTCTGTGAATTTGACGGACCGAGAAACAGAAAATTGTACATCAAGGTAATTGAAGGGTAACTTTAGAAGAGTACATATAAAATTTACAATAAATTTGATTGCGAAAAAATCTAAATACTATGAACTTATTTGAGCAGCTTAAAACAGGCGATAACACAGTCAACAAAAACACTACTCCTCTTGCCGACAGGATGAGGCCACACAATCTTGATGAATTTGCAGGACAGAAACACCTTGTGGGAAAAGGTAAAATTTTAAGGGAAATTATAGAAAAAGACAGGCCGTATTCAATGATTCTCTGGGGCCCTCCGGGTTCAGGAAAAACTACACTTGCCAGAATTATTGCTGAAAAAACTAAAAGCAAGTTTATATCATTTTCTGCGGTGACATCCGGTATAAAGCAGATAAAAGAAATCATGGAAATTGCCAGGTACAACAGGCAGGAACATAATATAAAAACTATATTGTTCGTTGATGAAATCCACCGCTTCAATAAGGCCCAGCAGGACGCTTTTCTGCCCTTTATTGAAAAAGGAATCATAATATTAATTGGCGCTACTACTGAAAACCCGTCTTTTGAAGTAAATTCGGCTCTTCTTTCACGTACTAAAACCTTTATTCTTTATAAGTTATCTCCAGAAGATATAAAGACTCTGATAAAAAGGGCACTTTCCGATAAAGAAAAAGGGCTGGGCAAATACAATATAAAAATAGACGGCAGCGCTATTGATCTTATCAGCCGCTTCTCCGACGGTGATTCAAGAATTGCATACAACATCCTTGAACTTGCCGCCGGCGCATATTTAAAAGAAAAAAAAGAAAGGTCTCTCCATATAGACACCGGTATGATTGAAAATATAATACAGAAGAGAGCGCTCCTGTACGACAAAAACGGCGAACAGCATTTCAACCTCATTTCAGCACTTCATAAAAGCCTGAGGGGCAGTGACCCTGATGGTGCAGTTTACTGGACGGTAAGAATGCTTGAAGGAGGCGAGGACCCTCTTTACATAATAAGAAGAATGGTCAGATTTGCATCAGAAGACGTTGGTCTTGCAGACCCCTCCGCGCTGCAGGTTGCAATCTCTGCCAAACAGAGCTTTGAGTTTATCGGTCCCCCGGAAGGATACCTTGCAATCCTTGAGGCAGCAATTTACCTCGCCCTTGCGCCGAAAAGCAATTCCCTTTATAAAACATATAAAAAGGTTAAATCTGACATTGAAGAATATGGATCGCTTCCCGTTCCGTATCATCTTAGAAATGCCCCTACCAGCTTAATGAAAGATATTGGATACGGCAAAGGTTATAAATATTCGCATAATTACAGGGAATCAATAGTCAGCCAGAATCACCTTCCCGATAAACTTGTCAATCTTACAGAGAAATATTACAGACCAACAGGTAGGGGTTTTGAGAAAGAGTTAGCCGAAAGAATTAAAAAAATAGATATATTCAAGAAAAAACAAAAATAATTAACTCTTATATAATTATAAAACTAATATTATCAATGTTTTACCCTTTTATAAGCTCCTCGGCAATCTGAATCGCATTCAGCGCCGCTCCCTTCCTGAGCTGGTCTCCTACCACCCACATGCTTATTCCATTCCTTACGGATATATCTTCCCTCACCCTTCCTACATAGGTATCATCCCTCCCGGAGGAATCAAGAGTGGTCGGGTAAACTGCATTCTTAAAATCATCCTTCAAGACCAGGCCTTTGCCTACGGCCAGCGCATTTCTTACCATATCCAGCTCAATTTTTTCCCGGGTTTCAATAAAAACCGACTCCGAATGAGAAGTAAAAACAGGAACCCTTACCGTTGTTGCAGAAACCATTATATTATTATCACCAAAAATTTTACGGGTCTCATGGACCATTTTCATTTCTTCCTTTGTATAACCATTATCAAGAAATATATCTACATGCGGAATTACGTTAAAAGCTATCTGTACGGGAAAAACTTTGCTTTCAAACCCTTTTTTGCCATCGCATATTATCTCCCTTGTCTGGTCTTCAAGCTCCTTTATGGCCCTGGCACCCGCCCCTGAGACGGATTGGTAGGTAGATACTATAATTCTTTTTATCGGAGAGATATCATAAATCGGTTTAAGAGCTACTACAAGAACTATAGTGGAACAATTAGGATTGGCAATAATGCCTTTATGTTCAAATATTTTACTATTATTTATTTCGGGAACAACAAGGGGTACATCATCTTCCATCCTGAATGCGCTGCTATTATCAATGACTACTGCGCCGCTATCTACGGCATGCCCTGCAAACTCTTTAGAAGTTGAAGCCCCCGCCGAAAAAAGTGCTATATCCACGCCGCTGAAAGAGTCCTTTTTTAATTCCCTTACCTCAAGTTCCTCACCTTTAAAAAATATTTTCCTGCCTTTAGACCTGTAAGAAGCAAGAGGTATAAGGTTTTTTACCGGAAAATCCCTCTCCTCCAGAATTGAGAGAAATACTTTTCCCACTGCACCTGTTACTCCCGCTACAGCTACATTATATTCTTTTGAACTCATATTAAACTCACCACTTTTTAAGTGTAATGACAGATACTTTTTAATAATTAAAGATTAAAAACTTACAGATAAGTGAAGGATATATTAAAACAATATAAAAATAAATACAATATAAAAGAAAAAATATTATTTTATTTATTTTTCCAGCTCAAAACCGCCGTGCAGGGCCCTTACTGTTTCTTTTACCCTGCTTTTTTCTACTACGCATGAAATTCTTATCGGAGAGGTGCTTATCATTTCAATATTAATACCTCTTTCTGCAAGTATGCCGAACATCTTCGCTGCAACACCCGGATGTGACTGCATCCCTGCACCCACAATTGAAACTTTTGCAATGTCGGAATCCATTTCTAAATTTACATTCTCTATTTTACCAATGGTTTCTTTTGCCGTTTCAACATCATCACCTTTTATTGTGAAGGAAATAGCAGCAATATTTTTCTCGCTGACATTCTGGACAATTAAATCAACATTTATATTCTTTTCAGCCAGCTTTCCAAATAAATCTGCAGCAATCCCCGGCTTATCCTCCAGTCCGAATACGGATACCTTGACCTCTCCTACATCATAAGTTACTCCTGTAACCATCGGCCTTTCCATTCTTTTATCATTTTGAAAATTATCCATAACCCATGTCCCTTCAATATCTTTAAAACTTGACCTTATATGTAATATCACATTATGCTTTTTTGCAAACTCTACTGCCCTCAGGTGGATTACTTTTGCTCCGGAAGATGCCAGTTCCAGCATTTCATCATACGAAACTGATTTGAGCTTTTTAGCTCCATCTACCATATTCGGATCAACTGAATAAACTCCATCAACGTCCGTATATATCTCACAATATTTTGCCTTAAGCGCAGAAGCCACCGCAACAGCCGTGGTATCCGAACCGCCCCTTCCCAGTGTTGTGATATCTCCGTCTAAATTGATGCCCTGGAATCCCGCTATAATCACTACCCTGTCTTTTTTTAATTCTTTTAATATCCTATCTACTTTTATATTCAGGATTTTAGCATTGGAATAAAACTCGTCGGTTAAAATACCTGCCTGTCCGCCGGTAAGAGAAATACACCCGGAACCTCTTTCCTGAACGGCTATCGCAAGAAGCGCGCTTGAAACCTGCTCCCCTGTCGATGTAAGCATATCCATTTCACGTCTTGAGGGCTTTTGAATTATTTTTTCTGCAAGTTCAATAAGCCTCTCGGTAGTGTCACCCATAGCTGAAACGACAACCACTACGCTTTTACCTTCATTCCTTGATTTTATTACCCTGTCAGCAACTTTTCTTATTTTATCAACATCACCGACAGAAGTACCACCGAACTTAAGGACTATTATATCTTTCTTGACCATCATGCTTTAAATATATTCTTATTTAAAATCAGTAATTTATAAATATAGAACTTCTTACTCTGCTTCCGCCAGCTTTTTATATTTTTCATATTTCTTTTTGGCTTCTTCTTCTGCCCTGCTAAACAGATCTTCGGCTATATCCGGGAAGGTCTTGGTAAGCGATGCATATCTTACTTCACCCATCAGGAAATCCCTGAACGATGCCTTTGGCTCCTTCGAATCAAGAATAAACGGATTTTTCCCATCTTTCTTAAGTTCCGGGTTATACCTGTAAAGATGCCAGTATCCTGACTCAACAGCTTCCTTCTCCCTTAACTGGCTGCAGCTCATACCGGCATAAATACCATGGTTAATACACGGGCTGTAAGCTATTATAAGCGATGGGCCGTTATAGCTTTCCGCTTCAAGGAATGCCTTAAGCGTTTGTTTCCTGCTTGCACCCATTGCTATCTGTGAAACATATACATATCCATAATTCGCAGCCATAAGCCCGAGGTCTTTTTTCTTCATTTTCTTACCCGAAGCAGCAAATTTTGCCACAGCACCCAGCGGGGTTGCCTTTGAAGACTGGCCTCCCGTATTTGAATATACCTCGGTGTCAAAAACAAGAATATTCATATTTTCTCCAGATGCGAGAACATGGTCGAGTCCGCCATAACCTATATCATAAGCCCAGCCGTCTCCGCCAAATGCCCATACAGATTTTTTAATAAGATAATCCTTAAGTTCCAGTATTTTATCTCTAAGTTCATTGGCCTTTTTACTGCCCAGGTCCTTTTTAAATAGTTTTAATATCTTCTCTGTAGATTTCTTATTTGCTTCGACATCTTCTTTTCCTTTAATCCATTCAGCTGCAGCTTCCTTTACTCCGGAATCTACATCCGGACTTTTCAGCTGATTCATGTAGTCCTCTATCCTGTCTCTCATATTCCTTATAGACAGGGCCATTCCATATCCGTATTCAGCATTATCTTCAAATAAAGAATTGGCCCATGCCGGTCCTTTTCCTTCACTGTTAACCGTATAAGGTGTTGAAGGAGCCGAACCGCCCCATATGGATGAACATCCGGTAGCATTGGATATAAGCATCCTGTCACCAAAAAGCTGGGTTACAAGTTTTGCGTAAGGAGTTTCCCCGCATCCGGCACAGGCACCCGAGAACTCCAGCAGCGGCTGCCTGAACTGGCTGCTCTTAACCGTTTTCGTGGTTGCAACGCTTTCTTTAACAGGAATCTTCAAAGCAAAATCCCAGTTCTCTTCCTCTTTCATCTGCGAATCAAGCGGTTTCATAACAAGCGCTTTTTCTCTTGCGGGGCAGACTTCCACGCAGCTCCCGCACCCGGTACAGTCAAGAGGGCTTACCTGCATCCTGTAAGAAAGTCCGTCCATGCCCTTTCCCTTCGCCTTTATCGTTTTAAAATCTCCGGGAGCTTTTTTTAGCTCCTTATCAGTAAGAAGCACAGGCCTTATAGCTGCATGCGGGCATACATAGGAGCACTCGTTACATTGGATACAATTATCTTCCTGCCATTCCGGTATATCTATTGCACTTCCCCTCTTCTCATATGCCGTAGTGCCCTGCGGGAATGTTCCATCCTCTGAGCCTACAAACGCGCTAACCGGTATCTTGTCGCCTTCCTGCCTGTTCATTACTCTCAGCATGTTCTTTATGAAATCCGGCTCCTGGGCTTCTTTGATGCCGGCCTCATCAACAGCATCCTTCCAGCTTTCGGGAATTTTAATTTTTTTAAGGCCTTTTATACCTTTATCGACAGCCTGGTAGTTCATATTAACAATCTTTTCACCCTTCCTGCCGTAAGTATTTTTTATGGCTTCTTTTAAATATTTTATTGCATCATCAAGAGGTATGACTTCCGCCAGTTTAAAGAAGGCGGCCTGCATAATCATATTAATTCTGCTTCCCAGCCCCACCCCGGCTGCTATACTGGTGGCATCAATGCTATAGAAATTGATATCATTCTCGTATAGGTATCTTTTAATATTTGCCGGTATTTTTTCTTCAAGTTCTTCCTCTTCCCACTGACAATTTAAAACAAATACCCCTCCTTTTTTCAATCCTTTAAGCAAATCATACTGGTCAACATAGGACTGCTTATGACATGCCACATAGTCTGCATCGTTTATAAGATAGGTTGACTTGATTGGATATTTACCAAACCTCAGGTGGGATACAGTAATTCCGCCGGACTTCCTTGAGTCATAAGCAAAATAGCCCTGGGCGTACATGTCAGTATTGTCACCTATTATCTTTATTGCATTCTTGTTTGCTCCAACGGTACCATCACCGCCGAGACCCCAGAATTTACACCTTATTGTTCCTTCAGGTACAGTCTCGATTTTATCTTTTACTTCAAGAGAAGTATGTGTAACATCATCTGTTATGCCAACAGTAAAGCCGTTTTTGGGATTATCGGATTTCAGGTTATCAAATACGGCTTTTATCTGCGCAGGTGTGGTATCCTTTGAGCTAAGCCCGTATCTGCCTCCTATAATAACCGGCCTTTTTTCAACTTCAAAGAACGCGGTCTTAACATCCGTATACATAGGCTCGCCTACTGCTCCCGGCTCTTTTGTCCTGTCCATAACAGCAATTTTCTTAACACTATCCGGCAGGGATTTAAATAAAAACTCGGTACAGAAAGGACGATAGAGATGAACTTTCAGCACACCTACCTTTTCGCCTGCCTTAACAAGATAATTTACCGTTTCATCTATAGTATCCGTAACAGAGCCCATTGCTATGATTACATACTCTGCATCTTTTGCCCCGACATAATTGAACGGTCTGTATTCCCTTCCTGTCAGTTTGCTTATCTTCTTCATATAATCTTCCACTATATATGGCACTTTATCGTAAAATCTGTTAGATGATTCCCTTGCCTGAAAAAATATGTCCGGATTCTGGGCCGTACCTCTCGTAACGGGATGCTCCGGACTTAAAGCTCTGCTGCGGAATTCTCCTAACGCCTTTTCATCAATAAGCTTTTTAAAATCTTCGTAATTTATAACTTCTATTTTCTGTATCTCATGAGAGCTCCTGAAACCATCAAAGAAATGAACAAACGGCACCCTTGATTTTATGGCGCTCAGGTGTGCTACTCCGCCCAGATCCATAATTTCCTGTATGGAACCCGATGCAAGAAGACCGAATCCGGTCTGCCTTACTGCCATGACATCGGAATGGTCACCGAATATTGAAAGTGCATGGGTTGCAAGAGTACGGGCACTTACATGAAAGACACCCGGAAGAAGTTCTCCTGAAATTTTATACATATTGGGAACCATTAAAAGCAGACCCTGTGAAGCTGTAAAAGTTGAAGTAAGCGACCCTGCAGCAAGCAAACCATGTACTGCTCCCGATGCACCTCCTTCAGATTGTAATTCACTCACGCTAACCGTCTGTCCGAAAATATTCTTCTTGCCATGAGCAGCCCATTCGTCAACATATTCGCCCATAGGTGAAGAGGGTGTAATAGGATAGATGGCCGCCACTTCAGTAAAAGCATACGCTACATATGCTGCCGCCATATTGCCATCCATCGTTTTCATTTTTTTCATAATAAATCTACTCCTCCATGTATAAATTTCCCGTTTTAGAATTTAAAAATATAATTTAAAAAATTTTTATTGATTTATAAGCCCCGTTTTAAAAACTATCATTAATTGAAGATACCAGCAATAGTTCAAACTCCAACCAAAAATTAAACCAATGAATTATAGCATATTTAATTTATTTTTTTAATAAAATAAGACTTATAAACTCAAATCCCAAAGCGGCCTCATGCTAAATCTCCCTGCGTTCGGAAATCGCCTTTCCGATTGTTACCTCGTCCGCATACTCAAGATCCCCGCCAACAGGAATACCGCTTGCCAGTCTTGTAACTTTAATTCCCAGAGGGGTCAATATCTTTTTTAGATAACCGGCAGTACTTTCACCCTCAACTGTAGGATTTAAGGCAATCATAACCTCTTCGACTTCATTGGCTTTAACCCGTTCCAATAATTTTGGGACCCTTATTTCATCGGGACCGATATTCTCGATTGGAGATAAAAGCCCTCCCAGAACATGATACAGCCCCCTGTATTCTCCTGTCTTTTCAATAATAGCTACGTCACTTGCTTCTTCTACTATACATACTTTCCTTCTATCCCTTGACATGTCCCTGCAAATTGAACATATATCTTCTTCGCTCAGGCCATAACACTGGCTGCAGAATTTTACCCTGTCTTTCATTTCAACCATGCTTTGCGATAGTCTCAAAACGTCCTTACGCTGTAGTTTAAGCAAAAAAAAGACAATTCTTTTTGCAGATTTGGGGCCTATCCCGGGAAGCTTCTTAAACTCATTTATTAGATTCTCAACACTTTTTATATATAAAGCCATATTTGCATTTAAGTCCGATTTTTTAATGTTAAAAACAGTCCGTTATAATTAGCAATACCAAAAAAAATGAAGCAATAACAGGCACAATCAACAACCCGGTTTAAGACATGCCTGGAATGTCCATTCCACCGGTAAGCGCGGACATTTTCTTTTTTGCTTCCTCTTTAGATTGCTTGACAGCATCATTTACGGCAACCATTACCATATCTTCAATCATATCCAGGTCGTCTGGTTTTATCATTTTCTTATCAATCTCCACTCCAAGAATTTCCTGGTCGCCATTCATCCTGACTTTGACCGCACCTCCCCCGGCAGATGCTTCAAACTTCATTTCCTTTAATTCTTTCTTTATGCTCTGGATTTTTTGCTGCATAATTTTGGCCTGCTTCATCATACTTCCGTAATTAAAGCTCAATTTTTACTCCTTTATGTTAAATTTTTTCTCAAAGTAACCAAGTACATCCTTGCCACCATCGATATTTTTACTACTCTTATTATTACCTCCGGATACTGAACCTCCTTTGACCGCTGCAGTTTTCTTTAATCCGCTGGACTTTGCGCTACCCTCATTTTTCACTTCCGCGCTCTTTTTATTTTTAATCCCCTTGCTTTCTTCTTTTTTACTACCGCTGCTTTCTTTTTTAATTTCAAACCTTACTATATAACTCCTGCCGGTAACTTTCTTAATCACATCCGATATTAAATCAACATTATTACTTTTATTTAAGTGATTTTTATGCCACTGTTTCTTTTTATTAAGACTGAAATAAAGTATCTTATCTTCAAGTCTATCAGGCTTAGCTTCTATAAACATGGCATAAACAGATACCTTCCTGCTTTTTAGAGCCCTGGATATCTCGTCCATATTATTATGTATAAAAGCAATTCCATTGCCTTTACCTTCCTGCTCTTTTTTAACATCAGAACTTTTTTCTGATTTCGTTTTTTCTAAATTAGATTTCCTGGATTTTTTATCACTTTGCTTATCGCTTTTTTTATTTCCTACATCATTCACCATTTTATCAATTTCATCAGTATTTATTATATCGAAATCGTTATCTTCATTCCCGTAATCATTATCAGTATTTTCTTCTTCTTTCCTGCCGGAGCGGCCGGGCTCCACCTTTTTAATATTAATTTTATCAAGCTTAATTTTTAAAGAATCTATTTGAGCTTCCATTCTTGATACCTTCCCGATTATTTCCTTCTCATCCACAACGACAAAATTAATCGCCTTAACCAGCGCGGACTTAAAAAATATTCTGGAGCTATCGCCCCACTTTATCTGTTTAAGCAAATCAGTAAAAAGTTCCATATAGAACTCTATTTCCTCCTTCCGGAGCTTTTCAGCCCTATGCGAATATTTTTTCCTGTAATCCCTGCTTATATTTACAATCTCAAAAGGGTCCGGGTAACTCTTAATAACATATAAGTCATAAAGATAATCTAAAAATTCAGATACGAATACTTTAAGGTTATGATTGCTTTTTATAATCTTATTTGCCAGTAGAAAGCCCCTGTTTAAATCTCTTTCAATTAATACGTCGGTGAGCTCAAATAATAAATCAAGGTCCGTGATACCAAGAAGAGACGCAACATTTTTAACCTCTATTTTATTCCCGCCAAATGCTGCCAGCTGTTCAAGTATACTATCCGCATCTCTTAAACTCCCGTCTGCGTATTTTGAAATAATATCTATAGCCGACTCATCTATATCTATTTTTTCGCTGCCGGCAATTTTTTTTAATCTTTCTTTTATCTTGTCCATGGAAATAGGTGAAAAATCAAATCTCTGGCATCTTGATAATATCGTTGGAATAACTTTATTAGGCTCTGTAGTGGCCATTAGAAACAATACATGTTCGGGAGGTTCTTCCAGAATCTTGAGAAGCGCATTGAAAGCTTCAGTAGTAAGCATATGGACTTCATCTATTATATATACTTTCTTCCTTAAGATATTTGGCAGGTATTTTACTTTTTCCCTGAGTTCCCTTATCTCATTTATACCCCGGTTAGAAGCAGCATCAATTTCCACCACATCCACACTTGAGCCATTTGATATACTCATACAGTTTTCGCATTTATTGCAGGGGTCCGGAGTTATGCCCTTTTTACAGTTCAGTGCTTTTGACAGTATTCTCGCCGTTGATGTTTTTCCCGTGCCCCTTGGCCCGCAGAATATGTAACAGTGAGATAACCTGTTATTCCGGATAGCATTCCTTAAAGTCTTAATATTGTGTTCCTGGCCAATTATCTCTCCGAAACTTTGCGGTCTCCACTTTCTGTAAAATGAAATATAATTCATACTATGATATCTTAATTTTATCTATATGCTATTTAATTAATTATAAACGACCGTGCCCCAGAATTCGATTTATAATAACAAGCGCCTCCGGTATAGTTAGCTCCGGCCAGGTTTCCTTGTGGCACCCGAAGAATGTTACTTACCGCTGCTTCTTTTCAGACCTGGCGGGGTTTGTAACCCTCCGCTGCACAAGACCCGGCTTTCAACACCACTTATACAGGTACTGATCTTACTATCACAAATCTCATATCTGGTAATCAGTCTCACTATAGCGGATTGTGAGTTACAGGGCACCGCTAACTCCCCACCTAGCACGGCCAATTTGATTATATAAAATTAATCAAAAAAATAAAACACGATGTTGGACCAAAAACAAATAAAATAGACTCTCTAATCATCAGCAGAGAAGCCCTGACTCCAAATTAAAAAAATGATTCGCCGGATTTAAAATAGTCTGTAATGAGTAACTTTAATAAACCACCTGACAAAAAAATCATTTTTTATTTTTAATATGGATTTTTACCTATTTTGTCATTTCCAGTATTTTGACTACATCACCGGTATCAAGCTTCACAAAATTTCCCACCGGTCCCTCCTCTGTACATTTCCCGGCCATTTCTTCAAACCTGTCATATGGAATATTTGCTTCTTTAAGCGTAGTGGGGAGTCCAATTTCTTTAAAAAAGTTTTTTAATCTCCTGATACCGGCTTTAGCCGTATTTTCAGGATTATTAAAATCATATTCCTCGTTCCAAACCCTTACTGCAAACTGTGCAAATCTATCTACGTCCTTTTTATATACATATTCCATCCATGCCGGGAAGATAATAGCCAGACCCGCACCATGTGCAATATCATATAACCCGCTTATTTCCATCTCTATATTATGTGAAGCCCAGTCGCCAATCCTTCCGGTATCAAGCAGATTATTATGCGCAATGGTGCCCGACCACATAATCTCAGCACGGGCAGCGTAATTTTCCGGCTCCTTAAGTACCTTTAAAGTATTGCCTATAACTGTCTTTAATGTCGCTTCACATAACCTGTCAGTAAGTTCGACATCCCTTACCGTAGTAAAATATCTTTCCATTATGTGGGCCATCATATCCGAAGCGCCACAGGTCGTCTGATAAGGAGGAAGAGTGAATGTAATTTCCGGATTCAATATAGCAAACTCTGGGCGCAGCAGCTCACTTGTTAGCCCTTTCTTGTACAAACCATCCTCATTGGTAATCACTGCGCTATCGCTTGATTCACTTCCGGAAGCAGGAATGGTTAAAACCACTCCTGCGGGAAGTGTCTCTTCTGGCTCACTCCTTCCTTCGTAAAAGTCCCATACGTCCCCGCTGTGTGGAACTCCTACCGCTATAGTCTTGGCGGAGTCAATCGCGCTGCCTCCCCCCACAGCAAGTATGAAATCTATTTTTTCCCTTCTGCATATATCAATTCCTTCATTTACCATCGAAAGTACCGGATTTGGCCTTACGCCGCCGAGCTCGATTATTTCCATCCCTTTATCCTTTAGTGATTTTATAACTCTGTCATAGAGGCCATACTTTTTAATGCTTCCGCCGCCGTAATGAAGCAGGACTTTTTTCCCATATTTTGCTGCCTCGGCGCCAACGCTTTTTTCCATATCCTTTCCAAAAATAATCTCAGTATTATTTCTAAATTTAAAATTTTTCATTTTCCCTCCTTAAGAACCAAATATATTCATCAATTACATCAATTTTATCATATATTTTCCCTCTTTATTCCAGGGAAATATTTTTTAGTTACATATGATTTTTATGTTCGTTTTATCATTTTTCAGGCAATAATCCATTCCCATTTTCCAAGAAACCAGAACTTTAAATTACTGCTGTCGCATAGATTTTTTAGTTCTTCTATTATTTCAATCTTTTTTTTATTTTTAATTTCTTCCGGCAAATTTATTTTTTAAATATTTTATTTTTCCTAAAAATTTTTTTTATTTTCTTACATTTTTTAACTTATCTTCAAATTGGCGGAGAGGGTGGGATTCGAACCCACGGTACCGCTATCAGCGGTACACTCGATTTCGAGTCGAGCGCTTTCGACCAGCTCAGCCACCTCTCCTCTTTTTTAAAATTATACAATAAAAATGATCATATATTTAAAAAAAACAAAATAAAAAAAATCAAAAAAATTATTTTTTATTCATATTATAATTTAAAATTTATTTTAAAATGTTTAT